>NZ_LYVQ01000024.1 GCF_001984095.1 Pelomonas sp. KK5
GCCCAGAGCGCCTTCGGGGACGGCGCGCTGATGCTGGAACGCCTGGTCGAACGCGGGCGGCACATCGAGATTCAGGTCTTCGCCGATGCCCACGGCAACGCGATCCATCTCGGCGAGCGCGACTGCTCGACCCAGCGGCGCCGCCAGAAGCTGATCGAGGAAGCGCCGGTGCTCGACGCGGCGCGCCGCACCTCGATGGGCGCCGATGCGGTGGCGGCGGCGCGGGCGGTGGGCTACCGCGGTGCGGGCACCGTGGAGTTCATCGTCGACCAGGCCAGCGGCGAGCACTTCTTCCTGGAGATGAACACGCGGCTGCAGGTCGAGCATCCGGTGACCGAGCTGCTTACCGGGCAGGACCTGGTCGAGTGGCAGCTGCGCATCGCCGCGGGCGAGCCGCTGCCGCTGAGGCAGGAACAGATCGCCTTCACCGGCCATGCGATCGAGGCGCGGCTGTGCACCGAGGATGCCTACGATGGCTTCAGGCCGCAGGCCGGCCGCGTGCAGCAGTGGCGGCCAGGGCGCGCCGGCTGCCGCGTCGACCATGGCCTGACCGAGGGTGACGAGATCGGCAGTTGGTACGACTCGATGGTGGCCAAGATCATCGTGCTCGGGCGGGACCGCGAGGACGCGATCCGGCGCCTCATGGCCGCGCTGGAAGCCGCGCCGCTGCTGGGCGTGATGCATAACGGCGGCTACCTGCGCGAGCTGCTGGCCCATCCCGAGTTTCGGCAAGGACGGCTGCACACCGCGCGGCTCGACGAACTGGCGCTGCCCCGACCGCTTCCGGCCGACGAGGACTGGCTGGTCGCCGCCGCGATGCGGGTGCTGGGCGAGGGCGAATCGGCGGGCCCGCGGCCCGTCGGCCTGGCGCGTTATGGCCTGACGCTGCGCCACGGCGGCGAGCAGCGCCGCTGGCTGGCCGGCGCGCAAGGGCGGCGCGTGATGCTGGACGATCACGTCGTGGAATTCCTCGATGGCGAGGGAGACGCTCGCGTCAGCGTCGACGGCGTGCAGCAGCAGCTCATCGCGCTGCGCATCGGCCGCAGCGTGCATCTGGCCCGTCGCGGCCATCCCTTCGTCTTCGAGGAGCCGTCGCCGCTGCCGGCCGCCGTCACGCAGGCTGACCCGGGCGTCGCCCGCGCCCCGGTTTCCGGCCTGGTGGCCCAGGTGCTGGTGCAGCCGGGCGACGCGGTGGCCGAGGGCCAGCCGCTGCTGAGCGTGGAGGCGATGAAGATGGAGATGTGGCTCAGCGCCGGCGCGGCCGGCCGCGTCAGGGCCGTGCATGCGCAGGCGCGCCAGGCGGTGGCGGCCGGCGCCGTGCTGGTGGAACTGGAGATTCTTCGATGATGAGCGACAACAAGGCCATCCTCACCTGCGCGCTGACCGGCGTGCTGACCGACCCGCAGCAGCACCCGGTGCCGGTCACGCCCGCGCAGATGGCGGCCGAGGCGCGCGACGCCTTCAATGCCGGCGCGTCCATCATGCATGTGCACCTGCGCCGCCAGGAGGCCGGGCGCGGCCACCTGCCCAGCTGGGATCCCGAGGTGGCGGCCGAGGTGGTCGACGCGATCCGCGCCGCCTGCCCCGGCGTCATCATCAACCTCACTACCGGCGTCGTCGGCCCGGACATCGAGGGGCCGCTGGCCTGCATCCGTCGGGTGCGGCCCGAGATCGCCGCCTGCAACGCCGGCAGCCTGAACTACCTGAAGATCCGCGAGGACGGCCGCTGGGCCTGGCCGCCGATGGTCTTCGACAACCCGGTGGCCAAGGTGCAGGGCTTCCTGGACGTGATGCGCGAATGCGGCACGCATCCGGAGTTCGAATGCTTCGACGTGGGCATCGTGCGCTCGGTCGGCATGTACCTGAAGGCCGGCCTGTTCGACGGCATTGCGGAATACAACCTGGTGATGGGCGTCGCCTCCGGCATGCCCTGCGACGGCGAGCTGCTGAAGCTGCTGCCGCGCTACATGGCGCCGGGCGCCGTCTGGCAGGCCACGCTGATCGGCCGCGCGGAGATCTGGCCGGTGCACCAGCTGACGGCCGAGCTCGGCGGCATGCTGCGCACCGGGCTGGAGGACACCTTCTACCTGCCGGGCGGCGAGCGTGCGAGCGGCAACGGCGCGCTGATCGAGGCGCTGGCGCGCTGCGCCGCCAACGCCGGCCGCGCTGTCGCGAGCCCGGCCGAGGCGCGTGAGCTGCTGGGCCTTACTTCGATCCCGCGGCCTTGACCTGCGGCGTGCCCGCCTTGGCCTCTTCTTCCTTGATCACTTCCAGCGTCTTCCAGTCGTCGCAGACGAAGTAGGCGTCTGCGAACACCAGGTCGTGCAGCGAGCCGTCGCCGTGGCTCATGTGGCCGCCCTGGCAGACCAGGGTGCTGCGCTGCTGCTTGGCCTCGGCGATGGCCGCACCGGCGGCCATGCTGTCGTGCATCAGGAAGCCCATCGCGTACAGCGCGACGGCGCCCAGCAGGCCGCCGCTCATCCAGCCGACGGCCTTGAAGAAGTAGACGAGGTCGGATTCCGGCGGCGGCGCGCGGCGCAGCGCCGGCCCGGACGGCAGGCGGGGCGGTTCCTCGATGCGCGGCGCAGATCCCGCGGCATTGCGCAAGGCCGAGCGGTTGATGCCGCCGGTGGGTCGGTTGGGGGTTTGCGTGGCCATGTCCTGAGAGGAGGGCGACCCCTCGGGACGGGCGCTTAAATCGGCGCGGCGCGTCTGTTCGCTATGCGAACGGCTTCGCCATCAGCCGGCCTCGTTGTCGTCGCCGTCATCGTCGCCGTTGTCGGCCTGGCTCTCCGCCGCAGGGCGAACCTTGCCCCGCCGCGCCGCCTTCTGCGCCGCCTTGCGTTCGATCCGCTCCGCCTCGGCCTGCTTGCCGGCGGCGACCCAGCCGAGGAACTCCTCGGGCGTCTCCAGCGTCATGCGCCCCAGCACGCCCTGGCGGAATTCGTAGACCAGCACCTCGGCCGCCTTCTGCATGTTCACGCGTCCGCCGCTCTGCACCGCGCCGCGCCTGCGGCCGATGGCGGCGAGCAGTTCGCCGTCGCTGGTGCCCTTGGTGTCGGCGATCAGCGCCTCGCCGAGCTTGTAGCGGGCCTCCAGTTGCGCCGGATAGCTGCCGCGCAGGTAACCCAGCAGTTCGACGGCGACTTCCTCCTCGTCGAAGGCATTGCGGCCGATCGCGCCGCTGGACGCCAGGTTGTAGCCGCTCTGCTCCACGCTGATGCGCGGCCACAGCATGCCGGGCGTGTCGTAGAGGTAGACGTCGTTGTCCAGCACGATCTTCTGCTCGATCTTGGTGATGCCGGGCTCGTCGCCGGTCTTGGCGGCGCGCCGGCCCGAGATCGTGTTGATCAGCGTGGACTTGCCGACGTTCGGGATGCCGCAGATCAGCACCCGCACCGGCTTGGCCATGCCGCCGCGCAGCGGCACCAGCTCGCGGCAGGCCTGCACCAGCGCCTTGGCCGGCGCCGTCACGCTCGCATCCAGGCCGATGGCGCGCGTGTCCGGCTGCGCGTTGTAGTGGGCCAGCCAGGCGGCGGTGCGCGCGGGGTCCGCCAGGTCCTGCTTGTTCAGCAGCTTCAGCTTGGCCTTGCCCTCGGTCAGCTGGGCCAGCAGCGGATTGGCGCTGGAGCCGGGCAGGCGGGCGTCCAGCAGCTCGATGACGACGTCCAGGCCCTGCTTCATGCGATCGTTGATCGCATTGCGGGTCGAGTTCATGTGGCCGGGAAACCAGTGGATCGCCATCGGGAAGGTGCAGGTGCAGGAGAGGGAAAGACGTGGATTGTCGCCGTTGCCGGTGCTTACAGGCTGTTGCGGCTTGCCGCGGGGGCTGGCTTCATCATTGCCCTCGGCGCCGCGCATGACGCGGGCCCACGAGAACATGGAGTCGTTGGCAATGAGATTCGAAGGCAGTCTGGCAGCGTGGAACCCCGAGCGCGGCTTTGGTGCGATAGCGCCGCGGCAGAGCGGCCTGGAGGTGTTCGTCCACATCTCGGCGTTCCCGCGCGACGGTGAACCGCCCCAGCTCGGCGAGCCGCTGAGCTTCGAAATTGCAAGCGGACGTGACGGCCGCAAGGAGGCCGCGCAGGTGCTGCGCTCGAAGCGTACGGCCGGTCCGGCGCCCGCCGGCTTCATGGCTCCGTCGCGCCAGCGGCAGCGGATGGCCGGTGCCCAGCGCCGCCGCCGCCTGGGCCTCGGCGGCCTGCTGCTGGCGCTGGTGGTCGGGGCCTTCGGGCTGGTGCACCTGTCGCAATCGAAGGCGAGCCTGCCCAACCTGCACGCCGACGCACGCTGAGCCACCAGCAATGAAAAAGCCCACCGGTCGGTGGGCTTTGTCTTGTCCGGAACGGTGCCGGATGGATCAGTCTTCGTTGCTGAACACCAGCTTGACTTCGTGCGTCTGCTTTTCGCCGCTGGCCTCGAAGCGCCAGTCCATCAGCGCCGACTTGACGGCGCGGTCGAAGACCTTGCGCGGCGTGGCTTCGACGATGTCCACCGCGCTGACCTTGCCGTCGGCTTCGATCGACAGCTTGGCCTTGACGGTGCCGCTGGTGACGGAGGCCTGCACGGCTTCGCGCGGGAACTCGGGCGGGACCTTCTTGATGACCTTGGGGTCGGCGTGGGCGGCGCCCATGGCGAGGGCGAAGGCGGCGAGGGCGGTGAGGGACTTGATGTTCATGTTGGATGCCTCGTATTGATGCGTTGAGGTAACGGGTTATTCGGTTGGATTGATCAGGCGGGCGCTCAGGCCGGAATCGCGCGGAAGAAGCCCACCGCATCGAGCAGGCGCGAGGAACTGGTCTTCAGCGCATCGGTGGCGACGCTGAGGTCGTCCACCAGCGTGGTGTTGGCCTGGGTGGCGCGGTCCAGCTCGCTCATCGCGTTGTTGACGACGCCGACGCCGCTGGCCTGTTCCTGGGCCGAATGCGAGATTTCCTCGATCAGCTGGCCCATGTTGTTCACTTCGTCCACGACCGAGCGGATCGTGATGCCGGCGTTGTCCACCAGCTTGGTGCCGTTGTCGACCTTGGTGGAGGACTCGACGATCAGCGCCTTGATCTCCTTGGCGGCGGTGGCGCTGCGCTGGGCCAGCGAGCGCACCTCGGCGGCGACCACAGCGAAGCCGCGGCCGTGCTCGCCGGCGCGGGCGGCTTCCACCGCGGCGTTCAGGGCGAGGATGTTGGTCTGGAAGGCGATGCCGTCGATCACGCCGATGATGTCGCCGATCTTCTTGGAGCTGGCGCTGATCTCTTCCATCGTCGAGACCACGCGCGACACCACGTCGCCGCCGGCCGAGGCCGACTGGCGCGCCTTGGTGGCGATGCCGGCGGCGCGGCGGGTCAGGTCGCTGGCCTCGTTGAGGTTGGAGGCGATCTGCTCCACCGAGGCGGCGGTGTTCTGCAGGCTGGCGGCCGAGCGGGCGGTGCGGTCGCTGAGGTTCACGTTGCTGCCGGCGATGGCGCTGGAGCTGTGGGCCACCTCGTTGGCGGCGGTGCTGACGCTGGTCACCACGCCGGACAGGGCTGTCTGCATGTCCTGCATCGCGCGCAGCATCTGGCTCAGTTCGTCGCTGCCTTCCACGCGGATCGCCTGGGTCAGGTCGCCGGCACTGATGGCCTCGGCCGCGGCCTTGGCCTGGCGGGCCGGCACGACGATCGAGCGGGCGATGACGACGCCGCCGCCCACGCCGATGACCGCAGCCACGGCGATCAGCACGAAGGTCACCAGCACCGAGTTGCGGGCGATCTGGCCGCCGTTGACGGCCAGGTCATGGGCGTTGGCGAACTGCAGGTCCACGAGGCCCTTGAGGCCGTCCTGGTAGGCCTGCTGGGCCGGGCGCACGTCGGTGATCAGGCTCTCGCGGGCTTCGTCGGGGCTGCCGTCGGCCTGCACCTTCTGGAACTTGGCGACGGATTCGAAGAACTTGGCCTGGCGCTCGCGCACGTCGCGGATCAGGCCCTTCTCCTTGTCGCCGTCGAGCTTGGCGTCGAGGCTGGCGAGCTGCTTCTCGCTGTCGGCCAGCGCGCCGGCGATGGCGGCCTTCTGCTTCTTGATGCCGCCGGCGGTGTCCAGCAGCAGCAGGTCGCGCGAGGCGCGGGCGATGACGTTGACGCTGCCGTCCAGGTCGTTGGCGGCGGCGATCTTGACCAGGCTCGAGTTGGCGGTGCGGTCCAGGTCGCCGGCCAGGCGGCTGGCGTTGGAGGCGCCGTAGCTGCCGATGGCGATCAGCAGCAGGATCAGCAGGCCATAGCTGACCGCCAGGCGGTAGCTGATGCGCAACTGTGTCAGCAAATTCATGGGGTGGTTCCCTCGCGACTTGATGTTGTGGTGCGGCGGATCGATCGGTGTGTCGATCCGGCATGCAGACAGTGTCGCGGGGCTTGGCCCGATACCGCTCGAATCAGGCGTTAGGGCTCGTGAACAAGTTCGCAGCGGCCTCTCGGGATTACCCTTGGTGTTGCCGGGGGTGCGGGGTCAGGCCTTGCTACGCGTGCCAAATATTGCCGAACCGATGCGGACCATGGTCGAACCTTCGGCGATCGCGGCTTCGAGATCGGCGCTCATGCCGATGGACAGGGTGTCGAGTTGCGTGAGGCCGTTGCTGATCAGTCGCGCCTGCAGAGCGGCCAAAGCCCGATGCGGAATGCGCTGCGCCTCGAAGTCGCCTTCGGGCTCGGGCACGGCCATCAGCCCGCGCAGGGCGAGGCGCGGGAGCGCAGCCACTTCACGGGCCAGCGTCTCGACATCGGCCGGCGCCACGCCACTCTTGCTCGCCTCGCCGCTGATGTTGACCTGCAGGCAGACGTTCAACGGCGGCATCCCCGCGGGCCGCTGCTCCGACAGCCGCTGCGCGATCTTCAGCCGGTCCACGCTGTGCACCCAGTCGAAGGCCTCGGCCACCGGCTTGGTCTTGTTGCTCTGCAAGGGGCCGATCAGGTGCCATTCGACACCGCTGCGGATGTCCGTTAGGTCCTCAATCTTGTCTAAGGCTTCCTGGACGTAGTTCTCACCGAAGCGGCGCGCACCGGCGGCGTGCGCCTCGCGCACCGCCATGGAGGGAAATGTCTTCGAAACCACGAGCAGCGTGACGCTTTGCGCGCTGCGTCCGGCCTTGGCGCAGGCGGCTTCGATGCGGGCTTCGGTGCGGTGTAAGTTTTCGGGGATCGTCGCCATAATGGCTTGCATGGACATCACTCAACTGCTGGCATTCTCAGTCAAGAACAAGGCCTCGGACTTGCACCTCTCGGCCGGCCTGCCGCCGATGATCCGGGTCCATGGCGATGTGCGCCGCATCAACGTCGAGGCGCTGGACCACCGCGCCGTCCACGACATGGTGTACGACATCATGAACGACTCCCAGCGCAAGGTGTACGAGGAGACGCTGGAGGTCGACTTCTCCTTCGAGATCCAGGGCCTGGCGCGCTTCCGCGTCAATGCCTTCAACCAGAACCGCGGCGCGGGCGCGGTGTTCCGCACCATTCCGTCCAAGATCCTCTCGCTGGAGCAGCTGAGCGCGCCCAAGGTCTTTGCCGAGCTGGCGCTGAAGCCGCGCGGCATGGTGCTGGTGACCGGCCCGACCGGCTCCGGCAAGTCGACCACGCTGGCCGCGATGATCAACCACCTCAACGAGAGCGAGTACGGCCACATCCTCACGATCGAGGATCCGATCGAGTTCGTGCACGAGTCCAAGAAGAGCCTGATCAACCAGCGCGAGGTCGGCCCGCACACGATGAGCTTCTCCAACGCGCTGCGCTCGGCGCTGCGCGAGGACCCGGACTGCGTGCTGGTCGGTGAAATGCGCGATCTGGAAACCATCCGCCTGGCGCTGACCGCGGCCGAGACGGGTCACCTGGTCTTCGGCACGCTGCACACGTCTTCCGCCGCCAAGACGGTGGACCGCATCGTCGACGTGTTCCCCGCGGCCGAGAAGGAGATGGTCCGCGCGATGGTGTCCGAGTCGCTGGTGGCGGTGATCTCGCAGAGCCTGTGCAAGCTCAAGGACGGCTCGGGCCGTGTGGCGGCGCACGAGATCATGCTGGGCACCTCGGCCATCCGCAACCTGATCCGCGAGAACAAGGTGGCGCAGATGTATTCCGCCATCCAGACCGGCAACCAGATGGGCATGCAGACGCTGGACCAGAACCTGACGGACCTGGTGCGGCGCAATGTCATTTCGCCTGCCGAGGCACGGTCGAAAGCAAAGTTCCCCGAGAACTTCCCGGGCTGATCGCCGCATACCTAACGAGGACTCTCCATGGAACGCGACCAGGCCTCCAAGTTCATCAACGACCTCTTGCGCCTGATGGTCTCGCGCAAGGGCTCCGACCTGTTCCTCACCGCCGACTTCCCGCCCGCGGTGAAGGTGGACGGCAAGGTCACCAAGGTCTCGCCGCAGCCGCTCACCGGCCAGCACACGCTGCAGCTGGCCCGCTCGATCATGAACGACAAGCAGGCGGCCGAGTTCGAGCGCACGAAGGAATGCAACTTCGCGATCTCGCCGCAGGGCATCGGCCGCTTCCGGGCCAACGCCTTCCTTCAGCAGGGCCAGGTGGGCCTGGTGCTGCGGACCATTCCCGCCACGCTGCCGACGATCGCCTCGCTGGACCTGCCGCCGGTACTGCGCGAGGTGGTGCAGAACAAGCGTGGCCTCGTGATCGTCGTTGGCGCCACCGGCTCGGGCAAGAGCACCTCGCTGGCCGCGATGATCGACGAGCGCAACGAGACGACCTACGGCCACATCATCACGATCGAGGACCCGATCGAGTTCGTCCACCCGCACAAGAACTGCATCGTCACTCAGCGTGAGGTCGGCATCGACACCGACACCTGGGAGTCGGCGCTGAAGAACTCGCTGCGCCAGGCGCCCGACGTGATCCTGATGGGCGAGCTGCGCGACCGCGAGACGATGGAGCACGCGGTGGCCTTCGCCGAGACCGGCCACCTGTGCATGGCCACGCTGCACGCCAACAGCGCCAACCAGGCGCTGGACCGCATCATCAACTTCTTCCCCGAGGAACGCCGCAGCCAGCTGCTGATGGACCTCTCGCTGAACCTGCGGGCGCTGGTCTCGCAGCGCCTGCTGCCGCGCCGCGAGGGCAAGGGCCGCATCGCCGCGGTCGAGATCCTGCTGAACACGCCGCTGGTGTCCGACCTGATCTTCAAGGGCGAGGTCAGCGAGATCAAGGAGCTGATGAAGCGCTCGCGCGAGGTCGGCATGCAGACCTTCGACCAGGCACTGTTCGATCTCTACGAGATCGGCAAGGTGACCTACGAGGACGCGCTGCGCAATGCCGACTCGGTCAACGACCTGCGGCTGCAGATCAAGCTGAACAGCGAGCGGGCGCGCTCGGGCGACCTGTCATCCGGCACGGAGCACCTGAGCATCATGTAAGGTGGCGGGATGAGCACCCGCACCTACGATTCCTCCGTTCCTGCCGCCAAGGTCGCCTTCCTCGGCCTGGGCGTCATGGGCCATCCGATGGCCGGCCACCTGGCCCGCGCCGGCCACTCGGTCACCGTCTACAACCGCACGACCGCCAAGGCCGAGGCCTGGGTGGCGGAGTACGGCAACGCCTTTGCGACCACGCCCGAGGCCGCGGCCAAGGACGCCGACATCGTCTTCGCCTGCGTCGGCAATGACGACGACCTGCGCTCGGTCACGCTGGGCGAGCAGGGCGCCTTCCACGGCATGAAGCCCGGCGCCGTCTTCGTCGACCACACGACCGCCTCCGCCGGCATCGCCCGCGAGCTGCACCGCGCTGCCATCGGCCGCGGCCTGCACTTCGTCGACGCGCCGGTCTCCGGCGGCCAGGCCGGCGCGGTCAACGGCGCGCTGACGGTGATGTGCGGCGGCGATGAGGCGCCATTCGAGGCGATCAAGCCGGTGGCGCTCGCCATGGCCAAGGCAGTGACCCGCGTCGGCACGGCCGGTGCCGGCCAGCTCGCCAAGATGGTCAACCAGATCTGCATCGCCGGCCTGGTGCAGGGCCTGTCCGAGGCGATCGCCTTCGGCCAGACCGCGGGCCTGGACATGAAGCAGGTGCTGGACGTCATCGGCAAGGGCGCGGCGCAGAGCTGGCAGATGGACAACCGCGGCAAGACCATGGTGGACGACCAGTTCGACTTCGGCTTCGCCGTCGACTGGATGCGCAAGGACCTGGGCCTGGTGCTCGACGAGGCCCGCCGCAACGGCGCCCGCGTGCCGGTGACGGCGCTGGTGGACCAGTTCTATGCCGACGTGCAGGACATGGGCGGCCGGCGCTGGGACACGTCCAGCTTGATCAAGCGCCTGCGCTGAGTCCGGGCGTCACAGCTCCCTCAGCGCGGCCGTCACCGGCTGCGTCGCCGCCCGCACCGCCGGGAACAGCCCGCCGATGAAGCCGATGGCCAGGGCCCACTTGAGCCCTTCCCACAGCAGCTGCGGCGACACCCGCAGCTCGAAGCTCAGCTTGCCCACCGAGTTGGCGGCCATCGTCGAGGCCGAGAAGCCGTTGAAGATGGCCCAGGCCAGCGCGCCGCCGATCAGGCCGCCGATGGCCGCGAGCAGCATCGTCTCCAGCATCACCGCGACCACCACCGGCAGGCCGCGGAAGCCGATCGCGCGCAGCGTGGCGATCTCGCGGGCGCGCGTGGCGACGGCGGCGAACATCGTGTTCAGCGCGCCGAACACCGCGCCCACGGCCATGATCGAGCCGACCACGATGCCGATGATGCGCAGCAGCTTGGTCATCTGCTCGGACTGCTTGGCGAAGAAGTCCAGCGTGGTGCTGACGTCCACCTTCAGCTGCGGATTGGCCTCCAGCGCGGCCTTGAAGTCCTTGTAGGCGTCCTTGCTGGTCAGCCGCACGAAGACCGAGTTGCGGCCGCTGCCGCGCTTGTAGCTGTCGTTGACGACGTTGGCATCGGCCCAGAGCTCGGACTCCATCGCGTCGCCCGAGGCGAACACGCCGACGATGGTCCAGTTCTCGCTGCCCAGGCGCAGCGTGCGGCCCACCTGCATGCCGGCGAACTGGCGCAGCGTGCCCTTGCCGATGATCAGCTCGCGCAGGCCCGGCGTGAACTTGCGGCCCTCGATGATCTTCAGCTTGTCGCGCACGTCGAAGGCCGCATCGCCGACGCCGCGCACCTGCGCGCTGCCGTCCTCGTCCGGCGCCTCCAGGATGGGCAGGTTGGCGGCGACGACGGTCTCGGCCGAAGCCATCGGCTCGCCCTTGGCATTGCGCGCGATGCCCGGGGCCTGGGCGATCTGCACGACCTCCTCGCGCGACAGCACCGAGGCCACCTCGGCCGCCGAGGCGCCGCGCAGCACGATGGCGGTGTCCTCGCTGCCGGACTGGCGCAGCGTCTGCGCATAGCCCTCGGCCATCGCCAGCAGGGCCACCAGCACACCCACCACGCCCGCGATGCCGACGACGATCACCGCCGAGGCGCCGAGCCGCTGCGTCAGCGTGGCGATGCCCACCGCGGCCACCGAGCGCGCCTGCGTGCCCGGGCCGGGCAGCAGCAGCCACAGGGCCAGCAGCAGGGCCAGGGCCAGCGCGCCGAACCAGGGCAGCCAGACCCAGCCCACCAGCACCGCCACGGTCAGCAGCAGCAGGCCCAGACGAGAGAAGAAGGTCTTCATCATGATCGTCAGGCCCTCCCGGCCAGTGCGTCGGTGATGTTGAGCCGCATCGCATGCCGCGCCGGAATGGCGCCGACGATCAGCCCGAACAGCAGCATCAGCGCCCCGCCCAGCGCCCAGCTCTTGGCGCCGGCGGCGGTGAGGTTCAGCATGCCGCCGCTGCCGGCACTGATGATGGGGCCGATGATGCTGGACAGCAGCATGCCGATGGCGCCGCCGATCACCAGCAGCAGCACCGATTCGGCCAGCACCATCGCCATCACGCTGGTGCCGGAGAAGCCCAGCGTCTTCAGCACCGCGATCTCGCCGGTGCGCTCGCGCACCGCCTGCATCATCGTGTTGCCGGCCAGCAGCAGCAGCGTGAAGAACACGGCGCCCATGATCGACGTGGTGATCAGCCCGATGTCGGCGAACTGCTTCATCCACGAGGCGGTCGCCGCCTGCTCGGTCATCGTGCGGGTCTCGTGGTCGGAGTTGGCGGAGATGGCATCGATCGCCTTCAGCACGCGATCCGCCTGGTTGACGTCCTTGACGCTGGTGACGTACCAGCCGGCCTGGCCCTGGTTGTATGGCGTGGTGTCGTCGAAGTATTTCCAGTTGAGCAGGAACATCTGGTCGTACCAGCCGTCGGTCTTCATATTGCCGACGTGGACCAGGCCCACCAGCTGGAACTGCCAGTTCTTGCTGCCGCTGCGGTCCGGGAAGATGGTCGACTGCAGCGGGATCTTGTCGCCCACCTTCCAGCCGAAGCGCTTGGCCAGGCCCTCGCCGACCAGCGCGCCCATCGGCGTCTTGGCAAAGGCCTCTCGGGCCTCGGCGCTGACCTGCATCTCCGGATAGAGGTCCAGGTAGTTCGGCGCCACGGCGAAGCTGAAGACCTGGTTGTGCGGGTCCTGGTAGGCGCCGCCGAACCAGTTCGCGTAGGTGACCGCCTTGACGCCGTCCACCTGCGAGATGCGCTGGGCCAGCGACATCGGCAGCAGCTGGATGAAGGACAGCTTGGAGCCGGTCTGCAGGCGCGAGGCGCCGTTGGCGCTCTGGCCGGCCTCGTCGAAGGAGTGGCGCACGGCATCGAGCAGGCCGAACAGCAGGAAGGCCGTGACGACCGAGACCAGCGTCAGGAAGGTGCGGGTCTTGCGCCGGAACAGCGCGGCCCACACGAGGTGGAGGTATTTCATCGGTGGCCTCCCTTCCTCATCAAGCCGTGGCGGCTTCGACCAGCGTGCCCTTGTCCAGATGCAGCGTGTGCCGCGCGCGCTCGGCGGCCTTGGGGTCGTGGGTGACCATCACGATGGTCTTGCCGTGGTCGCGGTTGAGCACGCCCAGCAGGGCCAGCACCTCCTCGGCCGATTCGCGGTCCAGGTCGCCGGTGGGCTCGTCGCAGACCAGCAGCGTCGGGTCGGAGACGATGGCCCGCGCGATCGAGACCCGCTGCTGCTGGCCGCCGGAGAGCTCGGCGGGTCGGTGCGTGGCGCGGTCCGCCAGGCCCACCAGCTGCAGCGCGATGGCGGCGCGCTTCTTGCGCTCGCCAGCGGAGAGCTTGGTCAGCAGCAGCGGCAGTTCCACATTGCGCTGTGCCGACAGCGCCGGCATCAGGTTGTAGAACTGGAACACGAAGCCCACCTGCGCCGCGCGCCAGCGGGCCAGCGGGCCGGCGCCGAGCTGGTCGATGCGCTGGCCGGACACGGTGAGCGAGCCGCCGCTGGGCGCATCGAGCCCGCCGATCAGGTTCAGCAGCGTGGTCTTGCCGGAGCCCGACGGGCCCATCAGCGCGAGGAAATCACCCTGCTCGACGTCGAGGTCGATGTGGTGGAGGACCTCCACCTTCTGCTTGCCCCGCTGGTAGACCTTGGACAGGTCTCGGATCTCGATCAGCTTGCTTCCCATCGATCCACCTCCGCTGAGTGTCAGGTCTTGCCGCTTACTTCGTGTCCTTGTCCGCTTCCTTGGCCGCGGCGCCGTCCTGCAGCGCCGCATCGGGGGCCAGCACGACGCGCTCGCCCGCCTGCAGTCCGTCGAGGATGGGCGTTATCCCGCCGGCCTCGGCGCCGGCCTTCACATGGCGCCGGTGCACCCGGCCGCCGTCGAAGACGAACACCACCTTCTCGCCGTCGCGTTGTACCACCGCCGGGCCCGGCACGGTCACGCCGGCCGGCGGCGCGGCGCCGGTCTTGGCAAGGGCTGGCGCCTCACGCAGGAAGGTCACGCGCGCGCCCATGTCCGGCACCATGCGCGCGTCCTTGGCGCCGGTGAAGCCGATGCGCACCTTGATCGTCGCCTTGCCGCGGTCGGCGGTCGGGATGATGGCGATCACGCGGGCGGGGATCTTCCAGTCCGGGTAGGCGTCCAGCACGGCCTCGCAGGGCATGTCGGGCTTCACCTGGCCGATCGAGGCCTCGTTGACGTCGACCTCGATCTCCAGCGAGTCCATGTCCACGATGGTGCCGACGCCGGTGCGGGTGAAGCCGCCGCCGGCCGACAGCGGCGAGACGATCTCGCCCACCTGGGCGGCCTTGGCCGTGACCACGCCGGCAAAGGGCGCGCGCACGATGGTGTAGTCGAAGTTCACCTGCGCCTGGTTCAGCTGGGCCCGTGCGGCATCGGCCGAGCGTTGCCGCGTCAGCAGCCCTGCCTGGTTGACGGCCACCGCGTTGTCGGCCTGCTCGGCCGCCTGCTGCGAGACCATGCCCTGGGCGCGCAGCTCGGCCTGGCGGCGCGAATCGGCCTGCGACTGGGTCAGCGTGGCGCGGGCCTGCTCGACCTGTGCGTCGGCGGCGCGGGCGTTGGCGCGGGCCAGTTCCAGCGCGGCGCGCTGCGAGGCGTCTTCGAGGCGGGCGAGGACCTGATCCTTCTTCACGGTGTCGCCGGCGTCGATGTAGACGGCGGTCAGCGTGCCGGTGATCTGGGTGGAGACGGTGGCCTGGCGCCGTGCGACGAGGTAGCCGGTGGCCTGGAGCACGGCAGCGCCGGCGCTGCTGCCGTTCGCGGCGGTGGACTGCGCGGCCGCCAGCTTCACCGGCACCAGCCGGCTGTTCGCCCACCACCAGGCGCCGCCGCCGGCCAGCAGGGCCACCGCGACCACGCCGCCGACGACCGGCCACAGCCAGGACGGGAGACCGCTGCCGGCGTCACGCTCGGCATGGTCGATACGGAGTTCCTTCAGCAGGTTCGGATCGATGGCGGGCCTCCCTGGTGTGCCCGTCAGGGCGTCTTGGCCGCTGGCCGGGGCACGGTATTGGCCAGGTCTTCCTCGCTGATCACGTCGAAGCAGCGAACCACGCGCTTGACGCCCTGGATGCCGGCGACCAGGTCGCTGGCGCGCTTGGCTTCGCGCTCGGTGACGCGGCCCATCAGGAACACGTCCCCGCGCTCGACGACGACGTAGAAGGCGTTGGAGATCAGGTCCTTGGCGTCGACCAGGGTGGCCTTGATCTTGGTCTGGATCAGCGTGTCGTTGGCGCGGCTGGACAGCGAGCTCTGGAAGGTCACCGCGGTTTCGTCCAGCACCTTGGCCACGTTCTCGACGCCGCCGGCGATGCGCACGGCGGTGGCCTTGTCTTCCTCGGCGCGGACCTCGCCGGTCAGCAGCACGATGCGGTTGTAGCTGTTGACGCTGATGTGGACCCGGTCGCCCAGCTGCTCCTTGATGCGTTGGCCGGCCTTGAACTCGATGCCCTCGTCCTCAACCTGGGTGCCGGAGGTGCGGCGGTCGGTGGCGACCATCGTGCCGCCGATGGCGGCGCCGCCCAGCAGCAGCGGCGCGCAGCCGGTGTTCAGCAGCGTCGTGCCGGCGATGGCGGCCAGCAGCAGGAGGTGGCGGGGCTTGAAGAAGAAGTACGGCTTGGTGTTCATCTTGCGATCCATGGGGTCAGGTCTTGTCGGTCGTCGTGGCGCTCATTCGCCGGTGCCCAGCAACTGCATGTCGACGGCGTCGCACAGGCAGTGGGCCAGCAGACGCTGCGCCTCGGACACGCGGGGCTGGCGGCTGTGGGGCACGCGGATCTGCACGTCGGTGTCGCGCAGCAGGCCGCGCAGTTCCTCGTCCTGGCTGCCGCTGAGCGCGATCACGCTCATGTCCTGGCCGTGCGCGGCGGCGAGCACCTCGGCCCACGGCGCGCGCTGGGTGTCGAACACCAGCAGCAGGTCGCCGGGATGGCCCAGGGTCTGCACCTGGCGGGCCAGCGAGGCGTCCTCGCTGCCGCTGGCATGGGCCCGCGCATCGAGCGACCAGGCGGCCAGGCCGGGGCGGTCCTGCTCGAAGCGGCCCACCAGCAGCGCCGCCATATAGCTGGCATCCAGCGCCGACAGGCCCTGGCCGACGCACAGCACGCGGCCGCCGCCGGTGATGCCGTCCACCAGCATCTGCGCCGCCACGGCGACCGGGCGGGAGAGCTGCTCGGCGACCTGGTAGAGCAGGTCGGCGCTCTCGAAGAATTGGGTTTGGATCCGTTGTTCCAGCATGTCGGGCGGGATCATATGTCAGCATCAAATGCCGCCTGTAGCCATTCGATACCGTCGCCATCGAGGGCCACGACGTCGAAGCGGCAGGGCGGCGGGCTGGCCAGGCGCAGCAGGTAGTGCTGCGCCGCGTAGATCAGGCGGCGCTGCTTGGTCGAGGTGACGCTGGCGGCCGCCCCGCCGTGCGCGCGGCCGGCGCGGGCGCGCACTTCCACGAAGGCCAGCGTGCCGTCGCGCGGGTCGCGCATGATCAGGTCCACCTCGCCGGCCCGCGCACCGGGGCCGCGGGCCACCCGATAATTGCGCTCCACCAGGACGAGGCCATGCCGCTGCAGGTGCTGCAGCGCGCGGTCCTCGGCAGCCTGGCCGGTCTGCATTCGACGCGAGCCCCACTTGAACATCACCGATGCCTCTTTGCTGATGCAGGCCGCCGCGGCCGCGGCCGGCGCCCAGCAGTATCCCGCAGCGACGCTGTACGTCGTCGCCACCCCGATCGGCAACCTCGCCGACCTCAGCCTGCGCGCGATCCACGTGCTGGGCCTGGTCGACGCCGTCGCCTGCGAGGACACGCGGGTCAGCGCCGGCCTGCTGCGCCACCTGGGCCTGCACCGGCCGCTGATCACGCTGCACCAGCACAACGAGCGCGAGGCCAGCGCCGCGCTGGTCGAGCGGCTGAAGCAGGGCGAGCGCATGGCCTATGTGTCCGATGCCGGCACGCCGGCGATCTCGGATCCCGGTGCGGTGCTGGTGGCCGCGGTGGCGGCGGCGGGGCTGCGCGTCTTCCCGGTGCCCGGGGCGAGCAGCACGGTCACGGCGCTGAGCGTGGCCGGCGATGCCGCGGCCGACGGTTTCGCCTTCGCCGGCTTCCTGCCGACCAAGGCGCAGGAGCGGCGCAATGCACTGCAGGCGCTGTGTGGCAGTTCGATCAGCCAGGTGCTGTTCGAGGCGCCGCATCGGATCAAGGCCTTGCTGGACCTGCTGGCGGAACTCTGTCCGGAGCAGACGGTGACCGTGTGCCGCGAGTTGACCAAGCAGTTCGAGACCGTTCATACGGCGCCTGCGGCGACGCTGCCGGGCTGGCTGGCCGCCGACGCGCAACGCGAGCGCGGCGAGTTCGTGCTGGTGCTGCATGCGGTGGCGGCCACGGCCGGTGCCCGTGAGGACGAACTGCCGGCCGAGGCGCTGCGCATGCTCAAGATCCTGCTGGCGGAGCTGCCGCTGAAGCAGGCCGTGTCGCTGACGACCGAGTTGAGCGGAGCGCCGCGCAAGCGTCTGTACGACACCGCGCTGGCGCTGAAGAACGAAGCTGAGTCAGACGATTGATCGATCAGCCGGCCGTACGGTCGTTGGTCTTGGCCTTCTCGATCGAGTGGCTGGCCTTGTTCTGCATCTTGGCCAGGCGGGCGCGTTCGGCGGGGCTCACGTAGCCATCGGCCTTGGCGTGCACCTCGGCGCGGTGGATCTTGGCCTGCTGCTTCTCCAGATGGCGCGTTTCCTTGTGCGTCAGCTCGCCGCTGGCGACGCCCTGGTCGATGCGGGCCTGCTGGTTCGCTTCGCGCTGGTCGACGCGCGGCGTGGCGGTCTGGGCCTGGCTGAGAGCGGCGAAGCCGGCCAGGGACAGCAGGGCGATCAGTTGGGTGGTGCGCTTCATGGTCAGGGTTCCTTTTCGCTGGTCGCCCGATGGGGTCACCGGGCTTGAGTTGAGAACGACTCCTCTCGGCAAATGGTGGACCCCGGCTGTGTAATGTTGTGTGTAGCAGCCGCCGCGGGATCGAGCTGGCCCAGCTCGATCAGGTTCGTGCGCAGCGCCGGCACCAGCGGCGTCAGCGGCACGGTGCCGATCAGGGCGCGCAGGCTCGTGTCGTCCAGCCGGTGCGGCCGTTGCCACAGGTAGTTCATCTCCAGGTAGGCGCGCAGGTCGGCCCGGAAGGGCGCGGCCAGGCGCATCGCCCACCAGGGGATCGAGGCCGCCTTCAGCGCATGGCCGCAGGCCTCCTCCAGCGCCTCATGCAAGACCTGACCCTCGATCCAGTAGCCGCCGAAGTGGAAGCGGTGGTGGCCGCCCAGTTCGGCGCGCCTGTCCGCGACGGCGACGAAGGTCCGGGCCAGGTCGGGCAGGTAGGCCCAGGCGTGGATGCTGTCGAGCCGCCCCGGGTGCGTGACGGTCCGGTGGGAGCGCAGCTTCGCGACGATGGCCTGGTCGAACCAGTTGCCGGTGCCCGGTCCGCCGAAGAAATCGCCGGCACGCAGCACGACGGAATCGAGCCTCGGCGCTGCCGCGGCCATGCGCCGCTCGATCTCGATGCGGATGCGGGCCTTGCTCGTGCTGCCGACCTCCGGCGTGTCCGGCTTCAGCAGATAGGGCAGCTCGCGGCCGAAGTTGTAGACGTTGCCGGGCAGCATGAGCAGGGCGCCGAGGCGCTCCGCCGTCTGCTGGGCGGCTTCCGCCAGCGGCAGGGCCAGGCGCTCCCATTCGGTGTACTGCGGGTTCAGGGCGTGGATGACGACGCCGGCGCCCTGGCCGGCGACGACCAGCGTGTCGACGTCGCGTGCATCGCACTGCAGCACCTGCACGCCGGCGGGTGCGGCGAAGGGCTTGCGCGCCTGGGCGATCACCTGCCAGCCAGCGGCGGCGAAGGCCTGGGTCAGGCACAGGCCGATGCGGCCGGCGGCGCCGAGGATCAGGACGGTCTTGCTGTTGTTCATCGAAGGTCTCCAGCAGGGTTGCGATGGAGCGCAGTCTGCTGAAACTCGCAGTTATGCAGAAGCCGCTGTGCTGCATACTGGCCATGCACAAATGGATGGCCAACGATGAACCCCGATGCGCTGGACTGGTCGCTGCTGCAAGCCTTTCTCGTGCTGGCCGAGACCGGCTCGCTGAGCCGCGCCGCGCCGCTGCTGGGCAGCACCCAGCCGACGCTGAGCCGGCAGCTCGCGGCGCTGGAGGCGCAGTTGGGCCATGCGCTGTTCGAACGCAGCCCGCGGGGCCTGCGCCTCACCGCCGCCGGCGAGGCCCTGCTGCCGGCCGCCCGCCAGATGCGCGAGGGCGCGCAGGCCCTCAGCGTGGCGCTGGCCGGCCGCCAGCAGCAGAGCCTGGCCGGCACGGTGCGCATCACGGCCAGCGAGATCGTCGCCACCTACCTGCTGCCGCCGCTGCTGCTGGAGCTGCGGCGGCGCCACCCGGAGATCCAGATCGAGCTGGTCGCCAGCAATGCGGTGGAGAACCTGCTGGACCGCAGCGCCGACATCGCGCTGCGCATGGTGCGGCCGGCCGAGCCCACGCTGGTGGCGCGCAAGCTGGCGGACTGGCCGCTGGGCCTGTTTGCCCATCAGGACTACGTTCAGCGGCATGGCATGCCGACGCTGGCCACCTTCGCCGAATACGACTGGATCGGCTACGACCGCTCCGACCAGATGCTGCGCGGCTTCCACGAGGCGGGCTTCGAGCACATCACGCGCGAGTTCTTCGCGATCCGCTGCGACGACCAGGTCGCCTGCTGGGAGGCGATGCGCGCGGGCCTGGGCATCGGCGTGGGGCTGCAGCGGCTGGGCGCGCGCGACCCGGCGCTGGTGCAGCTGCTGCCGGAACTGCCGCTGCCGCGCTTGCCGCTGTGGCTGACGGCGCACCGCGAGCTGCGCGACACGCCGCGGCTGCGCGTGGTCTTCGACGCCATTGCGGGCGCATGGTCGTCGGGTGCGACCTAGAATCGTCCGCATGATTGCACGCGAACCCACCATCGCCCGCCTGGCCACCGCACGCGCCCAATTGCTGGAGCCCTACGGCCTCAGCGAGGCGACGCTCGGCAAGGCCCTGCGCCTGATCACCGAGCATCGCGTCGACGACGCCGACCTCTACTTCCAGACCACCCGCGCCGAGGGCTGGAGCCTGGAAGAGGGCATTGTCAAGAGCGGCAGCTTCTCGATCGACCAGGGCGTCGGCGTGCGCGCGGTGGCGGGCGAGAAGACGGCTTTTGCCTACTCGGACGACATCTCCGAGGCGGCGCTGCTCGATGCCGCGCGCACGGTGCGCACGATCGCCGCGGCCGGCCAGAGCCGGCGCGTCAAGGTGCCGTCGGAATCGATCATCCCGGGCAGCCGCGCGCTGTACGGCGGCGAGGATCCGATCGCCAGCCTCGACAGCACGGCCAAGGTCCAGCTGCTGGAGCGCGCCGAGAAGATGGCCCGCGCCAAGGACCCGCGCATCGCCCAGGTGATGGCCGGCCTGGCGGCCGAGCACGAGGTGGTGCTGATCGCGCGCGCCGACGGCACCCTCGCGGCCGACGTGCGCCCGCTGGTGCGCCTGTCGATCACCGTGATCGCCGAGAGCAACGGCCGGCGCGAGGTGGGTAGCGGCGGCGGCGGTGGCCGCTTCGGCCTGGCCTACTTCACCGACGAGATGATCGCGAGCTATGTGGAGCAGGCCACCTCGGCCGCGCTGACCAACCTCGAATCGCGCCCGGCCCCGGCCGGCGAGATGACCGTGGTGCTGGGCCCCGGCTGGCCCGGCGTGCTGCTGCACGAGGCGGTGGGCCACGGGCTGGAAGGCGACTTCAACCGCAAGGGTTCGTCCACCTTCTCCGGCCAGATCGGCCAGCGCGTGGCGGCCAAGGGCGTCACGGTGCTGGACGACGGCACCATCCCCGACCGCCGCGGCTCGCTGAACGTCGACGACGAAGGCTGCGCCTCTCAGCGCAACGTGCTGATCGAGGACGGCATCCTCAAGGGCTACATCCAGGACGCGATGAACGCGCGCCTGATGAAGGTCGCCCCGACCGGCAACGGCCGCCGCGAGAGCTATGCCCACGTGCCGATGCCGCGCATGACCAACACCTACATGCTGGGCGGGGACAAGGACCCGCAGGAGGTCGTGGCCAGCATCAAGAAGGGCCTGTACGCCACCAACTTCGGCGGCGGCCAGGTGGACATCACCAGCGGCAAGTTCGTGTTCTCGGCCAGCGAGGCCTACTGGGTGGAGGACGGCAAGATCCAGTACCCGGTCAAGGGCGCGACCATCATCGGCAACGGGCCCGACGCGCTGACCCGCGTGAGCATGATCGGCAACGACATGAAGCTGGACACCGGCGTCGGCGTCTGCGGCAAGGAGGGCCAGAGCGTGCCGGTGGGCGTGGGCCAGCCGACGCTGCGCATCGACGGTCTGACCGTCGGCGGCACGGCTTGACGATCAAGGCTGGCTTGCCGATGCGCGAAGCGTGACGCCGAGATTCAGCGTGCTACATTCGACGCCATGCATTCCGCAGTGAAGTCCTTTTTCTTTGGCTACTTTTGGTTCTCGCACCGCACCGGCGGCCGAGAGGCGAATGCGTAGGCAAAAGAAACACGACGCAAACGAATCTCAGAAACCGCCGGGCAACCCCCGGCGGTTTTTTTATTGGTGCCATCGAAAGGTTGTGTGATCCGATGAACGCGAAGCTGAACCCCGCCGCCGAGCGCTGGTATGCGCCCGAAGACAAGACCAGCGAGACCGATGACGAGCGCATCGTCGACGTCACGCCGCTGCCGCCGCCGGAGCACCTGATCCGCTTCTTCCCGATCCGCGGCACGCCGATGGAGAAGCTGATCAGCGGCACCCGCTCGAAGATCCGCCAGATCATGCAGGGCAAGGACGACCGGCTGCTGGTCATCATCGGCCCCTGCTCGATCCACGACCCGGCCGCGGCGCTGGAATACGCCAAGCGCCTGATGCCGCAGCGCGAGAAGTACGCCGGCACGCTGGAGATCGTGATGCGGGTGTACTTCGAGAAGCCGCGCACGACGGTCGGCTGGAAGGGCCTGATCAACGACCCGTACCTGGACGAGAGCTACCGCATCGACGAGGGCCTGCGCATCGCCCGCCAGCTGCTGCTGGAGATCAACCGCCTGGGCATGCCGGCCGGCAGCGAGTTCCTCGACGTGATCAGCCCGCAGTACATCGGCGACCTGATCGCCTGGGGCGCGATCGGCGCACGCACGACCGAGAGCCAGGTGCACCGCGAGCTGTCCTCGGGTATCTCGGCGCCGATCGGTTTCAAGAACGGCACCGACGGCAATATCAAGATCGCCACCGATGCGATCCAGGCCGCGGCCCGGCCGCACCACTTCCTGTCGGTGCACAAGAACGGGCAGGTGGCCATCGTCGAGACCAAGGGCAACAAGGACTGCCACGTGATCCTGCGCGGCGGCAAGGCACCGAACTACGACGCGGCCAACGTGGCCGCGGCCTGCGCGGATCTGACGGCGGCCAAGCTCGATGCGCGGCTGATGGTGGACTGCTCGCACGCCAACAGCAGCAAGCAGCACCAGCGGCAGGTCGATGTGGCGAAGGACATCGGCCAGCAGATCGCCGGCGGCAGTCAGTCGATTTTCGGCGTCATGGTGGAAAGCCACCTGGTCGACGGCGCGCAGAAGTTCTCGCCGGGCAAGGACGATCCGGCCGCGCTGGAATACGGCAAGAGCATCACCGATGCCTGCCTGGGCTGGGACGATTCGCTGGCGGTGCTTGAGGTGCTGGACGCAGCGGTGAAGGCGCGCCGTCAGCGATAGAGCTCGGGCGCCGGCAGCTGCCAGTCGTAGCGGATGGCGGCCAGCCGGATGCCGGCCACGCAGACGATGCCGATGACGAAGGCGACGTCGCGCTTCAGGCCCGCTGCGCGCAGCAGCTGGTAGAGCGCGATGCCGGCGATCGCGGCCGTCGCATAGATGTCCTTGCGCAGCAGCAGCGGCACCTGGCCGCTGAGCAGGTCGCGGATCACGCCGCCGCCGACGGCCGTCAGCGTGCCCATCAGCAGCGCCTGGACGCGGCGGATGCCGCAGTCCTCGGCCAGCTCGGTGCCGGTCAGCGCGAACAGGGCCAGGCCCAGCGCGTCGGCGATGCGCAGGCCCTTCATCGCGCCCGCCGAGAGCTGGCCGTAGGTGGCGGTGGCGAGCGCCGCGATGGCGATCACGACGAGGTAGCGCCCATCGCGCATCCAGGTGATCGGGTGGCGATTCAGCAGCAGGTCGCGCAGCGTGCCGCCGCCGATCGCCGTGACGGCGGCCAGCACCAGCAGGCCGAACAGATCGAGGCCGGCCTGCATCGCGGCCAGCGCGCCGCTGACGGCGAAGACGGCGACGCCGAGCAGGTCGAACCAGTAGAGCAGCATGGGCGGCAGTTTAGGGGCCTCTTGAAGAGCCCCGCTCATGGCCCAAAATACGGGCCCCATGAGCAAGCAAACCCATTCCTTCCAGGCCGAGGTCAAGCAGATCCTGCACCTCGTGACCCACTCGCTGTACTCGAACAAGGAGATCTTCCTGCGCGAGCTGGTCTCCAACGCGTCGGACGCCTGCGACAAGCTGCGCTTCGAGGCGCTGGACCATCCGCAGCTGTTCGAGGATGCGCCGAACCTCGAGGTTAGGGTTTCCTTCGACGAGGAAGCCAAGACCGTCACCATCAGCGACAACGGCATCGGCATGAGCGCCGAGGAAGCCATCGCCCATCTCGGCACCATCGCCAAGAGCGGCACGCGCGAGTTCATGGCCAAGCTGGAAGGCGACCAGAAGAAGGACGCCAACCTGATCGGCCAGTTCGGCGTCGGCTTCTATTCGGGCTTCATCGTCGCCGACCGCATCACCGTCGAGACCCGTCGTGCGGGCCTGCCCGCCGACCAGGCCGTGCGCTGGACCAGCGAAGGCACCGGCGACTACGAGGTCGAGACCATTACCAAGACCGGCCGCGGCACCGACGTGATCCTGCACCTGCGCGAGGGCGAGGACGAGTTCCTGAAGACCTGGCGCCTGAAGTCCATCATCAGCAAGTACAGCGACCACATCTCGCTGCCCATCCTGATGCGCAAGGAAGAGTGGGTCGCCGAGGAAGCCAAGTCGGTCATCAAGGACGAGTGGGAGCCGGTCAACAAGGCCTCGGCGCTGTGGGCGCGCGCCAAGAGCGAGGTGACCCAGGAACAGTACGAAGAGTTCTACAAGCAGATCAGCTACGACACCGAAGCGCCGCTGGCCTTCACGCACAACCGCGTGGAAGGCCGCAGCGAGTACACGCAGCTGCTCTACATCCCGAAGAAGGCGCCCTTCGACCTGTGGAACCGCGACAAGCGCGGCGGCGTGAAGCTCTACGTCAAGCGCGTCTTCATCATGGACGACGCCGAGGCGCTGATGCCGGTCTACCTGCGCTTCGTCAAGGGCGTGATCGACTCGGCCGACCTGCCGCTGAACGTCTCGCGCGAGCTGCTGCAGGAAAGCCGCGACGTGAAGGCGATCCGCGAAGGTTCGACCAAGCGCGTGCTTTCGATGCTGGAAGCGCTGGCCGACAGCGAGGACGCCGCCGAGAAGCAGAAGTACGCCGATTTCTGGAAGGACTTCGGCTCGGTGCTGAAGGAAGGCATCGGCGAGGACCACACGAACCAGGAGCGCCTGGCCAAGCTGTTCCGTTTTGCCTCCACGCATGCTGACGAAGGCGTCTCGCTGGCCGACTACGCCGGCCGCGCCAAGGAAGGCCAGGAGACGATCTACTACATCACCGCCGATTCGCTGGCGGCCGCCAAGAACAGCCCGCAGCTCGAGATCTTCCGCAAGAAGGGCATCGAGGTGCTGCTGCTGACCGACCGCGTGGACGAGTGGATGCTCTCGCACCTGTACGAGTTCGAGGGCAAGCCGCTGCAGTCGGTGGCCAAGGGCGCGCTGGACCTGGACAAGCTGCAGGATGAGGACGAGAAGAAGGCCGCCGAGGCCGCCGCCGAGGCGAACAAGCCGCTGCTGGACCGTCTGAAGGCCTCGCTGAAGGATCGTGCGAAGGATGTGCGCGTGTCCACGCGCCTGGTCGATTCGCCGGCCTGCATCGTCGTGGACGACGGCGATATGAGCGGCCATCTGGCGCGTCTGCTGAAGCAGGCGGGCCAGAGCGCGCCGGCTTCGCTGCCGACGCTGGAGATCAACGCGGAACACGCGCTGGTCAAGAAGCTGGACAGCTCGGCCCACTTCGACGACCTGGCCAATGTGCTGTTCGACCAGGCGGTGCTGGCCGAGGGCGGCACGCTGGAAGATCCGGCGGCCTATGTGAAGCGCGTCAACGCGATGCTGCTGGCCTGATCACATATCCCAGAACTTGTACTCCTCGTCCTCCGGTGCCTGCGGCGCGGGAGGCGAGGTGTCCATCGAGGCGAGCTGTTCCTTCAGCTTCGCCACCTGGTCGCTCCAGTAGTTCGGCGTCCCGAACCAGGGGAAGGCCAGCGGGAAGGCCGGGTCGCTCCAGCGTTTGGCCAGCCAGGCGCTGTGGTGGATCATCCGCAGCGTGCGCAGCGGCTCGATCAGGGCCAGTTCGCGGCGGTCGAACTCGCGCACCGTCTCGTAGCCTTCCAGCACGCAGGCGAGCTGCTGGCGGATGCTCAGCTCGTCGCCGGACAGCAGCATCCACAGGTCCTGGATCGCCGGGCCGCTGACGGCGTCGTCCAGGTCGACGAAGTGCGGGCCCTTGTCGGGCGTCCACAGGATGTTGCCGGGATGGCAGTCGCCGTGGAGTCTCAGCGTCAGCAAGCCGGGAATTGCATCGAAGGCCCGCTGGACAGCGTCGAGGCAGCGGTTCGCGGCATCGAGCCAGACCGGCTCGATCTCCAGCGGGATGCTCTTGTTCGCCAGCAGCCAGTCGCGTGCGGCGATGCCGGGTTGACTGCTGTCCCAGCGCAGCCGGTGCGCGAAAGGCCGGGCCGCGCCGACGTTGTGCAGCCGGCCCAGCAGGCGGCCGATCCAGGTCAGCACCTCGGGGTCTTCCAGCTCGGGCCCGCGGCCGCCCTGGCGCAGGGTCGCCGCGAAGCGCTGGCCGCCCTGGTGGCGCAAGGTCGAGTCGCCCAGCATCCAGGGCGCGGCCACCGGCACTTCGGCGGCGGCCAGCTCGGCTGCGAAGGCGTGTTCCTCGAGGATCTGCGCGTCGCTCCAGCGGCCGGGCCGGTAGAACTTGGCCACGGCCACGCGGCCGTCTTCCAGGTGCAGCTGCAGCACGCGGTTCTCGTAGGAATTCAGCTGCAGCATGCGGCCGTCGCCGTGCAGGCCAGCGGCATCCAGTGCATCGAGCATGAATTCCGGCGTCAGCGTGCCGAAGGCGGCGTTGATCTCGTGTTCGTCCATCGGCCCGCAGTATGGGGCCTCGGGCCTGGCTCAGCGGGGCGGATGCCCGTTGCCGTAGCGGGGCGAATCGACGACGACGCCGACGATGTCGTTGGGCGCTTCGTCCGGATAGTGGGACGAGGGGCCGCTGAGCGGTTCGGCCAGGCCGGAGTCGGAAAAGACGCGGCTGTTCTGGAAGCCGCTGCGGCTGCCGCCATCGAAGCCCGTGTTGCCGTTGTTGTCGAAGCGGCTGTCCGGCCCGAAGAAGGAGTCGTTGAACATCGCCGAGTCCTGCCACAGGCTGCCGCGCACGGCATCCTGCGAGGCGCGGCGCGGCGGGCCGGAGCGGGCGCGGTCCGGGCTCGGCGCCGCCTGCGGGCCGCGCGAATGGCCACTGCCGTAAGGCACCAGCAGTTGCAGCTCGGCGGCGGTCGGCAGCTTGTCCAGCGGGCAGCGCAGGTAGCGCACGCGGCAGGCCGCCAGCACCGACTGCTTGATCCTCAGGCTGCGGCTGGCGCTGGCGCTGTTTCTCTCGCTGGTGTCGATGTCCACGGCCGCCAGCACGCGGCCGTTGGGGCTGCAGATCGCGAAGGTGACGTGGATCGCGCCCAGCAGCTCAAACCAGTAGCGGACCTCGGTGGCCTCCACCGGCTGGCAGAAGCGCACCAGCGGCAGCTTGGCCAGGATCACATGGTGGGGCAGGGCCTCGCGCAGCAGGCGGTAGACGCGGCGCTCGTCGGTACTGAAGACCGGGCGCGGCGTCAGCGACCACTCGACCGGCAGCGACTTGGCGTTCGTCGCCGGCCGACGCAGCAGCGCCCAGGCCAGCACCATGGCCATCAGCACGAAGCCGAGGGCGATGGTGACGATCCAGGCGATGCTGCTGCTGACGGGCATGGGCAGGTGATTGAGGAAAAAAGCAGGGAATTCCGGCGTAATTGAATGACTTTATCCCATGGATCCAATGCAGGGCTCCGTGTCTGCCCAGGGGTTGATCCCCCCGAGTCGGGCGGGTTCCGTCGAGTTTTAGCGTTATGTGTGTACAAATTCGCGGCAAATCGCAAAAAGATCGCGCAGCCTCATTGCGCCTTGCGCTTGTCGCCGGTCAGGCGGGCCTTGAGGCTGGACATGCCCTTGAAAACGCTGTTCACGGTCCGGGCATGGCGCTTGTACTGGAAGTCCAGCTCGGCCATGTGGCGCTCGATCGCCTCGCCGACGTGCGAGGACACGGTGTCTTCCGGCAGCCGCAGCCAGGCCTCGGATTCCGAGCCCTCGCGCTCCACCCTGGCACCGGCATTGCGGGCGATCTTCAGCATCGGCGCGTTCTCGCTCAGCGCGTGGATGAACAGGGTCTCCACGCCGCGGTTGCGGGCCTGCAGAGCGGCCCGCTCGAACAGGCGCGCGCCGAAGCCGCGCCCGCGCGCCTCGCGGGAGACCGAGACGCCGAACTCCGCCATCGCCGGCTTGCCGGCCCGCTGCGGCATCGGCGCATAGGCCAGGTGGGCCATCGCGACCAGCTGGAGCCGGCGGTTGAAGATGCCCAGCACCTCGTCATGGTCGAAGTCCAGGCCGACGACGTAGCGGGAGATCTGCTCGTCGGTGGCCGGGTAGCCGAAGCGCAGGTAGCGGTCGCGCTCGTTCAAGGCCAGCAGGTGCTGTGCGATGCGTCCGCGATGGCGGCTCGCGAGCGAGCGGATCGGCACCCAGGACGCCAGCTGGCGCAGCCAGGCCGGAGGCTTGGCGGCCAGGGAGGTGGCGTCGTCGGCGGGTTTCTGCATATCGATCCGTGTAAACCCCTAGTTTACCTGGCAAAGTCGCTGCTGCTGGCGGCTCTCGACCCCCAAGACTAGCGGAAAAGGCTCACCTGGTGATACACTCGCGGGCTTTCCCCGATCTGGCTTTGAGGGGAGAGCGGTGGGTGAGAGGCTGTGGACTCAAATAAACAGCACCGAACGCGCCGAATCGACAAAGCTTTTACTCGAAAGAATCTCATGAAGACCTTCAGCGCCAAGCCGGCCGAAGTGACGCACGAGTGGTTTGTGATTGACGCCACCGACAAGGTGCTCGGACGTGTTGCCAGCGAAGTGGCACTCCGTTTGCGCGGCAAGCACAAGGCCATCTACACGCCTCACGTCGACACCGGTGACTTCATCGTCATCATCAACGCAGACAAGCTGCGTGTCACGGGCAACAAGGCCACCGACAAGGTGTACTACCGTCACTCGGGCTTCCCCGGCGGCATCTACGCCACGAAGTTCAAGGACATGCAAGCCAAGCATCCGGGCCGCGCCCTGGAGAAGGCCGTCAAGGGCATGCTGCCCAAGGGCCCGCTCGGCTACGCCATGGTGAAGAAGCTGAAGGTCTACGCCGGTGACACCCACCCGCACGCCGCTCAGCAGCCCAAGGCTCTGGAAATCTAAGGAACGACGATGATCGGAAACTGGAACTACGGAACCGGCCGCCGCAAGTCGTCGGTCGCTCGCGTCTTCATCAAGAAGGGCACCGGCCTGATCACCATCAATGGCAAGACCATTGCTGAGTACTTCGGCCGTCAGACCTCGATCATGATCGCCAAGCAGCCCCTGCTGCTGACGAACAACGGCGAGGCCTTCGACGTCAAGATCAACGTCCACGGCGGTGGCGAGTCCGGCCAGGCTGGCGCCTGCCGTCACGGCATCACCCGCGCGCTGATCGACTACGACGCGACCCTGAAGCCCGAACTGAGCCGCGCCGGCTTCGTCACGCGTGACGCGCGTGAAGTCGAGCGTAAGAAGGTCGGCCTGCACGGCGCCCGTCGCCGGAAGCAGTTCAGCAAGCGCTGATCGATCGCACTGCCTGCTCCGGCAGGCAGTACAAAGAGGCCGCAGACAATGCGGCCTTTTTATTTGTGTTGGACAATAGCGCCAACACAGGAATCCAAGGAATCCATCATGAGCGCAGTCCTCGAATCCACTCCCGTCACTGGCGAGGTCCCCGGCCCGCTGGTCTTCACCGACAGCGCCGCCGCCAAGGTGGCCGACCTGGTCGCCGAGGAAGGCAACCCCGAGCTGAAGCTGCGCGTGTTCGTCCAGGGCGGCGGCTGCTCGGGCTTCCAGTACGGCTTCACCTTCGACGAGGTCGTCAACGAAGACGACACGCAGATGAACAAGAACGGCGTCACGCTGCTGATCGACGCGATGAGCCTGCAGTACCTGATGGGCGCCGAGATCGACTACAAGGAAGACCTGCAGGGCGCGCAGTTCGTGATCAAGAACCCGAACGCGACGACGACCTGCGGTTGCGGTTCGAGCTTCTCGGTCTGAGCCGTCTTTCTCGCTGCCTGGCAAAGCAAAGCCGCCCTCGGGCGGCTTTGTGCTTTTCAGGCCGGCTCAGGCTGGGTAGAGCGCCCCGAGTGGCCGCGGCCCGGCGGCGCGGTGACCCGCGCCAGATTGCCGGCCAGGCCGCGCATGAAGCGCATCGCCAGCCAGGCGAAGGCGGCGCCCTCGACCTGCATCACCGGCAGGCCGCGTGCGTCGCTGGGCAGGACCTGTGCGGTGGGCAACAGCGCCTGCAGCCGCGCCATCAGCGTGCCGTTCAGCGCGCCGCCGCCGCAGACGAGCAACTCGGTCGTGCCGGCCGGCAGCGTGTCGACGATGCTGCGCGCAGTCAGTTCCAGCAGCGTGGCCTGCACATCCTCGGCCTTTTCGCTGCCGCTCAGGTAACGCGTTAGCCAGACGCGGTTGAACAGGTCGCGGCCGGTGCTGCGCGGCGGCGGCATCGAGAAATAGGGCTCGGCCAGCATGTCGGCCAGCAGCGTGGGGATGACCTTGCCGGTGGCGGCCCAGGCGCCGCCCGCGTCATAGCGACTGCCGGGCTGGTGCTCGGCGATCCACAGGTCCATCAGGCAGTTGCCGGGGCCGCAGTCGAAGCCGGTGGTCGTGCCATCGGCGGCGAGCAGGCTGACATTGCTGATGCCGCCGATGTTCAGCGCCGCCACGTCGCGCTCGGCGCTGCCGAACTGTGCGCGGTGGAAGGCTGGCACCAGCGGCGCGCCCTGGCCGCCGGCGGCCACGTCGCGGCTGCGCAGGTCGCAGATGGTGGCGATGCCGCTCTGCTCGGCCAGCAGCGCGCCGTTGAGCAATTGGGTGGTGTAGCCGCAGCCGTCGAACTCGCCGGGGCGGTGGCGCACGGTCTGGCCGTGGGCGCCCAGCGCGGTCACCTCGGCCGGCACCACGCTGCAGGCTTCGAGCAACTGGGCGGCCGTGTCCGCATAGCTGCGCGCGACGGCGTTGCCGGCCAGGGCGGCGCGATGCAGTTCGTCCACGCCGCCGGGGGCGTTCAGTGCCAGCAGTTCCTCGCGCAGCGCGGAAGGAAAGGGGCTGTACTGGTGGCCCAGCACCTGCATGTCGCCGCCCGCGGCGGGGAAGCGGGCCAGCACGGCGTCGACCCCGTCCAGCGAGGTGCCGGACATCAGGCCGATAAAGAGTTCCCCGGTGCTGCTGATGCGGACGCTCATTCGGCGCCGCTGATGCCGTCGCTCGCCTGCATCGAGCGCGCCACCTGCAGCTGCGTCGTCACGCTCGCCACGGTCTGGGCGAACTTGGCGCGGGCATAGCCCGGCAGCGTGGCGGCGTCGGACGCCTTGGCGATCGCGCGCGGATCCTGCTGCGTGCCGTTGACCTGGAACTCGAAGTGCAGGTGCGGGCCGGTGGCCCAGCCGGTCATGCCGACGGCGCCGATCGTCTGGCCCTGGCCGATCTTCTGGCCCTTCTTGACCTCGATGCGGCTCAGGTGGGCGTAGACCGTCTCGCGGCTGCCGCTGTGCTGGATCTTGATGACGTTGCCGTAGCCGTTCTGCCAGCCGGCGAAGTCGACCGTGCCGTCGCCGACGCTGCGCACCGCGGTGCCGGTCGGGGCGCCGAAATCGACGCCCTTGTGCTGGCGCCAGCTTTGCAGGATCGGGTGGAAGCGCATCGCGAAACCGGAGGTGATGCGCGAGAACTCGACCGGGTTGGCCAGGAAGCTGTGGCGCTTGCTCTGGCCGTCGAAGGCGTAGAAGTTGCCCTTGCCGGTGACGCCGTCCTTGAACCAGACCGACTGGTAGCTCTTGCCCTTGTTGACGAACTCGCCGGCGATCAGGTGGCCGTTGGAGGCGTCCCAGCTGATCGGCTCGCCGTCGGCGGTCATGGCCTCGTAGACGACCGAGAAGCGGTCGCCCTTCTGCAGCTCGCGGTGGAAGTCCACGTCGCCCGAGAACATGTCGGCCATCTGCGAGGCGATGCCGTCGGGGATGTTGGACTCGTCGGTGGCGGCGAACAGCGAGGTGCGGATCGTGCCGCTGCCCAGGCGGACCTGGGTTTCCAGCGGGGCGGTCTCGACCTTGCTCGTGAACTTGCCGTCGGCCTGGCGTTCGATCGTCAGCCGCGTGAAGTGGGTGGCCTGCTGCTCCGCGTTCTCGGCGGGATAGCGGGCGACGATGGACTGGACCGTGCCCGAGGCATCGGCAGCCAGTTCGACCATCTTGCCGGCGCGGCCCTGCAGCAGGCGGCGGGCCGTGGTGTCGCTGCGCAGGAACTGCGAGGCGGCGGGGTCCAGCGCGCCCAGGCGGCGGAGCAGGGCGTCGGCGGTGTCAGTGGCGCGGGTTTGCTCGCTGCGGCGCAGGACGAGTTCGTGGGCGGCCAGTTCGGCCAGCTGGGCATCGAAATTGCCCTGCGGTTGGACGGTCTCGGTGACGAGGCGTTGCGGCAGGTCGCCCGCATCCGGCGCCAGCGGTGCGATGCCGAAGGCGGTCACGGCGAAGCCGCTCAGCAGGCCCACCACGGTCGCGGTCAGGGCTCGCGGATGCTTTGCGGCAAAAGCCTCTACACGCGTCAAGCTGGCCTTGACGCTCTCAATCCGATCACTCACTACAGGAATCCCGCCGTATCTTGTCGTTCCGGGCCGGCACCCTGTGAGGCGGGCCGTGGAACTGAAGGTGGACATGAGCCTGTCCACTAGAATCCGCTGCCTGGCACCGCATGGTGCATCGCAGCAAATGAGGCCGAAGTATACCGGCCGCAGCGCGGCGCCAAGGCCAAGAAAACCCGATGAATCAAGGCTTTACAAAGCCCAGAGCCCCGCCATGTCCGACCCGCGCACAGCCGTAAAAACCAGTTACCCGGTGACCGACAAAGTCCTGGAAGCCATGGAAGTTTCCAAGCGGGGCGTCGAGGAGCTGCTGCCCGAGGCCGACTGGCTGCAGAAGCTCGCGAAGTCCGAGGCGACCGGTGTGCCGTTGCGGATCAAGCTGGGCCTGGACCCGACCGCGCCGGACATCCACATCGGCCACACGGTGGTGCTCAACAAGATGCGCCAGCTGCAGGACCTGGGCCACCAGGTGATCTTCCTGATCGGCGACTTCACCTCGATGATCGGCGACCCGTCCGGCCGCAACAGCACCCGCCCGCCGCTGACCGCCGAGCAGATCAAGGCCAACGCCGAGACCTACTACGCCCAGGCCAAGCTGGTGCTGGACCCGGCCCGCACCGAGATCCGCTACAACTCCGAGTGGAGCGACCCGCTGGGCGCCCGCGGCATGATCCAGCTGGCCGCCAAGTACACAGTGGCGCGGATGATGGAGCGCGACGACTTCACCAAGCGCTTCGCCGCCCAGACGCCGATCTCGGTCCACGAGTTCCTCTACCCGCTGATGCAGGGCTACGACTCGGTGGCGCTGAAGAGCGACCTCGAGCTCGGCGGCACCGACCAGAAATTCAACCTGCTGATGGGCCGCCACCTGCAGCAGGAGTACGGCCAGGAGCCGCAGTGCATCCTGACGATGCCGCTGCTGGAGGGGCTGGACGGCGTCGAGAAGATGTCCAAGTCCAAGAACAACTACGTGGGCATCAGCGAGCCGGCCAAGGACATGTTCGCCAAGATCCTGTCGATCAGTGACGAGCAGATGTGGAAGTGGTTCAAGCTGCTGAGCTTCAAGTCGCTGGCGGAGATCGCAGCGCTGAAGGCCGAGGTGGACGGCGGGCGCAACCCGAAGGACGCCAAGGTCATGCTCGCCAAGGAGATCACCGCGCGCTTCCACAATGCTGCCGCGGCCGATGCCGCCGAGGACGACTTCAACAAGCGCGCCCAGGGCGGCATCCCGGACGACATTCCCGAGGTGACGCTCACCGGCGCCCCGCTGCTGATCGGCAAGGTGCTGCTGGGCGCCGGCCTGGTCGCTTCCGGCGGCGAGGCCACGCGGATGATCGAGCAGGGCGGCGTGCGCATCGACGGCGCGGTGATCAGCGACAAGGGGCTGAAGCTGGAGCCCGGCGCGACCTTCGTCGCGCAGGTGGGCAAGCGCAAGTTCGCGCGGGTTACTCTGTCCTGAGCTTCGGGTAGGCGCTCGGCTTCGGCATCACCATCGGCTTCTCGGCCATCTGCTGCTTCAGCAGCTCGATCGCCTTTTCCAGCTGCGCGTCGCGCCCCTCGAAGGTGGCACGCGGCGGGTTGTCCACGTCGACATCCGGCGTCACGCCCTTGGCCTCGATGATGAAGGTCCCGTCCGGCAGCATCTGCCCGCTCTCGGCGGCGCGGGCCAGGCCGTTGTCCACCAGCCGGTTCTGGTCGGACAGCCAGACGCCCGCGCCCGCCGTCGTCTTGCCCACCAGCACGCCCAGCCCCAGCCGCTTGATGCCCTCGGCGAAGGTCTCGCCGTCGGAGTAGGTGTCCTCGTTGGCCAGCACGACCACGTGGCCCCGGAAGGCCTGCTGCATGTTCGGGCCCGGCTTGCCGCCGTCCGGAGAGCGGCTCTGCCAGAAGGCCCAGGCGCGGCGCATCAGCTTCTCGAGGATGCGGCTCTCGATGCTGCCGCCGTTGTTGTAGCGGACGTCGATGATCAGGCCTTCGCGGTCGATCTGCGCATAGAACTCGCGGGCGAAGTCCTCCATGTCGGGCTGGGTCATCGCGCGCAGGTGCAGGTAGCCGATGCGGCCGCCGCCGGCCTGCTCCACCGCCAGGCCGCGGCTGTAGCGCCAGTCGCCGTAGCGCAGCGCCTGCTCCTTGGCCAGCGGCACCGGCAGCACGATGCGCGGCTTCTCGGCGCCGTCGATGCCCTTGATCGTCAGCAGCACCTGCTTGTCCGCCTGGCCGCGCAGCAGCTCGGCGATGTTCGCGACGGACGAAGCCGGCCGGCCGTTGACGGCGGTGATCAGGTCGCCGTTGGCGAGGCCGAGGCCCGGCGCGGCCAGCGGCGACAGGCCGTCGACCAGCTCCGGATCGCTGCGGTAGATCCGCTCGATGCGGAAGGCGCCGTCGGGCTGACGCGTTACTTGAGCGCCAAGCCCGGCGAGGGCCGGATCGGCCGGGCCGTTGCGCAGGTCGGGCATGCCGATCTGGCTGTGCAGCGCGCCCAGCTCCGAACTCATCATCGCGAAGATCTCGCCCAGCTCGGCCCGGTCGGTGACCCGCTCGACCAGCGGCGCGTACTTGGCGCGCACCGCGTTCCAGTCGACGCCGTGCATGGCCTTGTCGTAGAAGTGGTCGCGGTGCATGCGCCAGGCGTCGGCGAACATCTCGCGCCATTCGGCCTTCGGGTCGGTGGCGACCTGCCAGTCGCTCCACTTCACGCGCACCTTGTCCAGCTCGCCCGGCAGCTTGGGCGCGGCGTCGACGATCAGCACCTCCGGCGTGCCGGTGCCGCGCTCGACCATCAGCTTGGCTCCGTCGGCGCTCAGCGCGAAGCTGCGCATGTCGCCCGAGACGACCGTGTCGGGCTTGCTGCCCTTGTCGTCGATCGCCAGCGTCAGCAGGCTCTTCTTGCGCTCGGTGGTGACGGCGGTGTCCATGAACCACAGGGCCTTGGCCGTGGCGCGCAGCGCGGTGTAGTTGCCCGGCGCCAGGGGCACTTCGTACAGGCGCTGGGCCAGGCCGGTGCCGACGATGGCGGGCAGCTCGGGCCTGGCGTCCTTCTTGTCGTCCTTCTTCGGATCCTTCCTGTCGGCCGGCTTGTCCGCCTGCTGCAACTCGTCCGGCGGCGCGAACGGGAAGCGCAGCCCCGGCTGCAGCGCCAGCGCGAAGATCTTCCAGCCGCGGTCGAAGTACGGGCCCATATTGCGATCGCCCCAGGGCGAGGCCTCGCCGGTGATCGCGAAGTCGCGGCGCGAGAGGAAGTACAGCCACTTGCCGTCCGGCGAGAAGGCCGGCGCGGCGTTGTCGTAGCGATCGCTGTTCAGCGACTGCAGCTTGCCGTCGGCCAGCGTGTAGAGCTGCAGCTGCTGGCGGTTGGCCTCGCGGGTGGACATCACCCAGGCCAGCGCCTTGCCGTCAGGGGACCAGCGGAAGTCGGCGGGCTCGGCGTTCAGGCGGTCCTGCGCGATCTCGCGCGTGGCAGGCATCTCGCCGGCCTTGGCCTGCAGGTCGGTCAGCCAGATGCGGCCTTCCTTGTCGGTGTGGGCCAGCCAGCGGCCGTCCGGCGACGGGAACAGGGCCACGCGCTGCGTCTTCGCACCCTGCGTGATCTGCTGCGGCTTGTCGTTCAGGCCGTTGGCGGCGAAGCGCCAGATCTCGACCTCGCCGCTGAAGTCGCACAGCGCGAACACCGACTTGCTGTCGGCGCTGAACTCGCCGGTGCGGCAGCGGCCGTCATCCGGTTGCGGCAGCTCCGCGCGGCGCAGCGTGGCCACGCCCTGCGTCGCCAGGTGCCCGCGCACCGACAGCATCACCCGCTGCCCGTCCGGCGCCAGCGTGACCTGCTTGAAGAAGTCCTGAGGCTTCGCGATGAAGCGTTCGCGCTGCTGGTCGAAGTCGCTGCCCAGCGTGATCTTCAGCGTGCTGTCCGTCTTGGCGCCGATGTCCAGCAGATGCAGGTCCGCGCCGGCCGCATAGGCGATGCGGGTGCCGTCGATCGAGGCGCTGCGGATGTCCCAGCCCTTCAGTTGCGTGTGCTGGCGCAAGTCCTGACCCCGGGCGTTGACGGACCAGACGTTGATCGTGCCGTCACGGTCGGACAGGAAGGCCACGCGCTGCTCGCCGTACACGCTCTTGTAGGGCATCGGGCGGCGGTCGTTGTTGCCTTCCGCGAGCAGCGGGCGTGCCTCGTCCTTGCCGTCCAGGTCCATCACCCACAGCCGGGCGATGCCGCCACCGCGGTACTGCTTGGCGTTGTCGTTGTGGGCGACCAGGCCGCCGCGGGTGAAGTAGAGCTGTTTGCCGTCGGGGCTCAGCGCGCCATCGGTGGCCTGGGCCACGCCGAGTGCGCGGCGCTCGCCGGTCTCGGGCTTGATCGCGTAGAGCGTGCCGCCCGGCTGGCCGCTGACGGTAGGCGCGGTGATGATGATCTCGCCCTGGGCGCTGAAGCCCCAGACGCGCACGCCGGCACCGTCCCAGGTGAGGCGCTTCGGCTGGCCGCCGGCGGCCGGCATCAGGTAGGCGTCGCCGCCGTCGCGGGCCGTGGTGCCGTCGTACTGCGCGACGAAGGCGATCCAGCGGCCGTCCCTCGACACGGCCGGCGTGGTCTCGTAGCCGGGATGGGTGGTCAGGCGCTGGGCGGGGCCGCCCTGGATGCCGACGCGCCAGAGGTCGCCCTCGGCCACGAAGACGATCTGTTCGCCCTGCAGAGCGGGCTGGCGGTAGAAGCCGGTCTGCTGGGCCTGGGCGGCGGTGCCGAAGGCGAGCAGGGCGGCAGCGGCGGCGAGATGGCTGAGGCGGAGCGACATGGGCACGGCGGGTTCGAACTGCGAAGCCGCGCATTCTCGGCCAGGCCGGCGCGCCGGCCGGAGGTCACGGTGGGCCGTTGGAGATGCCCGCCGCCACATGGCCGGCCGGCACGTGGGCGCTCGCGCTGGCGATGTGGCCGACCTGGTCGTCGAAGAAGAAATCCGGCTCGAACTCGCGCAGGAACTCGCCCTTGGCCAGGCCGCCGAGGAACATCGCCTCGTCCACTTCCACCTGCCAGTCCATCAGCGTGCGGATCGCGCGCTCGTGCGCCGGGGCGCTGCGGGCGGTGACGAGGGCGGTGCGCACCCGCATCGGGCCATCCTTGTCCTGCTGCTGCAGCCGCTGCAAGGCCTGCAGCACCGGCTTGAACGGGCCGGCTGCCATCGGCCGCAGCGCATGCTCGGACTCGTGGCTCTGGAAGGCATCGAGGCCGTCGCGCTGGAAGACCTGCTCGGCCTCGTCGGAGAACAGCACCGCGTCGCCATCGAAGGCGATGCGCACCTCGTCCGGATGCGCCTCCGAGGCGCGCGCCGAGAGCGGATAGACGCGCGCCGCCGCCACGCCGGCGGCCAGCGCCGAGCGCACGTCGGCCTCATTCGTGGACAGGAACAGGTGCGCCTTCAGCGGACGCAGATAGCGCCATGGCGAGGCGCCGCGGGTGAAGACGCCGCGCTGGATGTTGAGCCCGTCATGGGCGGCCGAGCGGAACACGCGCATGCCGGAGATCGGGTCGTTGCGCGACAGCACGACCACCTCGACGCGCGGAAACGCCAGCAGCTTCTTCACCAGCGAATAGGCGGCACCGGGCTTGGCCGGCACGTCCATGCGCCGCTGCTGCAGGGCCATGTAGGCATGGTCGTCGCTGGCCTCGAACAGCTCGTTCTCTTCCTCGAAATCGAACAGCGCGCGGGAGGAGATGGCGACGACGAGATGGTGGGCGTCCAGCGTGGCAGGCATGGAACTCATCTTAGACTGCGGCCCTGCAACGCACAGGGAAGTCATGTTGGATTTCATCGAGGTCTACGAAGGCGTGCTGGCGCCCGAGGCCTGCGCCCAGTTGATCGGGCGCTTCGACGCCGCCGGCCAGGCGCAACGCGGCAGCACCGGCGGCGGTGTGGACGTGAGCCTGAAGGACAGCTGGGACATCTCGCTGGACACGGCATCCGGCTGGGCCGACGTGCGCCAGCAGCTCAACGACGCGATGCTCAAGGGCTTCACGCACTACCTGCGCCGCTATGCCCATGTGGCGCTGGCGCCGCTGCAGCTGAAGATGCAGAAGCCCGACGGGCAGATGGCCCTCGTCGATGCCGACCTGGTGGCCTCGATGAACGACGAACTGCTCGCCGGCCTGATCGCCAAGGTCTTCCGCCCCGGCGGCATCAACATCCAGAAGTACCTCGCCGACCAGGGCGGCTATCCCTACTGGCACAGCGAGCAGTACCCCAAGCGCGGGGACAACGGCGATGCGCTGCACCGTGCGCTGCTGTGGACGATCTATCTCAACGACGAGTTCGAAGAGGGCGAGACCGAATTCCTCTACCAGCAGCGCAGGATCGTGCCGCGCACAGGCAGCCTGCTGATCGCGCCGGGCGGCTTCACCCACACGCACCGCGGCAACCGGCCCAAGGGCGGCAACAAGTACATCGCCACCAGCTGGGTGCTCTACCAGCGCGCCGAGAGCCTGTTCGCTACTTGACGAAGGTGTTCAGCTGGATGATCGGCAGCAGCACGGCCAGCACGATCAGCATCACCACCGCGCCCATGCCGACGATCAGCAGGGGCTCCAGCAGCGAGGCTGCCGTCATCGCGCGGCGCTGCACCTCGGTGCCCAGCTGGCGCGCGGCGCGGCCCAGCATCTCGGGCAGCGCGCCGGTCTGCTCGCCCAGGCGCGCGAACATGGCCAGCAGCCCCGGGAAACGCTTCTTCGCGGCCAGCGCCGAGCCCAGCGGTGCGCCCTCGCGCACCTGCACCAGCGCGTCCATCGCATCGGCCTGCATGGCGGTGTTGGACAAGGTCTCCGCCGCCGCCTGCAGCGCCTTCAGGATCGGCACGCCGGCGCCGGCCAGCATGGCCAGCGTGGCGGCGAAGCGGGCGCCGTTGTAGCCGCGTGCCAGCCGGCCCACCAGCGGCAGGTTCAGCAGGCCTGCATCGAAGCGCTCGCGGAAGGCGCGGCCGCGCAGCGCCATGCGCAGCGCCACGGCGCCGCCCACCAGGCCCAGCAGCAGCAGCCAGCCCCACTGGCGCACGAAGTCGCTCAAGCCCAGCATCGCCACCGTCAGGAAGGGTAGGGCGCGCTTGGAACTGGTGAACACGGTGGCGATCTGCGGCACCACATAGGTCAGCAGGAAGATCACGATCATCAGCGAGATCACCGAGACGATCAGCGGATAGGCCATTGCGCCGATCAGCTTGCTGCGCAGCTCCTGGCGCTCTTCGAGATCATCGGCCAGGCGTTCGAGCACCAGGCCCAGCGCGCCGCTCTGCTCGCCGGCGGCGACCACGCCCCGGTAGACATCGTCGAACTCGCGCGGCGCGGTGGCCAGCGCGCGGGCGAAGGTGGCCCCAGCGTTGACCTCGGCCTTCAGCTGGGCCAGCAGTTCGCGCTGGCGGGGCTGCTCGCTCTCGTCGGCCAGGGCGGTGAGCGCCCGCTCGATCGGCAGGCCCGCGCCGACCAGGCCGGCCAGCTGGCGGGTCCAGACGGACAGCGCGGTCGGGCTGAACACGCGCCGCGCGAACAGCACGCGCCCGCCGCCCGTCTGCTGCTGCGTCACCGGCTCCACCGCCAGCGGTACCAGCGCGCGGGTGCGCAGCAGGGCGCGGGCGGCACGCGGGTTGTCGGCCTCGACCAGGCCACTGCTGGCGCGGCCGGCGGCATCGAGAGCGTCGTACTTGTAGGCGGGCATGAACGGGGAGGAGGGGTCAGGACTTGCGTCGCCGGGGCGACCCCTGCATGAGGGGCGGCCCCTAGGGCGCAGGAGGCGGGCTGTGCGGATGCGACCAGATGATAGCGGCCCGCGATGGCGCTTCGCCCACGCGCCTCCGACCTCGAGTCCAGAAGGGTATGCAGTCAAATTCTGGTTCCGGCTCCCCCGGTGCGATCCTGTTCGTGCTGCCCTGGGCGCCCGCCCATGCCGGTGGTGTCACCGGCGTGGTCCTCAACCTGATGCGTCACTGGGACGGCGGGCTGCGCCCGCGGCTGCTGGTGAGCGACTGGGCCTGCCGCCGGCCCGCCGACATCGACGGCGTCACGCACTTCCGTGCCACGCCGCTGGGCCAGGCCAGCCCGCTGGGCCTGGCGAAGGCGCTGCTGGCGGGGCCGCCGCAGCTGTGGCGGCTGGCGCGGCTGCTGCAGCGGAGCAAGGTGCGGGCGGTGAACTTCCACTATCCGGGCGGCAATGTGCTTGGGGTGGCCCTGCTGAAGAGGCTGGGCATCTATCGCGGCCGGTTGATCCTCTCCTACCACGGCACCGACGTGCGGCGCCTGGAGGGGCGCCTTGACGGCTGGGTGCAGCGCCTGTGCCTGGCCAGCGCCGATGCGGTCGTCGTCTGCTCGCCTTCGCTCGGCGAGCGGCTGAGCCGCACGCTGGACGGCATCCTGCCCGCGCACCGCCTCGTCACGATCCGCAACGGCGTCGATGCGAGCCTGTTCACGCCGCAGGCCGGCCATGGGCGCGCGCAGCAGCCCTACCTGCTCTCGGTCGGGAGCTACATGCCCGTCAAGGCCCACGAGCTGACGATCCGGGCCTTCGCTCGCCTGGCGGTGCAGTTCCCGATGCTGCGCCTGGTGATCGCCGGCCCCCAGGGGCCCGAGCTGCCGGCTCTGCAGGCGCTTGTCGAAGAGCTGGCCCTGGCCGGCCGGGTGGAGCTGCGCGTGAACCTGCGGCCGCTAGAGGTGGCCGGCCTGATGGCGAGCGCAAGGCTGATGGTGCAGAGCTCGCGCTCCGAATCCTTTCCGCTGGCGCTGCTGGAGGCGGCCGCGGCCGGCACCCCGATCGTGGCCTCGCGCATCCCCGGGCATCAGGAGCTGGTCAAGGAGGGGCGCACCGGCACGTTGTTCGAGGGCGGCAGCGTGGTGGCCTGCGCGCTGGCCATCTCGGCCGCGCTCGGGGCGCCCGCCCGGGTCCAGGCGATGGCGCGGGCGCTGCGCCAGACGGTGACCCGGGAGCTGAGCTGGGAAGCCAGCGTCGCCGGCTACGCCGCGCTGGCGGACTGAGGCCCGGCGCCTGCTACTCGCGCGTGACCCGCAGCACCTCTTCGGCCGAGGTAATGCCCTGGGCCACCAGGCGTGCCCCGTCCTCGCGCATCGAGCGAAGGCCCGCCAGTTGCGCGGCGGCGAGCAGCTCGCTCTCCGCCGCCTTCTGGTGGATCAGGCCGCGCACCTTCTCGTCGGCCTGCATCAGTTCGTAGACGCCGGTGCGGCCCTTGTAGCCGGTCATGCCGCAGGCTTCGCAGCCCACCGGGTGGTAGCGCCCGTCGCCGTCCACCCGCTTGCAGACCTCGCACAGCCGCCGCACCAGCCGCTGCGCCAGCACGCCCAGCAGGCTGGAGCTGAGCAGGAAGGGCTCGACGCCCATATCGGTCAGCCGGGTGACGGCGCTGGGCGCATCGTTGGTGTGCAGCGTGGCCAGCACCAGGTGGCCGGTCAGCGAGGCCTGGATGGCGATCTGCGCCGTCTCGTAGTCGCGGATCTCGCCGATCATGATCACGTCCGGATCCTGGCGCAGGATTGCGCGCAGCGCCTTGGCGAAGCTCAGGTCGATCTTGCCGTTGACCTGGGTCTGGCCGATGCCGGGCAGCTCGTACTCGACCGGGTCTTCCACCGTCAGCACATTGGTCGTGGCCGTGTCCACCGTCTGCAGCGAGGCATACAGCGTGGTGGTCTTGCCGGAGCCGGTCGGGCCGGTCACCAGCACGATGCCGTGCGGCTGCTGCACCAGGCGCTTGAAGGCGCCCAGCACGTCGCCGCTCATGCCCAGGCCTTCCAGCGTGAACTTCGATTCGGTCTTGTCCAGCAGGCGCAGCACCGCGCGCTCGCCATGGGCCGAGGGCAGCGTGGAGACGCGCACGTCGATCGCGCGGCCGCCGATGCGCAGCGAGATGCGGCCGTCCTGCGGCAGGCGCTTCTCGGCGATGTCCAGCTCGGCCATGATCTTCAGCCGCGAGATCAGCGCCGCGTGCAGGCCGCGGTTGGGCTGCACCACCTCGCGCAGCGTGCCGTCCACGCGGAAGCGCACGCTGCTGGCGCGCTCGTAGGGCTCGATGTGGATGTCGCTGGCGCCGTCCTTCGCAGCCTGCGTAAGTAATGCGTTAAGCATGCGGATGATCGGCGCGTCGTTGGCCGCTTCCAGCAGGTCTTCCACGGCGGGCAGGTCCTGCATCATCCGCGACAGGTCGATCGCGCTCTCGACCTCGCCGACCACGGTGGCCGCGCTCGACTCGCTGCCCGCGTAGGCCACGGCGATGCGCTCGGCCAGCGTGGCGCGTGCCTCGTGCTCGAGCCGGTCGACCGGATGCAGGCGCTGCACCTCGGACAGCGTGGCCAGGCCCACGTCCAGCGGCGCCCACAGGACCAGCGAGCTGCCGTCGTCCTCCAGCAGCACCGAATGGGACTTGGCCCAGGCGTAGGGCAGGGGATGCTTGGTGGCCATCGTCAGGGGCTCCGCCTCAGCGGTCCTTGGCCGGTTCGGTCGGCGAGCCGGCGTTCTGTTCCTTGATGCTCAAGGGGCTGCTGTTCGGGTTGGCAGGCACGACCGGCGCGCCGGTGTCGGGCAGCACGGCGGTCTTGGCCGGCACCGTGGCCTGCTGCACCGCGCGGATCGAGTCGTAGCGGTCCAGCGTCAGCTGGTCGGCGGTGGCCTGGTCGCGCAGCACGACCGGGCGCAGGAAGACCATCAGGTTGGTCTTGATGCGCTTGCGGTTGTTGCTCTTGAACAGGTTGCCCACCAGCGGCAGGCTGGCCAGGCCGGGCACGCCGTCCTCGCCGTCGCTGTACTCGTCCTTCAGCAGGCCGCCCAGCACGATGATGGAGCCGTCGTCGACGGTGACGGTGGTCTCGATCGCGCTCTTGTCGGTGGTCGGTCCATTGGTCGAGGAGCTGGTGCCCGCCACCACCGAGGAATTCTCCTGGTAGACCGTCATGCGGATCGTGCCGTTCTCGCCGATCTGGCTGCGGATGCGCAGCGTCAGGCCCACGTCCTTGCGGTCGACGGTCTGGAAGGGCGAGCTGGTGCCGGTGGTCGAGGTCGTGTAGGTGCCGGTCACGAAGGGCACGTTCTGGCCGATCACGATCTTGGCCTCCTCGTTGTCCAGCGCCACCAGGTTGGGCGTGGACAGCACGTTGGCGCCGGTCTGGCTCTCCAGGAAGTTGGCCAGCGCGCCGAGCGTGTAGACGCCGGCGATCTTCTTGAACACGGCGAAGTTCAGGCCTTGCTGCGCAGACTGCAGCGCCGTGCCGATCGTTGTTGAGTTGTTGCTGGCCGTGGCCACCGAGTCCGTGATGATGTTGGCCGAGCCGGTGCCGAAGTTCGTGCCGAGACCCACGGTCTTGCCGAACAGGTTCTGCCACTGGAAGCCGAAGTTGCCGCTCTTGGAGACGTCGACCTTGACGATCATCGACTCCACGTAGACCTGCGCGCGGCGGCCGTCCAGCTGGTCGATCACGTTGCGGATCTGGCGGTACAGCGGATCGGGGGCGGTGATGATCAGCGAGTTGGTGGCCGGGTCGGCCTGCACGAAGCCGCCGGTGGACGGGCTGGGCGAGGCGGATACCGGCGTGGTCGACTGGCTCGAGGCATTGCTGCCGCTGGCGCCGCCGAGGCTGTTGTTGTTGCTGGTGGCGTTGAGCTGGTTGCCGAAGCTGCTGCTGTTGTTGCCGCTCGTCCCGGTGCCGGCGCCGGCCCCACCGCCCCCGC
>NZ_LYVQ01000025.1 GCF_001984095.1 Pelomonas sp. KK5
GGGCGGGGGGCTGCGGCGCCGGGACTGCTGCGGGCTGCACGGCCAGTTTCAGGACCGGGGCTGGCTTGGCCTCGGGGCTGGCGGCGACTGCGGAGACCGGTTTTCGGGCGGCGGGGTCCGGTTTGCTGACCGCCAGATTGGTTTCAAAGGCGGTGGCTTCGAGGCGGCTGGCGCGTTTGGTCGGGGCTTTTGGCAGTGGCATGTGTGGGGTCGAAGCGGTCGGTGACAGCGAAGGCCTGCCCGGGCGCCTGAAAGCAAAGAGCCGCACAGTCGCCTGTGCGGCTCTTTGGGGCGATCAGGTTTCCAGCAACTGCGTGGGGCTCGGGCATGAAACCCATTATGCACACCGCGGCGGGGGCCAAATTGCCCGCGGTGCCGACACAACAAAGCCGGCGTGAAATCCTTCAGCGCCGGCTTTTGGAGGATACTGGACGGCTGACGTCGAGATTCGACGTTAGGGCCCTATCCGAGAGGGATCCGGATGGTCAGGCCGCGGCCTTCTGCAGGCCCTTGACGGCCTTCAGCACTTCCTCGACGTGGCCGGCGACCTTGATGCCGCGCCATTCTTCGCGCAGCACGCCGCTGGCGTCGATCAGGAAGGTGGAGCGCTCGATGCCCTTGACCTTCTTGCCGTACATGATCTTGTTCTTGACCACGCCGAACATGTGGCAGAGCTTCTCTTCGGTGTCGGCGATCAGTTCGAAGGGCAGTTCCAGGTTCTGCTTGAACTTGTCGTGCGAGGCCATGTTGTCGCGGGACACGCCCAGGACGACGGCGCCGGCCTTGACGAATTCCTTGTGATGGTCGCGGAACTGCATCGCTTCGGTCGTGCAACCGGGCGTGTTGTCCTTCGGGTAGAAATACAGGACGACGGCGCGGCCGAGGTAGGTGCTGGGCGTGAACTTCACGCCGCCGGTTGCAAGGGCTTCAATTTCCGGGAGGGGTTTGTTGAGCGCTGGCGTCATGTGTCGTTCTGAGATATGTTGTAACCAGGGGACCCCTGGTAAGCAATAGCCTGCAATTATACGTGGATCGGCGCCCGGTCGCCCGAAGGGGTGCTCGGATCCCCCTTGCTTGGCCGTCTCATTCACATTCCAGCAACAAGGCGGCCAGCACGGCACGCCCCTCGCTTGCCAGGACGTTGTAGGTGCGGCAGGCCGCCGCCAGGTCCATCGTCTCGATGCCGATGCGGGCTTCGATGAGGCTCCGGTACAGCGCGGGGCGGGGGAAGCGGATCTTCGCGCCGCTGCCGAAGATCACCAGTTCCGGCTTGAGCGCCAGGATCTGCGCGAAATGGGCCTCGGTCAAGTCCTCAAAACGCGCCACCGGCCAGGCCTGCACCACCCCGGCCCAGGGCACCAGCAGGCTCTGCTTGTGCGGCTCGCCGTTGACCCAGACACACTGGCCGTCGTGCCGGGAAATCGTGTTGCCGCCCTGCGGCTGATCGAGTTGGAACTTCATGGATTCGCTTGGTTCGTGAAACGCCATGGCCCGCTTCGCGGACCGGCGAGGCTGGGGCCTGCGTCGCCTCAGATTGGGTGCTAACCCTGTGTTTAAATGCCAGATCCTGCCTGACGCCCCCGCATTTTCTCCAGAGGAGTTGCCTGTTGAAGCCGATCGCCAAGTCCAGCAAGCTGGCCAATGTCTCCTACGACATCCGTGGACCCGTGCTCGACAAGGCGCGAGCGATGGAGGAGGAAGGCCAGAAGATCATCAAGCTGAACATCGGCAACGTGGCCGCGTTCGGGCTGGAGCCGCCGGACGAGATTGTGCAGGACATGATCCGCAATCTGTCCTCGGCCTCGGGCTATACCGACTCCAAGGGCCTGTTCGCCCCGCGCAAGGCGGTCGTCCACTACTGCCAGGAGAAGGGCATCAAGGGCGTCAGCGTCGATGACGTCTACCTCGGCAACGGCGCCTCGGAGCTGATCCAGATGGCGATCAACGCGCTGGTCAACGACGGCGACGAGATCCTGATCCCGGCGCCCGACTTCCCGCTGTACACGGCGGTCGTGGGCCTCTCCGGCGGCCGCCCGGTGCACTACATCTGCGACGAGCAATCCGGCTGGCTGCCCGACATCGAGGACATCCGCGCCAAGATCACGCCGCGGACGCGCGGGATCATGGTTTGCAACCCGAACAACCCGACCGGCGCGCTGTACCCCACGCCGCTGCTGCTCGAGATCATCGAGCTGGCCCGCCAGCACCAGCTGATCGTCTTCGCCGACGAGATCTACGACAAGACGCTGTACGACGGCAACGTCCACACCAGCATGGCCTCGCTGGCCGACGACGTGCTGTTCGTGACCTTCAACGGCCTGTCCAAGAACTACCGCAGCTGCGGCTACCGCGCCGGCTGGATGATCGTTTCCGGCGAGAAACGCCATGCCCGCGACTACATCGAGGGCCTGAACATGCTGGCCTCGCTGCGCCTGTGCTCGAACACGCCGGGCCAGCTCGCGATCCAGACCGCGCTGGGCGGCTACCAGAGCATCAAGGATCTTGTCGCGCCGAGCGGCCGCCTGTGCCGCCAGCGCGACCTGGCCTACGAGCTGCTGACGCAGATCCCGGGCGTGTCGGTGGTCAAGCCCAAGGCCGCGCTGTACATGTTCCCGCGCCTGGATCCCAAGATCTACCCGATCGAGGACGACCAGCAGTTCGCCTACGAGCTGCTGGCCGAGGAGAAGGTGCTGATCGTCCAGGGCACCGGCTTCAACTGGATCGCGCCGGACCATTTCCGCCTGGTCTTCCTGCCCAATGTCGACGACCTGACCGAAGCGGTCGGCCGCATCGACCGCTTCCTCTCGCACTACCGCCGGCGCTTCAGCCGCTGAACGAATCCATCCTGTTGTCTCAAGAGAAACTCCCATGAAAGCGATCAAAGTCGGCCTGCTCGGCATCGGCACCGTCGGCGGCGGCACCTTCCAGGTGCTGCGCCGCAACCAGGAGGAGATCCGCGGCCGCGCGGGCCGCGGCATCGAGATTGCGATGGTGGCCGACCTGGACGTCGAACGCGCCCGCGGCATCGTCGGCGACAGCGTGCCGGTGGTGAACGATGCCCGCCAGGTGATCGCCAACCCGGAGATCGACATCGTCGTCGAGCTGATCGGCGGCTACGGCATCGCCCGCGCGCTGGTGCTGGAGGCGATCGCCGCCGGCAAGCATGTGGTCACTGCAAACAAGGCCTTGCTTGCGGTGCATGGCACCGAGATCTTTGCTGCGGCGCGCGAGAAGGGCGTCGTCGTCGCCTTCGAGGCGGCGGTGGCCGGCGGCATCCCGATCATCAAGGCGCTGCGCGAGGGCCTGACCGCCAACCGCATCGAATGGATCGCCGGCATCATCAACGGCACCACCAACTTCATCCTCTCGGAGATGCGTGGCAAGGGCCTGGACTTCGCCACCGTGCTGAAGGAAGCCCAGCGCCTGGGCTATGCCGAGGCCGACCCGACCTTCGACATCGAGGGCGTGGACGCCGCCCACAAGCTGACGCTGATGAGCGCCATCGCCTTCGGCGTGCCGGTGCAGTTCGACAAGGCCCATGTCGAGGGCATCACCCAGCTGCAGGCCGCCGACATCAAGTACGCCGAACAGCTCGGCTACCGCATCAAGCTGCTGGGCGTGACCCGCCGCCGTGACAAGGGCATCGAGCTGCGCGTACATCCGACGCTGATCCCTGCAGCCCGGCTGATCGCCAACGTCGAAGGCGCGATGAACGCGGTCGTCGTCCAGGGCGACGCCGTCGGCACCACGCTCTACTACGGCAAGGGCGCGGGCGCCGAGCCCACGGCCTCGGCCGTCATCGCCGACCTGGTGGACATCACCCGCCTGGCCACCGCCGACCCCGACCACCGCGTGCCCCACCTGGCCTTCCAGCCGGAGGCGATGAGCAGCACGCCGATCCTGCCGATCGCCGAGGTGCAGACCTCCTTCTACCTGCGCCTGCGCGTGGCCGACCAGGCCGGCGTGCTGTCGCGCGTGACGACCATCCTGGCCGAGCACGACATCTCGATCGACGCGATGCTGCAGCGCGAAGCCGCCGAGGGCGAGAGCCAGACCGACCTGGTCATCCTGACGCACCAGACCAGCGAAGGCCGCATGAACACCGCGCTGGCGCAGATGCAGGCGCTGCCGACCGTGCTGGCCAACATCGTCAAGCTGCGCAAGGAAGAGCTGGCCTGATGCGTTACGTTTCCACCCGCGGCGATCGGACCGAACGCCGCTTCTGCGACATCCTGCTCGAGGGCCTCGCGCCGGACGGCGGCCTCTACATGCCCGTCAGCTACCCGCAGGTCGACGACGCGACGCTGACGAAGTGGCGCGGCCTCAGCTACGCCGAGCTGGCCTTCGAGATCCTGTCGCTGTACATCGACGACATCCCGGCCGAGGACCTGCGCGCGCTGGTGAACCGCACCTACACAGAGAAGGTGTTCGGCACGCCCGAGATCACGCCGCTGAAGACGCTTGAGCCCGGCCTGGCTCTGGAAGCCCTGTCCAACGGCCCGACGCTGGCCTTCAAGGACATGGCGATGCAGCTGCTCGGTGGCCTGTTCGAGTACGAGCTGGGCCGCCGCGGCGAGACGCTGAACATTCTCGGCGCTACCTCGGGCGATACCGGCAGCGCCGCCGAGTACGCGATGCGCGGCAAGGCCGGCGTCAACGTCTTCATGCTGAGCCCGCACGGCCGCATGAGCCCCTTCCAGCAGGCGCAGATGTTCAGCCTGCAGGACGCCAACATCCACAACATCGCCGTCACCGGGGTGTTCGACGACTGCCAGGACATCGTCAAGGCCGTCTCCAACGATCTCGACTTCAAGCGCAAGTACAAGATCGGCACCGTCAACTCGATCAACTGGGCACGCCTGCTGGCCCAGGTCGTCTACTACTTCGCCGGCTGGCTGCAGGCCACGAAGACCAACGACGAGAAGGTCGCCTTCACCGTGCCCTCGGGCAATTTCGGCAATGTCTGCGCCGGCCACGTGGCGCGGATGATGGGCCTGCCGATCGAGAAGCTGGTCGTCGCCACCAACGAGAACGACGTGCTCGACGAGTTCTTCCGCACCGGCCACTACCGGGTGCGCGGTGCGGCGGACACCTTCGAGACGTCCAGCCCTTCGATGGACATCTCCAAGGCCAGCAACTTCGAGCGCTTCGTGTTCGACCTGCTGGGGCGGGATGGCGCGCGAGTCAAGGCGCTGTTCGGCAACGCCGAATTCAAGCTGACCGAGGCCGAGCATGCGCACATCGCGCAATTCGGCTTCGTCTCGGGCGCCAGCACTCACGCCGACCGCGTGTCGACGATCCGCTGGTGCTACGAGGCCTTCGGCCAGCTCATCGACACCCACACGGCCGACGGCCTGAAAGTGGCCTTGCAGTACCGGCAAGCGGATGTGCCGATGCTGGTGCTGGAGACCGCACTGCCTGCCAAGTTCGCATCGACCATCGTCGAGGCGCTGGGCATCGAGCCGCCGCGGCCCGCGGGGCTGGAGCACATCGAGTCGCTGCCCAAGCGGGTCACCGTGATGCCGGTGGATGCCGGCGCGATCAAGGACTTCATCGCCAGCCATGTCTGAGCCCCGCAAGCCGCTGCTGAGCCTGGACGACGCGCTGGCTGCGCTGCTGGCGGCCGTGGGGCCGCTGGGTCGCGGTGAGAGCGTCTCGACCTTCGATGCGCTGGGCCGCGTGCTGGCGGCCGACGTCGTCTCGCAACTCGACGTGCCGCCCGCCGACAACACCGCGATGGACGGCTATGCGCTGCGTGCCGCCGACGTGGCGCCGGGCCGCGTGCTGAGCGTCAGCCAGCGCATCCCGGCCGGCAGCGTGCCCGTCGCGCTCGTCCCCGGGACGGCTGCGCGGATCTTCACCGGCGCACAGATTCCCGCCGGTGCCGACAGCGTCGTGATGCAGGAGGACTGCGAAGCGGTCGACGGTGGCGGCGTGCGCGTCAAGGGCGAGGTCCGGCTGGGCCAGCACATCCGCCGCCGCGGCGAGGACGTGCAGCAGGGCGCCACCGTGCTGGCCGCCGGCGCGCGGCTGAATGCCGCCTCGCTGGGCCTGGCCGCCTCGGTCGGCGCCGCCTGGCTGCAGGTGGCCGTTCGGCCGCGGGTGGCGCTGTTCTCCACCGGCGACGAACTGGTGATGCCCGGCGAGCCGCTGAAGCCCGGCGCCATCTACAACTCCAACCGCTTCACGCTGCGCGGCCTGCTGCAGGCGCTGGGCTGCGAGGTGGTGGACCTGGGCATCGTGCCCGACAAGCTCGACGCCACCCGTGCCGCGCTGCGCGAGGCTGCCGCGCGGGCCGACCTGATCGTCACCAGCGGCGGCGTGTCCGTCGGCGAGGAGGATCACCTGCGCCCCGCCGTGCAAGCCGAGGGCCGGCTGGACCTGTGGCAGATCGCGCTCAAGCCCGGCAAGCCGCTCGCCTTCGGGCAGGTGGCCGAGGCCTTCTTCATCGGCCTGCCGGGCAACCCGGTGTCCAGCCTCGTGACCTTCCTGATGCTGGTGCGGCCGGTGATCCTGCGCCTGCAGGGCGCGGCGGTGCTGGCGCCGAGACGCTACGGCATGCGCGCCGATTTCCACTGGCCGAAGCCGGACCGCCGCCGCGAGTTCCTGCGCGCGCGCATCAACGAGGCCGGCGGCCTGGATCTGTTCCCGAACCAGAGCTCCGGCGTGCTGACCTCGGCCGTCTGGGGCGACGGGCTGGTGGACAACCCGCCCGGCCAGGCGATTGCCGCAGGCGATGTCGTGCAGTTCATTCCGTTCACCGAGTTGCTGGCATGAGCGTCACCATCCGCTATTTCGCCTCGCTGCGCGAGGCGCTCGGCAGCAGCGAAACCTTCGACTGGACGCCGGGCCTGACCGTGGGCAGCGTGCGCGATCGCCTGCTGGCCCGCGGCGAGCCCCACGCCTCGGCGCTGGCGCGCACGCGCGCGGTCCGCTGCGCGCTGAACCAGCAACTGGCCCGCGAGGAAGCGGCCGTCGCGGACGGCGCCGAGCTGGCCTTCTTCCCGCCCGTCACCGGCGGCTGAAGCCTGCCATGCAGGGCCTGCTGCTGACGGCCGATCTCAGCGGAGTCGATCCCGCGCTGCCCGCGATGCGCGATGTGCAGGCGCTGCGTGCGCTGTGTGTCGACGCCGTCGCTGCCGCGGGCCTGGCTGGCGTGGCGGAACTCTTCCATCGCTTCACCCCGGCGCCGGGCTTCGAGCAGAGCGGCGTCACCGGCGTCGTGCTGCTGGCCGAGTCGCACCTCGCGGTGCACACCTGGCCCGAACTCGGCGGGGTGACCCTGGACGTCCACGTCTGCAATTTCGGGCAGGACAACAGCGCCAGGGCCGAGGCCTTGATGGCCCGCCTGGTGGCCGCTTTCGCGCCTGCCAGCGTCTCCACGCAGCGGGTGGCGCGGGGCGCTTAGGCTAGTCCTGGGTCTGCGGCTTGTCGCCCAGCAGGTAGCGCGGCCCGCTGCCCTTGGCGGCGGCCTGGTCGCCGGCGTTGTAAAGCGCGCATTTGGTGAGCGAGAGGCAGCCGCAGCCGATGCAGGAGCCCAGCCGGTCACGCAGCCGCGTCAGCGCGGCGATGCGCTCGTCCAGCAGCGGCTGCCAGCCGCGCGCCAGGCGCTGCCAGTCGGCCTGGGTGGGCGTGCGCGCGTCGGGCAGGGTGGCCAGCGCGGCGCGGATCTCGTCCAGTGTCAGCCCTACGGCCTGGGCCGCGCGGATGAAGGCCACGCGCCGCAGTACGCTGCGTGGATAGCGGCGCCGGCCCGAGTCGCTGCGGCCGCTGGTCAGCAGGCCAGCTTCCTCGTAGAAGCGCAGCGCGCTGGCGGCCACGCCGCTGCGGGTGGCCAGCTCGCCGATGGCGATCCAGGGGTCCGCGTTCCTTGCCGGCATGCTCGATCTCCTGTTGACATCAAGTTAGGTTTAACTTGAATTATGCGGGCTCGAACAACGAACGAGAGGAACCCGATGATCGCCGCCACCCTCGACCGCGACCCGCAAACCCTTGCCGCCCATGATGCGGTGCTGCACCACCTGCTGGACGAACGCCTGCCGCCCGAGTTCGGCGGCGGCCTGACCACCCATCTGCCGATGGCCCTGCACGCGCTGCATGCGCTGGGCGCCAGCGAGGCGCAGATGCGGGGCTTCCGTGCCCGCTATGTCCTTCGCTACGAGAGCCGGGCGGCGCTCGAGGCCGCGCCGGCCGAGGACTGGCTGGCGTTGCGTGGCAGCGGGGGCGAGGACACCCATGCGGCCCTGGCCGCCCGTTTCGCGGCGGACCTGGCGCGTGAAGGCCGGACGGCCGTGCTGCGCCGCGTGCTGCCCGACCTGCTGACCGGCGTGGCCGCTGGCGCCTTCCACGGCGTGATCCGGGTCGCCCACGCCGTGCAGGCCGGGCACGACGGCGAACTGGCCGAAGGACTGGCCTACTGGGCCTGGCGCTGGCAGCCGCTGCCCAGGGCCAAGGCGCCGCCGGTGCTGCTGGACGTGCAGGCCTGGTCGCGGCAGCTGATCGAGGCGGCCGAGGGGGCGCTCTTCGTGGCGCCGCTGATCTCGCAACGGATCGAACTGGCATCGCAATCGCCCGCCTATCAGCACCTCGCCGCCGCGCTGGCGCCGCAACCGCGCCTGCTGCCGCAACTGGCCGGCCTGGCGCTGACGCTCTACCTGCAGACCCGCAACCTGACGGCGTTGCACATGATCACCAGCCTGCGTGCGCTGCGGGTGCTGCAGCCCTTCATCGTCACCGGGGCGTCGGTGCAGCCGCTGCTGGTGGCGGCGTTCACGGCCGCCTTCCTGGCCAGCCAGCGGCGCATGCCGCCGCGCACCGTGCCGCGGCTCGACTGGGTGCAGGCGATGGCCGCGGCCTGCGAGGCCGACGACGACCATGCGATCAAGCTCGTCCATGCCTGCCTGGAGGAGTTCGCCGCCTATGGCGACCGGCGCTACCTGGATGCTGCGTGCCTGGCCTTGGCCAGCAACTGAGCCGCCGCCCGCGTGCCCTGCGTGTAGGCCTCCTCGAACACCGAGTAGGCCGACAGGTCCGCGTGGGCGAACAGGAGCCGCCCCGGCAACTGCTGCTGCAGGGCAGCCAGCGCAGGCGACGAGCGGCGGCCGGGCACCGGGATGCTCATGCCGTGGCCCCAGCGCATCAGGTCCGCGCGCTGCAGTTGCTCCGGCAGGTCGGGATGCACCGGCTGCAACTCGGCCAGCACGCGCTGCAGCCAGGCGCGCCAGTCCTCGCGCAGCAGGCCGGCGCGCTGCTTGCGCGGCACCGCACGGTAGGCGCTCAGCACCCGGGCGCCGTCGAGCGGCGCCAGCCCCTGGTGGCCCGCATCCACGTAGCCCAGCGCACTGCCGCCGAAGACGACGTTGTCCCAGGACAGCGGAGCGCCCAGCCGCTGCAACAGCGGGCCGCGCAGTTGCAGGTTGGCGACCAGCCAGGGCGCGTACTGGGCGCCCGCGGCGGCCTCGTGCAGCGCGGGCAGGGCGCCGCCGGTCAGCCGGTCTGCGATGAACAGCGGCGTGGCCATCACCACCTGGCTGGCGATCCAGCGCTCCGGCGCATCGGCGCGCTCGTTCCAGGCCTGCACCGTCACCTCGTGCCGGCCTTCGTCCACGCGCAGCACGGTGCGTGCCGCGTGGATGCGGGCCGGGTCGGCCAGGCGCCGGGCCAGCCAGGCATTGCCCTCGGGCCAGGTCAGCACCGCCTCGCGCTCGCCTGAATCGGCGCCGGGCGGGTGGAAGCCGTGGCGGCTGGCGAAGTAGTGCAGGCCGGCCCAGGCCGAAACCTCGGCTGCGCCGGCGCCGTAGTCGTCGCGGCAGCAGTAGTCGAGATACCAGCGCAGGCGCGGGTCGGTGAGCTGGTGGCCGTCGAGCCAGGCGGCGAAGGTCTGCGCGTCCAGCGCGGCGTGGGCGGGCGTCCAGACGGCGCGCGACGTGGGCATCGCGAAGCCGAGCTCGCGCTGGGCCTCGTCGACGGCGGCGGCCAGCCGCAGGTACTGTCGCGCGGCGGTCGCATCGGCGGGCGCGGGCAGCAGGCCGTCCTGCCATTGGCCATCGATGAAGAGGCGTTCCTGCGGGCTGTGGCAGAGATGCCGCTCGTCGTAGACGGCGCGGCCGAACTGCTGGCGCACCAGGCCCAATTCTTCCAGCAACTGGTAGATCTCGGGCGCGGCCAGGCCCGGCAGCGGCAGGTAGTGGGCGCCCAGCGGGCAGGCCATGCCGCCCATCGAATGGCCGCGGCTGTTGCCGCCGGCCTCGTCTTCCAGTTCCAGCAGGGCGAAGTCGTCCAGGCCGGCCCGCCCCAGCGCCCGCGCGCAGGCCAGGCCGGCGATGCCGCCGCCGACGATCAGCACGCCGGTGCGTCGCAGGGCGCCGGCGGTGCGCTCGGGTAATGCGTTACGCAAGCGGTGTCCGCGCCCGTGGCTGGTGCCGACCCAGCCCCCCGTCACCTCCCGTGTGCTGCAGCCGGCGAGCGCCAGAGGGCTCAGCAGCAGCTCGCGCCGCCCGATCAATGCACCTTGCCCCATTCGGCCTCGAACTCGTGCACCAGCACCTGGTTGGAGAGGCGGTTCACCTCGGTCGGTACCCGCGCCATGTCCAGCGGGAAGTCGAACAGCGCCGGCAGGGTGGCCGGGCTCAGGAAGCGCAGGCCCGCCGGCAGCGCCTGCGGCAGGTGCCAGGGCCGGCGGCTGGCCAGCACGAAGCCCCATTCGCCGAAGCTGGGCACATGGGCGTGGTAGGGCGTGGCGGTGAGGCCGGTGGACTCGATCGTCGTCACCACGGTCCAGAAGCTGCGCCGCGCGATCAGCGGCGAGGTGGTCTGCACGACCGCGTAGCCCGAGGCTGCCAGATGCTGGTCCACCAGCGCGTAGAAGCTGGCGGTGTAGAGCTTGCCGAGCGCGAAGTTGCTGGGGTCGGGGAAGTCGATGACGATCACGTCGAACATCTCGGCCGGGTGCTGCTCCAGCCAGCCGAAGGCGTCGGCGTTGACGATCCGCAGCTTGGGGCTGAGCAAGGCGTCGTGGTTGAGCCCGCGCAGCAGCGGCAGCGTCGAGAACAGCGTGCTCATGTGCGGGTCCAGCTCGACCAGCGTGACCTGTTCGACCGAGGGGTGGCGCAGGATCTCGCGCACCGCCATGCCGTCGCCGCCGCCCAGTACCAGCACCCGCTTCGGCGCGCCCTGCGCCGCCATGGCGGGCTGCACCAGGGCCTCGTGGTAGCGGTACTCGTCGCGCGAGTCGAACTGCAGGTTGCCGTTGAGGAACAGCCGCGTGCCGGCATGCCCCGACGTGACCACGACCCGCTGGTAGGCGCTGCTCTCGCGCACGATGATGTTCTCGCCGTAGAAGCGGTCTTCGGCCCAGGTGCTGAGGCGGTCGGCACCGGCCAGCGCGGCGGCCAGCGCGGCCAGCGTGAGCCCGCAGGCCCACGCGTGCCGCTGCCAGGCGCGCAGCTCGGCGCGGAACATGAACAGCGCCCACACGGCCACCAGCGCGTTCAGCAGGCCGAAGACGATGCCGGTGCGCACCAGGCCCAGCTGCGGCACCAGCAGCAGCGGGAAGGCCAGCGCCACGACCAGGGCGCCCAGGTAGTCGAAGGTGAGCACCTGCGAGACCAGGTCTTTCAATCCCAGACGCTGGTACTTCTTCAGAATCCGCATCACCAGCGGGATCTCCAGGCCCACCAGCGCGCCGACCAGCAGCACCAGGCCGTACAGCAGCGCGCGGAACGGCACCAGCTGTCCCGGCGGCAGCAGGCTGTGCGAGAGGAAAAGCGCCGCCGGCATCAGCCCGCCGACCAGGCCCACCAGCAGCTCCACCGTCAGGAACTGCGCCACCAACTGCCGCTCGACGAAGCGCGACAGCCAGGAACCCAGGCCCATCGCGAACAGGTAGGTGCCGATGACGGTGGAGAACTGCAGCACCGAGTCGCCCAGCAGGTAGCTGGCCAGCGCGCCTGCGGCGAGCTCGTAGACCAGCCCGCAGGCGGCTACGACGAAGACGCTGGCCAGCAGCAGCAGCTCGGCTGGCGCGATGCGGGTGTCGGTGTGTTCTGTGGCGCCGTCCATGTCAGGCGCGGCGTCTGCGGGCCGAGCGCCGGGCCGCCCCAAGCCGGCCCTGCTGGCGATGTGCTCGCGGCTCGATGCCGCGAGCATCGCCGTCCCCTTGGGGGACCGCCCAGTCCCGCCCGCGTTCAGCGCGGCGGGACTGGGCGAGGGGCTCCATTTCACCCATGGATGGCGGCGGAGACGATCATCCCGATCGAGATGCACATGGCGGCCACGACGACCGCCAGCGCCAGGTTCTTCTTTTCGACGATCTCGTCCCAGAGCTTGTAGGGCGTGATCCAGTCGATCAGCACGAAGCAGATCCAGAAGATCGCCACGCCGATCAGCGCGTAGAGGATGGAGCCGGCGACGATCGCGGGCTTGAGCCATTCGATGCCGTTCATGGGTGATGTCTCCCGGTCAGATCAGGTCATGCGTTACTTGTGGCCGCCGCCGCCGCTGCTGTAGCCGCCGTAGGAGCCGCCGCTGCCGCCGCCGTAGTAGGCACCGCCGCCACTGCTGCGGCGGCACTGCAGGTATTCGGCGCTATTGGAGCCGAAGCTGTCGGCATAGGCCTGGCAATCATCGCGGCTGCAGGCCCGCACCAGCACCAGCAGCAGGGGCAACACGACGAAGATCACGATCATCCAGCGCAGGATGCGGCCGGGGCTCAGCGTCGGTGCGGCGTCGCGCTGCAGCGCGGGGATGCGATCGACGGCCAGGCCGAAAGCCCGCGCCACGTCAGCCGCGTCCAGCGCGCCGCCCTGGCTCCAGGTCACCTCCTGCGCGGTCTGCTCGCGGCTGAGCAGCAGCTTGCGGCCGCCGCCGGTGGATTCGTAGTCGACCACCTGGGCGCGTTCGTCGCGCTGCAGCTGCCAGTAGAACTCGCCCAGCACATAGGTCGTCTTCGCCGCGTAGGCGTACTTGCGCCGGTAGCTGCGGGCCTGCCACTGCACCGTGGCACCGCTGCCGGTGGGCGCGCCGGTCAGCGGGCGCACGAGGCTCCAGCCGTCCTCGGCATCGACCAGGAAGACGAAGCCCTCGCTGGCGTTGTAGAGCAGGTACTCGCGCCAGAAGGTGGTCTCCTCGTCGTCGCCGGGCGCGGGGATGTCGCAGCGCTCCTGGTAGCCGACCACCTGCCAGGCAAGGGCGGCGCCGCCGCCATAGGCCAGCGAGCCGATGCTGCCCAGCGCGATCTGCGGCTCGCCGCCATGGGCCTGGGCGAAGTGCTTCAGCTCCGCGCCGACGCCCTGGCTCAGGTCGACGACATGCTGGCATTGCGGGCAGACGATGCTGACGGTGGTGCCGAGGCGCGGCTCCAGCGAGGCGCCGCAGTTGGGGCAGGAGAGGGCGCGCGAGCCGGCCACCGCCTTGGCGCCGCCCGCCTCGCGCAGGCCGCTCATGCGCAGGTCGGCGATGTGCACGGGGCGGCCGATGGACCATTGCGGCGACTGCGGCTGGCTGTAGTCCAGCGTGCCGACCTCGTCGCGCTCGTTGCGCAGCTCGGCGACCAGGAATTCCTGGCCCAGCGCGGGTGGGCGCGGCAGCTCGCCTTGCGCGGCGGCCAGCGAGGCGGTGGTCAGCGCAGCCACGCTCCAATTGCTGCCGGCCAGGGCCAGGCCGGCGCCCAGGCGCAGGCTCTCGGGCGAGGGCGCCGCCTGCCCCAGCGGCGCATCGAAGGCCATCACGAAGCTGCCGTTGTCCTCCGACAGCCAGGCGCTGCGCCCGCCAGCATCGAACAGGGCATGCCACTCGTTCCAACCGCCGTCCGCATAGCGGTACTGCAGCCGGCCGACGATGGTGAAGGCCTCGCCGGCGTAGTGGCCTGCGGCGCCGAGCTGCAGCGGCGAGTAGTCCTCGATCAGCTCGGCGGAGTTGCCGATCTTGCGCAGCGACTCACCGTCGCGCAGCAGCGTGCTGCGGCAGAAGCTGCAGACGGCGCAGGCCGAGGCGGCCGAGGCGAACTCGACCGGGGCTCCGCAGTTGGGGCACAGCGCCTGCCAGCGGCGCTGCGGCGCTGGCGTGGTGGCCAAGTGCTCAGGCCAGCTTCTTCAGCAGCTCGGTCTTCTTGGCGCTGAATTCCTCGTCGGTGAGGATGCCCTTGGCCTTGAGGTCGCCGAGGCGTTCGAGCAGGGCCATGATGGAGTCGGAGGTTTCGGTCGGCGCGCCGGTGACGGCGGCTGCAGGCGCAGCCTGCGCCGGATGGGCGAGGCCCTGGCCCAGTTGCTGCGCCAGCACTTGGCCCAGCGCCACGCCGGCGCCCAGGCCCATCGCGTCGCCGGCGATGCCGCCGCCCTGGCCCACACCCTGGGCCAGCTGCGGGATCGCCTGGGCCGTCTGGTACTGCATGAACTGGCCCATGTTCTGGCCGATCATGCCCATGCCGATGCGCTGGTCCAGGATCTTCTGCAATTCCTCGGGCAGCGAGACGTTCTGCAGCGTGACCGCCTCCAGCTTCAGGCCCAGCTTCTCGAACGAGGGCGAGGTGGCTGCCTGCAGCTGCGCGGCGAACTCAACCTGGTTGGCGGCCAAGTCCAGGAAGGCCAGGCCGGAGCCCGCCACCGCATCGCTGATGTGCTGCAGCATCAGGCCGCGCAGCTGGCCGTCCAGGTCCTGCGTGGTGTAGCGCTCGCGGGTGCCGGAGACTTCCTTGTGAAAGGTCTTGGCGTCGGCGATGCGGTAGCTGAAGTTGCCGAAGCCGCGCAGGCGCACGGCGCCGAAGTCCTTGTCGCGGATGGTGACCGGCTGGGCCGTGCCCCAGCGCTGGTCGACCTGCTGGCGGGTGCTGAAGAAGTAGACGTCGCTCTTGAACGGGGACTCGAATAGCTTGTCCCAGTTCTTCAGGTAGGTGAGGACGGGCAGGGTCTGCGTCGTGAGCTTGTAGGTGCCGGGGGCGAAGACGTCGGCCACGGTGCCTTCGTTGACAAACACGGCGACCTGGGACTCGCGCACCGTCAGCGAGGCGCCGTTCTGGATTTCCATCTCGGCCATCGGGAAGCGCCAGGCCAGGGTGCCGTCGCCGTCCTCGGTCCATTGGATGATGTCAATGAACTGTTTCTTGATGAAGTCCATCAGTCCCATGTCTCAACTCCTGCATGTGGTGCGGCGTCGTGGCCGCAGGGGCGCAGTATCCGACAGTTGACTTAAAGCGGGCTTGGGTCGAGGGGTGAAGATTTCCGGCCCGTGACAAGGTGTCATCCCGAGCCTTGGGGACGCGATGCCACAATGCCGGACATGAGTCGCGTGAGCATCCAGACCCAGGATTTCGACCTCGCCGCCGAGAGCGCCGCGCTGCGCGCCGAGGACGGTGGCATCGGTGCGGTGGTGGCCTTCGTGGGCACCGTGAGGGAAGTGGCCGGCGAGGGGCAGGATGTCTCCGCGATGGAGCTGGAGCACTACCCGGGCATGACCGAGAGCGCCATCGAGGCGATGGTGGACGCGACCTTCGCCCGCTTCGACATCCGCGCCGCCCGCGTGGTCCACCGGGTGGGCCTGCTGCAGGCGCGCGAGCAGATCGTGCTGGTGCTGGTGGCATCCCGGCATCGTGGCCAGGCCTTCCAGGCCTGCGAGTTCCTGATGGACTACCTGAAGACGCAGGCGCCGTTCTGGAAGAAGGAATACACGCCGGATGGTGCGCACTGGGTGGATGCCCGCGTGACCGACGACGAGGCGCTGGCCCGCTGGGGCATCGAGGCAACGGGGAACGCGGGATGATGATGGTGCTGATGCAGGTGCTGGCGGTCTCGGTCGGCGCCTCGATGGGGGCCTTGTCGCGCTGGGGCGCGGGCCTGTGGCTCAACACGAGCTGGCGGGGCTTTCCGCTGGGGACCCTGCTGGTCAATGTGGTCGGCGGGCTGCTGATCGGCATGGCGCTCGAATGGTTCGGCCGCCAGCCCAACGAGTTGCTCAAGCTGCTGCTGGTGACCGGTTTCCTGGGCGGGCTGACGACGTTTTCGTCCTTTTCCGGCGAGTCGCTGTCGCTGCTGCAGCGCGGTGAATTCGGGCTGGCGCTGGCGCACACGACGGTCCATGTGGTGGGCTCGCTGGCCGCGGCCGCGCTGGGCCTGCGGCTGATGCGCCTGGCGCTCGGCGAATGACCGCCCGGCAACTGCGCCGCACCGGCATCGGCATCCTGCTCGCCGGCCTGCTGGCGGCGGGGCTGGTGGCATGGCGGGCTTCGGGCGAGAGCGATCTCTCGCATGGCTATGAGATCGTTGGCGGCCAGGTGTTCGCGAGCGAGCAGTCCGATGCCGCACGCCAGCAGCAGCTGGAGCACATCGGCGGCAAGGCGGCGGTCTGGGCGGTCGAGTTCAACGAATGGATGGGCTCGCTCTGGCATGGCAAGCGGCTTGCCGCGACGGTGGCGGTGCTGGCCGCGGTGGCGATGCTCGCCTGCTTCCATGTGGCCGGCCTGATGGACGATCACCCTGAGGGCGACGCGGACTCTTGAAATTGCCGCGGCGGTGCCTAACTGACGTGGAATCAAGGAGTTAGCAAGATGCGCCCGGAGCACGAAGTGCCGGGGCCTAGCTGAGGTAGCCATATGCGTCCCGACAAGTTCACCACCCGCCTTCAAGAAGCCATCGCCGAGGCCCAGAGCCTGGCCATCGCGCGCGACAACCCGTACATCGAACCGGCCCATCTGCTGGCGGCGATGCTCGTGCAGGAAGACGGGCCCAAGGCGCTGCTCGAGCGTGCGGGCGTCAAGGTCGCCGCGCTGAAGACAGCGGCCGACACCATCATCGCCGGCCTGCCCAGCGTACAGGGCCAGGGCCAGCAGGTGATGCCCGGCCGCGACCTGATCAGCCTGCTGCAGGCGGCCGAGAAGGAAGCCGGCAAGCGCGGCGACCAGTTCATCGCCAGCGAGATGTTCCTGCTCGCCCTGGCCGACGCCAAGACCGACCTGGCCGGCGTGGCCCGCGGCCACGGGCTGACCCGCAAGGCACTGGAGGCCGCGATCGAGGCGGTGCGCGGCGGCGAGAAGGTGGACTCCGCCGATTCCGAAGGCCAGCGCGAGGCGCTGAAGAAATACACGCTGGACCTGACCGAGCGCGCCAGGAGCGGCAAGCTCGATCCGGTGATCGGTCGCGACGACGAGATCCGCCGGACCATCCAGGTGCTGCAGCGCCGCAGCAAGAACAACCCGGTGCTGATCGGCGAGCCGGGTGTCGGCAAGACGGCCATCGTCGAAGGCCTGGCGCAGCGCATCGTCAACGGCGAGGTGCCCGACAGCCTGAAGAACAAGCGCGTGCTGGTGCTGGACATGGCCCTGCTGCTGGCCGGCGCCAAGTTCCGCGGCGAGTTCGAGGAGCGGCTCAAGGGCGTGCTGAAGGAAGTGGCCAAGGACGAAGGCCAGACCATCATCTTCATCGACGAGATCCACACGATGGTCGGCGCCGGCAAGGCCGATGGCGCCATCGACGCCGGCAATATGCTCAAGCCCGCGCTGGCGCGCGGCGAGCTGCACTGCATCGGCGCGACGACGCTGGACGAATACCGCAAGTACGTTGAGAAGGATGCCGCGCTGGAGCGGCGCTTCCAGAAGGTGCTGGTCGACGAGCCGACGGTGGAGGCCACCATCGCCATCCTGCGCGGCCTGCAGGAGAAGTACGAGGTGCACCACGGGGTGGAGATCACCGACCCGGCGATCATCGCCGCGGCCGAGCTGAGCCACCGCTACATCACCGACCGCTTCCTGCCCGACAAGGCGATCGACCTGATCGACGAGGCGGCGGCCAAGATCAAGATCGAGATCGATTCCAAGCCTGAGGTGATGGACCGGCTCGACCGCCGCATGATCCAGCTGAAGATCGAGCGCGAGGCGGTGCGCCGCGAGAAGGACGAGGCTTCGCTGAAGCGCTTCGAGCTGATCGAGGAAGAGCTGCTGCGCCTGCAGCGCGAGTACGAGGACCTGGAGGAGATCTGGCTGTCCGAGAAGGCCCAGGCCCAGGGCTCGGCCCACGTCAAGGAAGAGATCGATCGCATCCGCCAGCAGATCGAGGACCTGAAGCGCAAGGGCGATTTCAACAAGGTCGCCGAGCTGCAGTACGGCAAGCTGCCGGAGCTGGAGAAGAGCCTCAAGGAGGCGCAGGCCAAGGAAGCCGGCAAGGCCGGCGGCACGGCCGCGCGCCCGCAACTGCTCCGCACGCTGGTCGGCGCCGAGGAGATCGCCGAGGTCGTGGCGCGCGCCACCGGCATCCCGGTCGCCAAGCTGATGCAGGGCGAGCGCGACAAGCTGCTGCAGATGGAAGCGAAGCTGCACGAGCGCGTGGTCGGCCAGGACGAGGCGATCACCGCCGTGGCCGACGCGATCCGTCGCTCGCGCGCGGGCCTGTCGGACCCGAACCGCCCGACCGGCTCCTTCCTGTTCCTGGGCCCCACCGGCGTCGGCAAGACCGAGCTGTGCAAGGCGCTGGCCGGCTTCCTGTTCGACAGCGCCGACCACATGATCCGCATCGACATGAGCGAGTTCATGGAGAAGCATTCGGTGAGCCGCCTGATCGGGGCGCCGCCGGGCTACGTGGGCTACGAGGAAGGCGGCGTGCTGACCGAGGCCGTGCGGCGCAAGCCCTACAGCGTGATCCTGCTGGACGAGGTCGAGAAGGCGCATCCGGACGTGTTCAACGTGCTGCTGCAGGTGCTGGACGACGGCCGCCTGACCGACGGCCAGGGCCGCACCGTGGACTTCAAGAACACGGTGATCGTGATGACCTCCAACCTCGGCTCGCAGCAGATCATGGCGCTGGCCGGCGAGCCGTCCTCGGTGATCAAGGACGCGGTGTGGGGCGAGATCAAGACCCACTTCCGGCCCGAGTTCCTGAACCGCATCGACGAGGTGGTCGTGTTCCACGCGCTGGACAACAAGAACATCGCGTCGATCGCGAAGATCCAGCTGCACACGCTGGAGCAGCGGCTCGAGAAGCTGGACATGAAGCTGGACGTCTCGGATGCGGCGCTGGCCGAGCTGGCCAAGGTGGGCTTCGACCCGGCCTTCGGTGCGCGGCCGCTGAAGCGGGCGATCCAGCAGCGGGTGGAGAACCCGCTGTCCAGGCTGATCCTGGAAGGGAAGTTCGGCCCGAAGGACGTGATCCCGGTGGACGTGGCGGAGGGTGAATTCACCTTCGGTCGTGTGGTCCACTGAGGGCATGAACCTTCAAGCCCCGACGCCCGTGCTTCGCATCTTCGACGAGGCGCTGGCACGGGCGTTCTACGTCGACTTCCTTGGCTTCAGCGTGGACTGGGAGCATCGCTTCGGCGACAACTTCCCGCTGTACATGCAGGTCTCGCAGGGCGCGTGCTCCCTGCACCTGACCGGCCATCACGGCGACTGCTGCCCGGGCGCCTCGCTGCGTATCGCCACGCCGCAGCTCGACGCACTGCATCAGCGGCTCGTCGGGGCCGACTACAAGCACGCCAAGCCTGGCATCGAGCTGAAGCCCTGGGGCAGCCGCGAGATGACGGTGACCGACCCCTTCGGCAACCGGCTGACATTCGTCGAGGGGACGGATGCGTAGGTCGCTACGCACATTGATGCATTTGTGCTACTGTGCGCCTCATGAGAACCACGCTGGACCTCCCCGACGAGTTGCTGCGGCACCTCAAGGCCCGCGCGGCCCTGGAAGGTCGCAGCCTGAGGGACCTGACGCTGCAGTTGATCGAGCGCGGCTTGCAGGTGTCTCTCGCGCCGCCGGCGCCTGCCGCCGAACTGCCGACACTTGCCTTCGGTCGGAATATCCCGGCCAAGTACCTGTCCAACGCAGGCCTGTTTGAGCTTCTCGACGAGGAAGAATGAGCCGTGCGGGTCTGCGCGTGGCCGAGCCACCGGCCACCTGGCTGGCCAGCGGCGATCTGGTCGACCTGAACGTCTGGATCGCGCTGCTCGGCAGGCACCATATCCACCACGCGGCGGCGCGGCGCTACTGGGACGCCTGCGCGCCGATCCGTGCCAAGGGCCTTGCCCATTTTTTCTGCCGCAGCACCATGCTCGGCTTGCTGCGCATGCTTTGCCAGCCAGCGCTGATGGGCGAGGCTGTACTGAAGCCACCACAGGCCCATGCCCTCTATCGCAGCCTGCGCACGACCCCGGGCGTCGGCTTCCAGGTCGACCATGAAACGGCCGACGCCTTGCTGGATCAGTGGTTGGCCGGCGACCTCGCCTCACTTCCTGCGAAGCACCTCACCGACGCCTGGCTGGCCGCAGTCGCCGAGACGTCCGGCCGCCGCCTCGTCACTTTCGACAATGACTTCAAGCGCTTCCCCCTGACGCGCCTCCTGCTGCTCGACGCAGCCTAGAGAGAATCCACCGTATGCCTTCCACCGCTCCCGTCGTCATCGTCGGCGCCGGCCTCGCCGGGCTCACCGTCGCCCTCCACCTCGCCGACACCGTCCCCGTGGTGGTCCTCGCCAAGCGCGAACTGAACGAGGCTGCCACGGCCTGGGCGCAGGGCGGCATCGTCGGCGTGCTGGGGCAGGACGACAGCATCGAGAGCCACGTCCGCGACACGCAGGACGCCGGCGCCGGCCTGGTGGACGAGGCCACCGCCCGCTTCATCGCCGAGCGCAGCGCGGCGGCGGTCGAATGGCTGGTGCAGCAGGGCGTGCCCTTCACGCCCGACGACGACGGCCCGCTGGGCCTGCACCTCACGCGCGAAGGCGGCCACGCGGTGCGCCGCATCGCCCATGCGGCCGACGCCACCGGCAAGGCCATCCACGACCAGTTGCTGGACGCCGCGCGCAAGCACCCGAACATCACGCTGCGCGAGCGCTCGATGGCGCTGGACCTGATCACCTCGCGCCACCTGCAGCGCGACGAACTGCCGCGCTGCTACGGCATCTACGCGCTGGACATCGACGCCCAGAAGGTCGAGACGCTCCCGGCCCGCGCGGTGGTGATGGCCACCGGCGGCGCCGGCAAGGTCTACCGCTACACGACCAACCCCGACACCTCCACCGGCGACGGGATCGCGATGGCCTGGCGCGCCGGCTGCCGCGTGGCGAACATGGAGTTCATCCAGTTCCACCCGACCTGCCTCTACCACCCGCAGGAACGCAGCTTCCTGATCACCGAGGCGCTGCGCGGCGAGGGCGGGCATCTCAAGCTGCCGGACGGCACCCGCTTCATGGCCGCACATGACGCTCGCATGGAACTGGCGCCGCGCGACATCGTCGCCCGCGCGATCGACTTCGAGATGAAGAAGCACGGCCTGGATCACGTCTGGCTGGACGCCACCCATCTCGGCGAGGCCTTCCTGAAGGAACACTTCCCGACCATCCATGCCCGCTGCCTGGCGCTGGGCATCGACATCGCGAAGGACCCGATCCCGGTGGTGCCGGCGGTGCACTTCACCTGCGGTGGCGTGGTGACCGACCTGAGCGGCAAGTGCGACCTGCCGGGCCTGTACGCGGTGGGCGAGACCACCTACACCGGCCTGCACGGCGCCAATCGCCTGGCCAGCAACTCGCTGCTGGAATGCGTGGTGCTGGGCCAGACCTGCGCCACCGACATCCTGGCCCTGCCGGAGCCGGCGGCCGAGCCGCTGCCCGACTGGGACGAGAGCCAGGTCGAGAACGCCGACGAGCAGGTCGTCATCGCCCACAACTGGGACGAGTTGCGCCTCTTGATGTGGAACTACGTCGGCATCGTGCGCACCACCAAGCGGCTGGAGCGCGCGCTGCACCGGATCGAGCTGCTGCGCACCGAGATCGACGACTACTACGCCAACTTCCGCGTCAACCGCGACCTGCTGGAACTGCGCAACCTGGTCGAGTGCGCGGAGCTGATCGTGCGCTCCGCGCTGCTGCGCCACGAAAGCCGCGGCCTGCACTTCAGCCGCGACTACCCGCGCACGCTGCCGGCCAGCTTCCCGACGATCCTGATCGCCGATTCGGACGCCGCCAACAAATGGCGTTATGAGTTGCGCGAGCGCAGGGCCGTTCGGGCCTCGACGAAGTTGAACGCGTAGGTGACGGCCTCGTGGACCGCGGCGCTGATTTCCTGGCGCTCGCGCTCGGTGAGGTAGAAGGAGAAGTCCACCTCGTGGCGGATGTAGCGCGGCGGCAGCCGGTTCAGCGCCACGCAGGCGACGTCGCACAGCGTGTCGGCGTCCAGGGCGATATTGCCCTCGTACTGGGGCGCCATCGCCATCACGGTGGCGAAGACCTCGCGTTCGTGATGATTGAAAAGCGAGCTGAAGTCTTGCGCCATGGTCCGTCCTCCGGTGTTGTTCTGTCTCAGCCCGCTGTTATAGCCCCAATCAGGCGGCGCCGATCCCGGGCGTCATGCCGGATTTCACACCGGCCTTCAGTGCCGCGGTGAAGTCCAGCATGCGCTCGATGCAGCCGGCCGCCTGCGTGCGGATCGGCTCCTCCACGAAGATCTCGCCGCTGCCGGTCTCCAGGCAGTCGACCAGGTTCTGCAGGCCGTTCATGGCCATCCAGGGGCAGTGCGCGCAGCTCTTGCAGGTGGCGCTGTTGCCGGCGGTGGGCGCCTCGATCAGCGTCTTGCCGGGCGCCAGCTGGCGCATGCGGTGCAGGATGCCGTTGTCGGTGGCGACGATGTACTCCTGCGCCGCGCCCTCGACCACCGCCTTGATCAGCGCCGAGGTGGAGCCGACCACGTCGGCCATCTCCACGACCTTCTTCGGCGATTCGGGGTGGACCAGGATCATCGCGTCCGGATGCTGCTCGCGCAGCAGCTCCAGCTCCAGGCCCTTGAACTCGTCGTGGACGATGCAGGCGCCGTTCCACATCAGCATGTCGGCGCCGGTCTGTTCCTGAATGTAGCGGCCGAGGTGTCGGTCGGGCGCCCACAGGATCTTCTCGCCGCGTGCGTGCATGGCCGAGACGATGTCCAGCGCGCAGGAGCTGGTGACCATCCAGTCGGCGCGGGCCTTCACCGCGGCGCTGGTGTTGGCGTAGACGACGACCTTGCGGTCGGGGTGTGCGTCGCAGAAGGCGGCGAATTCGTCGGCCGGGCAGCCCAGGTCGAGCGAGCAGGTGGCGTCGAGATCCGGCATCAGCACCCGCTTCTCGGGCGACAGGATCTTGGCCGATTCGCCCATGAAGCGAACACCGGCGACGACCAGCGTCTGCGCCGCGTGGTCGCGCCCGAAGCGGGCCATCTCGAGCGAATCCGACACGATGCCGCCGGTCTCCAGCGCCAGGTCCTGCAGGTCGCCGTCCACGTAGTAGTGGGCCACCAGCACGGCGTTCTTGGCCTTCAGCAGCGCGGCGGCGCGTGCCTTCAGCGCGGTGCGCTCATCCTGCTTCAGCGGCGCCGGCACCTTGGCCCAGGCGTGGGCGGTGCAGCTCTGGCCCTCGGCGTCCTGCCTGGTGTAGTCGAAGAGAACTTGTTCCATGGATGAATTGTCGCCCAGTGCGCGATCAGCCTTCGAGCCAGGCGCGGAAGGCCCCAGCCCGTTCCTGGCTGATCGTCAGCTCGCCGTCCAGCGCGGGATGCATCAGCTCCAGCTTCAGCCGGCCCTTGCCCGCGGGCGCGAAGCGGCGTACCGCCTCGGCGGCCACGATCAGCTGCCGGTTGGCGCGGAAGAAGCGGCGCGGGTCCAGCGTGGCCTCCAGCTCGGCCAGCGTGGTCTCGAGCTGGTAGCGCTGGCCCTCGCGGTCGATCGCGTAGGCCAGCTTGTCCACCGAGACGAAGCAGGCAATAACGCCCAGTTCAAGCGCATGGAACTGCGCCCCTCGCCGGCCGACCAGGCGCTGGCGCGGGGCGGACAGGCGTCGCAGCAGCTGCTCGGCCAGGTCGCCCTGGCACCAGGCGGCCTTGTCCAGCGCGCGGGCCAGCGCGGCATCCGAGACCGGCTTGAGCAGGTAGTCCACGGCCAGCGCGTCGAAGGCCTGCAGCGCGAACTGGTCGTAGGCGGTGGTGAAGATCGTCGGCAACTGCAGGCGGCGCCCGCGGAAGAGCTCCAGCGAGAGCCCGTCGGCCAGCTGGATGTCCATCAGCAGCAGCTGCGGCGCGGGGTTGGCCGCCAGCCAGGCGAGCGTGCCCTGCACGGTGTCGCTGTGGCCCACGACGCGGGCCAGCGGCGCCACGCGGGCGAGGGCCTCGACCAGGCGTTCGCGGGCTGGCGGTTCGTCTTCGGCAATGAAGAGGTTCATGGCTTGAGAAGGGGGATGAGGATCTCGAAGCGGCCGTCGCCTTCGTGGCGCTCGAGGCCGCGGCCGGACAGCAGCCGCAGCCGCTCGTCCAGGTTCAGCAGGCCGAGACCGGAGGAGGGCAGGGCGCTGCGACGCGGCTGCAGCGGGTTGGTGACGCGGATCGCGTCGCCGTCGAGCTTGACCGTTATGGCCAGCGGCAGCGCTGCGCTGGCTTCGTTGTGCTTGACCGCGTTCTCCAGCAGGGCCTGCAGCGCGGTGGGCGGCAGCAGGCCGGACCTTGCGGCCAGCGCGGGGTCCAGTTCCAGGCGGATCGCCGCCGCGCCGAAGCGCAGCGCCAGCAGGCGGTGATAGCTTGCCAGGAAGGCCAGTTCGTCGGACAGCGGCACCAGGTCGCGCGCCGCCAGCAGGTAGCGGTAGACCTCGGCCAGCGTGTCGTTGAATTCGCGGGCCCGCGCGGCATCGCTGCCGATCAGGTGGCCCAGTGCGTTGAGGCTGTTGAACAGGAAGTGCGGGTCCACCTGGGCCTTCAGCGCGGCCAGCTCGGCCTGCGCGCGGGCGCGCTGCAGGCGCTCCACCTGCAGCATGTCGGATTCGCGCTCGCGGATCAGGAACATGGTTTCGTAGGCGTGGGTCACGAACAGCACGCAGATCACGTTGGTGGCGATCACCAGCTTCAGCGCATCGGCATCCACCGGCAGCCCGGCCGAGCGGAACCAGGCCCACAGCACCAGCGCGGTCAGCGGCGCGGTGTAGAGCACGTTGGCGCTGACCAGCATCACCAGCTTGCGCAGCGGCTGGCCGAACCAGCTCCACTGCTCGCGCTGGCGGAACAGCAGCCAGCGGTTGCCGAGCCAGATCGCGGCGGCCAGCGCGACGACGAGCACGAAGCCGAGCCAGAACATCGGCCGGGCCGGCGTCAGCGGCCCGTACAGGCCGGTCAGGAAGGGGATGGCAATGCCGAAGGCGGGAATGCCGCAGGCCATCAGCGCCCGGTCGTCGAAACGCACGGCCGCCGGGTTCGGCAGCGTGGCGTCGGCGTTCGGCAGGCTGGGCATGGGTTTCGGTCGAGTGCGGCTTGTCGTTGGGGGCGCGGATGACGAACATCGCGGCACCCGACAAAGAGAGGCTCGCGATGGACGACATGCACCTGAACATTCCCGCCGTCATTGTGGCGGCGCTCCTGAACTTCGCCATCGGCGGCGTCTGGTATTCGCCGCTGCTGTTCGCCAAGGCCTGGGCGCGCGAGGCCGGCGTCGATGAATCGCGGGTGCCGAACCTGGCGCGCACCTTCGGCCTCTCGGCGCTGGCGCAGCTGGTGATGGCCTTCAACCTGGCTGCCTTCCTCGGGGCCAAGGCGACGCTGCAGTTCGGCCTGTTCGCCGGCTTCGCCACGGGCCTGGGCTGGGTGGCGATGAGCCTGGGCGTGATCTACCTGTTCGAGCAGCGCTCGCTGAAGCTGTGGCTGATCAATGCCGGCTACCAGGTGGTCGCGTACACGGTGATGGGCGCCGTGCTCGGCGCGTGGCATTGAGCCGGCCCGAATGAGTACAGTCGGAGCCCATGAATGGCACCGACACCTCGACCCCGGCGAGCAGGGACTTCGCCACCATCGGCCTGATCGGCCTGGCCCACGGCTGCTCGCACTTCTTCCACATGCTGCTGCCGCCGCTGTTCCCGGCCTTCATCCGGGACTTCGGGCTCAGCTACTCGGAGCTGGGCCTGCTGGTGACGGTGTTCTTCCTGGTGTCGGGCATCGGGCAGGCGCTGGCCGGCTTCGTGGTGGACCGCACCGGGGCGCGGCCGGTGTTGTTCGCCTCGATGGCCTGCTTCATCGCGGCCTCGGCGGCAGCGGGAATGGCCCAGGGCATGAACGGCCTGGTGCTGGCGGCGATGCTGGCGGGCCTGGGCAACTGCGCCTTCCATCCGGTGGACTTCACGATCCTGAACCAGCGCGTCTCGGCGCCGCGGCTGGGCCATGCCTTCTCGGTGCACGGCGTCAGCGGTAACCTGGGCTGGGCGGCGGCGCCGGTGCTGACGATCGCCATCGCCGAGTCCACGGGGAACTGGCGTTATGCCTATCTCGGCACCGGCCTGGTGGCGGCCGTGGTGCTGGCCATGCTGGTGTGGCAGCGCGCACATCTCGATGACCGCCAGGGTGCGCGCCGGCAGCAGCGCGAAGTGGCCGCGGCCACGGCCCACCCGCTGGCCTTCCTGCGACTGCCCAGCATCTGGCTGTGCTTCTCCTTCTTCTTTTTCAGCACCGCGGCGCTGGCGGCGATGCAGAGCTTCGCCAGCCCCGCCCTGGGCCGCATGTACGGCCTGCCGCTGGCGGTGACCGCCTCGGTGGTGACGGGCTTCCTGCTCTGCGGCGCAGCCGGCACCTTCGTCGGTGGCTTCCTGGTGGCGCGGGTGCAGCGGCTGGAGCGCACGATCGCGCTGGCGATGGCGCTGGCCGCCGGCGCACTGCTGCTGACCGCCAGCGGCTGGCTGCCAGCCCAGGCCGCGGCGGTGGTGGCTGCGCTGGCCGGCTTCGGCACGGGCCTGGCCGGGCCCTCGCGCGACATGCTGATCAAGCGCGCCGCTCCGCCCGGCGCCACCGGCCGGGTCTACGGCACCGTCTACTCGGGGCTGGATGCCGGCTTCGCCGTCGCCGCGCCGGTCTTCGGCGCGCTGCTGGACCAGGGCCGGCCCGCCGCCATCTTCAGCGGCGCAGCGCTGGCGCTGCTGCTGGGCATCGCCTCGGCCGGCATCGTCGGGCTGAAGCTGGGCCGTCCGGAATCGCAACTACCCACGCCGCAAGGAGGCCGAGCATGAGCAAGACCCTGCTGATCTACGACAAGCTCGTCGCGCTGCACCGCGAGCGCCACCGCAAGCTGCGGCTCAAGGGCGGCGAGCACCGCTTCGGCTTCGCCCGCGAGACCAACTCGGTGCTGCTGGCCGCCAGCGAGCTGCCGCAGGCCTGCCTGGACTATCCCTGCGTGTTCATCACCACGGCGCAGGGTCATGCGATGGCGGCGCTGGTGGGCCTGCGCGACCGCGAGAACCTGTTCGTCGATGCGCAGGGGCACTGGGCGACGAACCACTACGTGCCGGCCTTCATCCGCCGCTATCCCTTCGTGCTGTCCGAGAACGGGCCGCACGACTCCCAGTACACCGTCTGCGTGGACGAGAGCTATGCGGGCCTCAACGAGACCGAGGGCGAGCCGCTGTTCGCCGAGGACGGCAGCGACAGCGCCTGGCTGAAGAACGCGCAGGACTTCCTGCTGCAGTTCCGCCAGCAGATGGCGGCCAGCCACCAGTTCGCCGAGCGCCTGCATGCGCTGGGCCTGCTGGTCGAGCGCCAGATCAACTACGAGCTGCAGGGTCGGCCCTACAAGCTCAGCGGCTTCAAGCTGATCGACGAGCAGAAGCTGCTGGCGCTGCCGCCCGACGTGGTGCAGGAGCTGTTTGCCACCGGCTGGTTGGGCCTGGCCTACGCGAGCCTGCTGTCGCAGGCGCAGGTGCCACGTCTTGCCGCCCGGCTGACGGCTGAACTGGAGGCCCAGGCCGCGGCGGCGGCGGCGCAGATCCCGCCGGTGCAGGTGGTTCACTGATCGCACGCTTTACCTGGGGAAACGTGCGAAAAACCCACATGGCGGCATATGGCTTGCCAGTGTGTTTTCATGGACCAAGAATCAAGCTTCTTCACCACTTCGCCCCTGCGTACCGTGGACTCCAGCCGCTCGATTGCTTCCTCCGCCGATGCCGCTGTCCGGCCCGTCGATCCGGGTCTGGGTGACTGGGCCGATCTGGCCCGCCGTCTGTTCGAACCTTATCCCGGCACCATGGGCCTGCGCATCGGCCACGGGCAGGGCAGCGTGGGTGGCGTCTTCGGCCGCGGCGCGGCCCAGGGTCGCAGCCCCGACTTCACGCTGACGCTGGCCGACGGCGAGGTGCTGCGCCGGCTGATCGTCGGTCGTGATCCGCTGCGTTTTGCCGACTCCTACTTCCGCGGCGACGTCGATATCGAGGGCGACTTCTTCGCCGCGCTGACGCTCAAGGACCACCTGCGCGAGTTGCACCTGCCGCCGATGCAGCGGGTCAAGGTGCTGATGCGCATCCTGGGCCTGTCCGGCGCGCTGCCGGGCAGCCATTCGGTGCTGCCGCAGCTGGCCGTGCGCGAGCACAGCCGCCAGGAGAACCGCCAGGCGATCGCCTTCCACTACGACGTCTCCAACGACTTCTATGCGCTGTGGCTGGACGCGAAGATGGTCTATTCCTGCGCCTACTTCGAGACCGAGGACACGGCGCTGGCCGATGCCCAGACCGCCAAGCTGGAGCACATCTGCCGCAAGCTGCGCCTGAAGCCCGGCGAGCGCTTCCTGGACATCGGCTGCGGCTGGGGCGCACTGGCGATCCATGCGGCGAAGCACCACGGCGTGCAGGCCCACGGCATCACGCTGAGCCAGCGGCAGCTGGCGCTGGCCCAGGAGCGCATCGCCGCGGCGGGCCTGGGCGATCGCATCACCGTCGAGCTGCGCGACTACCGTGACATGCAGGGCCAGTTCGACAAGGTCTCCAGCGTCGGCATGTTCGAGCACGTCGGGCTGAAGAACCTGCCGCAATATTTCGCCAAGGTGCACGAGCTGCTGAAGCCCGGCGGCCTGTTCCTGAACCACGGCATCACGCACGACGAGGAGGGCTGGGGTCAGGCCTTGTCCTCGGTCTTCATCAACCGCTATGTGTTCCCCGACGGCGAGCTGGACCTGCTCAGCAACGTGCAGCGCCAGATGGAGTTCAAGCGCTTCGAGATCCTCGACGTCGAGTGCCTGCGCGCCCACTACGCGAAGACCCTGCGCCATTGGGTGGACGGGCTGGAGCGCCACCACGACGAGGCGGTGGCGCATGTCGGCGAGGCGACCTACCGCGTCTGGCGCCTGTACATGGCGGCCTGCGCACTGGAGTTCGAATCGGGCGAGCTGGGCATCTACCAGATCCTCGGCAGCCGCCGCCCCGAGCGGGGCGGCCCGGCCGACCAGCCGCTGACGCGGCGCTACATGTATCCGTAGGCGTTCTCCTACAAGCCGCCGCGTTCCCGGCCTGCATGGGCCGGGCGTGCCCTGCGCGTACCGTCAGCGCATGTAAAGCCAACCTCGGAGACAAGCCATGATGCCGACGCGTCCGTCACGCCTGGCAGCCTTGCTGCTGGCGGCGTTCTCCACCGTCCCGGCCCTGGCCATCGACGCCACCGTGGTCACGAGCGGCCTGGATGTGCCCTTGATGCTGACCGCGCCGGCCGGCGACAGCCGCTCCTTCATCGTGGAGAAGGGCGGCCTGGTGAAGGTGCTGGTGGGCGGCGTGGTGCAGCCGACGCCCTTCCTGGACCTGTCCGCCCAGGTGGCCACCGACGGCGAGCGCGGGCTGCTGGGCCTGAGCTTCGACCCCAACTACGCCACCAACGGCCGCTTCTACGTGGACTACGTGGACAAGACGACGCTGAACACCGTGATCGCCCGCTACCAGGTGGCCTCGCCGGGCGCGAGCGTGGCCGATGCCGGCTCGGCCCAGCAGATCATGACGATCGCGCAGCCCGCGGGCCGCAACAACCACAAGGCCGGCTGGATCGGCTTCCGGCCCGGCGACACGAACAACCTCTACATCGCCACCGGCGACGGCGGCTCCGGCTACGACCCCGACAACAACGCGCAGAACCCGCAGAGCCTGCTTGGCAAGATCCTGCGGGTGGACGTCAGCGGCACCGGCGCCGGCTATGCAGTCCCGGCGGACAACCCCTTCTCGGCCAGCGCGACCACGCGCCCCGAGATCTGGGCGCTGGGCCTGCGCAACCCCTTCCGCGCCAGCTTCGACCGGGCCAGCGGGGCCTTCTGGATCGGCGACGTCGGCCAGTCGACCCGCGAGGAACTGGACCTCGAGCTCGCCGGCGATCCAGGCGGCCACAACTACGGCTGGCGCCTGCGCGAGGGCACGATCCAGTCGCCCACCAACGGCGGCAATGCCCCCGGGCTCACCGGCCCGGTCTACGACTACGGCCGCGACATGGGCGGCACGGTCATCGGCGGCTTCGTCTATCGCGGCCCGTCCATCGCCGATGCCGATGGCCGCTACTTCTTCGGCGACTACGTCGCCAACAAGGTCTGGTCCTTCGCCGTCGGTGCCGGCGGCGCCTTGAGCGACCTGCGCGACGACACCGCGGCCCTGCTGGGCGGCACCGGCCTCAGCGGCCTGGATGCCTTCGGCGAGGACAGCCAGGGCCGGCTCTATGCGATGGGAACCAACGGCGTGCTGGTCGTCGTCGTCGATGAGCCGGCCACCGCGATGAGCCTGGCCGGCGGCCTGGCCGTGCTGGCGGGCTTTCTTTTCAGGCGACGCGGTCGCGGCAGGGCCTGAACGGCCAGGAGATTAATATCGTACAAATGGAGTCCCTTGCCGCTTATTTCCACTTCGCCCACTGGCCCCCTCGACCTGACCTGCTGTTCTGGATCGCGCTGATCCTGCTGGCCGGCGCACTGCTCGGCGGCGTGGTCCAGGGGCGCCTGCAACTGCCCCGCATCGTCGGCTATGCCGGCGCCGGCATGCTGGTGGCCGGCTTCGGCAAGGGCATCGGCGATGGCCTGCTGCTGGGCACCGACCGGCTGCTGGTCGACCTGGCGCTGGGCCTGCTGCTGTTCGAGCTCGGCGCCCGCGTCTCGCTGCGCTGGCTGCGCGCCAACCCGAGCCTGCTGCTGACCAGCCTGCTGGAGTCGCTGCTGGGCTTCTGGGCGGTGTTCGCGGTGCTGAGCGGGTTCGGGCTGGAGCCGCGGGTGGCGCTGGCCGGTTCGGCGCTGCTGGGCGTGAGTGCCGCCGCCGTGATCGGCCGCGTGGCCACCGAGCTGAAGTCGGCCGGCCAGGTCACCGAGCGGATGCTGGTGCTCAGCGCGCTGAACACGCTCTACGCCGTCCTGCTGCTGAAGCTGGTGGCCGGCTGGCTGCACCTGGACTCGCGGGGCGACTGGATCCAGGGCGTCGCCCAGCCGCTCTACACCTTCGCCGGTTCGCTGGGCGTGGCGGCGCTGCTGGCCGGCGCGGTGGCCCTCGTGCTGCGCCGCTTCGAGCTGCGCGACGAGAACACCGTGCTGCTGCTGCTGGGCCTGGTGCTGCTGGCGGTCACGCTGGCGCGGCTGTTGATGCTGTCCACGCTGCTGGTGCCGCTGCTGGCCGGCGTGCTGCTGCGCAACACCAGCGAGCGGCCGTGCATCTGGCCGCGCCACTTCGGCACCGCCGGCGGCGTGCTGGTGCTGATGCTGTTCGTGATCGCCGGGGCGGCCTGGTCGGCGGCGGCGCTGAGCGCGGGCGTCGTGATCGCCGGCGTGGCGCTGGCGGCGCGGGCGCTGGTGCGCGGCGCGGTGCTGACCGGCATGGCGCACTACAGCGGCATCAGCCTGCGCCAGGGCCTGGGGCTGGCGATGACGGCGCTGCCGATCTCGGCGACCTCGCTGGTGCTGCTGGCGGAGCTGCGCCAGTCGCACCCGGCGCTGGCGCAAGACCTGACCCCCATCGTGCTGTCGGCGATGGCCATCATGGCGCTGCCGGGGCCCGCGCTGGTCCAGGCCGGCCTGTGGATTGCCGGTGAATACCACCGGCGTGCGGAGAAGAACCGATGAGCCTCGAACCCTTTGCCGACTCGCGCTCGCTGACGTTGGGCGTCGAGCTGGAGCTGCAGATCGTGAACCATCACGACTACGACCTCGCCCCGTCCTCGCGCGACCTGCTGCGGCTGATGGAGAAGGTCAAGCTGCCCGGCAACGTCATGCCCGAGATCACCGAGAGCATGATCGAGCTGTGCACCGGCGTCTGCGTGGACCATGCCGAGGTACTGGCCCAACTGACCGAGACGCGCGACGCGCTGGTAGCCGCGGCCGATCGGCTCAACGTGGGCCTTTGCGGCGGCGGCACGCACCCGTTCCAGGACTGGAGCCAGCGCCGCATCTTCGACAAGCCGCGCTTCCACGAGATCTCGGCGCTGTACGGCTACCTGTCCAAGCAGTTCACGATCTTCGGCCAGCATGTGCACGTCGGCTGCGCCGGGCCGGACCAGGCGCTGGTGCTGCTGCACGGGCTCTCGCGCTTCATCCCGCACCTGATCGCGCTGTCGGCCTCCTCACCCTTCGTTCAGGGCACGGACACCGGCTTCGACTCGGCGCGGCTGAACTCGGTGTTCGCCTTCCCGCTGTCGGGCCGGGCGCCCTTCGTGACGCGCTGGGAGGACTTCGGCACCTACTTCGACAAGATGGCCCGCACGGGGGTCGTCAAGAGCATGAAGGACTTCTACTGGGACATCCGGCCCAAGCCGGAGTACGGGACCATCGAGGTGCGGGTGCTGGACACGCCGCTGACGATCGAGAAGGCCGCCGCGCTGGCCGCCTATGTGCAGTGCCTGGCCCGCTGGCTGCGCATCGAGCGGCCTTTCGAGCCCGCCGAGGACGATTACCTGCCCTACACCTTCAATCGCTTTCAGGCTTGCCGCTTCGGGCTGGACGGCACCTTCGTCGACCCGAAGAGTGGCGTGCACCGCACGCTGCGCGAGGATATCGAGGCCACCTTCGCCGCCATCGAGATCCATGCGATGGAGCTGAAGGCGGAGGACGGCATCCGGCTGCTGCGCGGGGAACTGGCCGGCACCGGCAACGACGCGAGCTGGCTGCGCGGCCTGCATGACAGGGAGCGGCTGCTGCCGGAAGTGGTGCGGCGCCAATGCCTGCGATGGGCGGGGCGGCCTGCATGAGTCCCGAGACAGCGCCATTGCGGATTGGCCTCTCGGCGCGGCTGATGCACAAGCCGCCGGCCGAGCTGGGCTTTCGCAACAAGACGCTGCAGTACCTGGAACAGGCGATCGCCCACTGGATCATGGCCCACGGCGCGATGGCGCTGATGCTGCCCACGCTGGGTTTCGACGCCGAGGTGGACCGCCGCCGCGTCACCGTGCGGCACTACGTCGACGCGCTGGACGGCCTGGTGATGCAGGGCGGGGCGGACGTGTCGCCCACCAGCTACGGCCAGCAGCCGCTGAAGCCCGAGTGGGGCGGCGACATCGTGCGCGACCGCTACGAGATGGAGCTGCTGGAGGGCTTCCTGGCCCAGGGAAAGCCGGTGCTGGGCATCTGCCGCGGCTGCCAGTTGATCAACGTGGCCTACGGCGGCACGCTGTACCAGGACATCGCCACCCAGCTGGCCGAGGCCAAGGCCCATGTGGACGCCGAGCTCTACGACCAGCACCACCACGACATCGTCTTCGATCCCGAGTCGCGGCTGGCCAAGCTCTATGAAGGCCACAAGGGCGGCCTTGTCACCAGCATCCACCACCAGGCGGTGGACCGCCTCGGTGGCGACCTGATCGTCGAGGCCCGGGCCGTCGAGGACGGCATGGTGGAGGCGATCCGGGCCAAGGGCTCCTGCTTCGTCGCCGGCGTCCAGTGGCACCCCGAGTTCCATGCGATCAATCCGGAACTGCTCAGCGGGGAGCCCTTGATGAACGGCTTCCTCGATTGCGCGGCCGCTTCACGCGGCTGAGGAGCTGACCTCCTTGGCGCGGGCCGGCGCCTGTGGCGCGCGAGCTTCCTCGAACTTCGTCTCCGGCCGCATCCGGAACGACAGCGCGACGCCCACCGCCATCAGCAGCATGCTGCCGACGAAGGGCAGCTCCCAGCTGCCGAAGCGGTCGATCAGCCAGCCCGAGATCACCGGCGAGACGATGGCCGCGAAGGCCGAACCGGTGTTCATCATGCCGCTGGCGGTGCCGGAGTGCTCCGGCGCGATGTCCATCGGGATCGCCCACATCGGGCCGATCGTCATCTCCGCGAAGAAGAAGCCGGCGGCGAGGCTCGCCATCGACACGTAGAGGTTGTGCGTCAGCATCAGCGGAATCAGCGAGAGCAGGGTCAGCGCCATGCACACGGCCACCATCCAGCTGCGTGCCTTCTGCAGGCTGCCGGTGCGCTCGTAGAGCTTGTCGGTGACGATGCCGCCCAGCGTGTCGCCGACGACGCCGGCGAAGAACACGGCGGAGGCGAACAGGGCCGACTTCTTCAGGTCCAGGTCGTAGCTGTGCAGGAAGTACTGCGGGATCCAGCTGAGGAACAGCCACAGCGTCCAGCCGTAGCAGAAGTACACCAGCGTCACCGGCCACATGCGGCGGAACAGCTTGCCCCAGGGTACGTTCGAGACCTTGGACTTCAGCGGCGGCAGCGCGGCCAGTTCCTCCTGCGTGATGCGCGGATGGTCCTTGGGCTGCTCGGTGAACACCCGGGCCCACAGCGCGACCCAGACGAAGCTGATGCCGGCGCAGACGTAGAACGATTCGCGCCAGCCATGCGTGGCCATCACCGCCACGATCGCCGCCGGCGCCACCGCATTGCCGACCCGCGCCGCCGCATGGGTGATGCCCTGCGCGAAGCCGCGCTTCTCCTTGGCCACCCAGCGCGACATCGCCGAGGTCGCCGCCGGGAAGGTCGCTCCTTCGCCCAGGCCCAGCAGCACACGGGCCACCAGCATCGAGGCCAGGCCGCCGGCCATGCCGGTCAGCACGGTGGCGCCGGCCCACACGGCGCCGCAGAACAGCAGCGTGCGCTTGGCCCCGAAACGGTCGCTGACCCAGCCCCCGATGATCTGGAACACGAGGTACGGATAGGCGAAGGCCGAGAACACCAGGCCGATCTGCGTCTTGCTGAGCCCGAACTCGGGCCCGAAGCCGGCCGCGGCCGTGCTGACGTTGACCCGGTCCAGGTAGGTGATGAAATACATCGCGCACAGCATGGCGATGACCACGTTGGTGGCGCGGAAGATCTTCTTCATGGCTCGTTGTCTCCTTGTATGGCGAGCTCGGGAACGATCGATCAGGCTTGTTGCTGCTTGTTGGTGGCGAAGTGCTCCATCGCGGCCTGCACGCCGCTGCCCTTGAGCTTCACGCCGGCCAGCTTCAGGCCCATCTCGCAGCCGGCCACGGTGCCCAGCAGCGTCAGGTCGTTGCTGTCGCCCAGGTGGCCGATGCGGAACATGCGGCCCTTCACCTTGGACAGGCCCGTGCCCAGCGACATGTCGAAGCGCTCGTAGATCAGCTTGCGCACCGCGTCGGCATCGACCCCTTCGGGCATCAGCACGCCGGTCAGCACCGGCGAGTACACGGCCGGGTCCGCGCACTGGATCTCCAGGCCCCAGGCGTTCACCGCGGCGCGCACGCCGGCGGCCCAGCGCTGATGGCGCGCGAAGACCTGGTCCAGCCCTTCGCCCAGCAGCATGTCCAGCGCCTCCGAGAGGCCGTACAGCAGGTTGGTGTTGGGCGTATACGGCCAGTAGCCGGTGGCGTTCATCTCGACGATCTCGTCCCAGGCGAAGAAGGACTTGGGCATCTTCGAGCGCTTGCTGGCCTCGATCGCCTTCGGCGACAGCGCGTTGAAGCTGATGCCGGGCGGCAGCATCAGGCCCTTCTGCGAGCCGCTGACGGTGACGTCCACGCCCCATTCGTCATGCCGGTAGTCGGCGCTGGCCAGGCCGGAGATCGTGTCCACCAGCAGCAGGGCCGGGTGGCGCGCGGCATCGATCGCGCGGCGCACCGCGGCGATATCGCTGGTGACGCCGGTGGAGGTCTCGTTGTGGACCACGCAGACGGCCTTGATCGCATGCTGCGTGTCCTTGCGCAGGCGCTCCTCGATCAGGTCCGCCTGCACGCCGCGGCGCCAGCTCGGCGCGTGGGGCAGGGCGGCGTCGCTGCCCTGCCGGGCCAGCACCTCGGGCTCCAGCCCCAGCTTGCGGGCCATCTGCTGCCACAGCCAGGCGAAGTGGCCGGTCTCGTACATCAGCACCTGGTCGCCGGGGGAGAGCGTGTTCATCAGCGCCGCTTCCCAGGCGCCGGTGCCGGAAGCCGGGTAGATGGCGACCGGGTGCTCGGTCTTGAAGATCTGCTTGATGCCCTTGAGCACCTGCAGGCCTAAAGCGCCGAACTCGGGGCCGCGGTGGTCGATGGTCGGCAGGCTCATCGCGCGCAGGATCCGGTCGGGCACCGGGCTTGGGCCGGGGATCTGCAGGAAATGGCGGCCGGTGGGGTGGAAGTCGAGGTTCAGCATCGGCAATGTCTCCGTCGTTGGATGAATCTAGTTTTGCATGCAAAACACAATACAACACTCGCGTTTACCCTTGTATTGCTGGGTTGTTGTCCGTATTTTTTGCATGCAAAATGTTTACAACGCACAAAAGGAGACAAGCGATGAAGATCGAAGACGCCAGCCGCCTGAGCCCGGCCCGCGCCCTCGGCACCGAGCTGCCGCCCAACGAGACCTGCGAGGCGCTGGCCCGCCGGCTGCGCGCCCACACGCAGGGCGAGGTGCTGTTCGACCTGCCTTCGCGCGGCCGCTACGCCACCGACGCGTCGATCTACCAGATCGTTCCCGCCGGTGTCTTCGTGCCCCGCACCGAGGACGACATCCAGGCCGCCATCGACATCGCCCGCGAGCTGCAGGTGCCGGTGCTGCCGCGCGGCGGCGGCACCAGCCAGTGCGGCCAGACCACCGGCGCCGCGCTGGTGATCGACAACAGCAAGCACTTCCGCCGCGTGATCGAGGTCGATGCGGAGCAGCGCCGCGCGGTGGTGGAGCCCGGCCTGGTGCTGGACCACCTGAACCAGCAACTGAAGGCCCACGGCCTGTGGTTCCCGGTCGACGTGTCCACCAGCGCGCAGGCCACGCTGGGCGGCATGGCCGGCAACAACTCCTGTGGCTCGCGCTCGATCGCCTACGGCAATATGGTGCACAACGTGCTGGGCGTCGATGCGTGGCTGTCCGACGGCCAGCGCGTGGGCTTCGGGCCGGTGTCAGGTCTTGCCGGGCGGGCGGTGGAGATCGCGAACTTCGTCCGCGACCTGGCCGCGCAGCATCGCGGCGCGATCGAGGCGAACTGGCCCAAGGTGATGCGCCGCGTTGCCGGCTACAACCTCGACATCTTCCACAACCAGAGCGAGCGGCCCTACACCGGCGACGGCGGCGTCAACCTCGCCCACCTGCTGATCGGCGCCGAGGGCACGCTGGCGTACACGCGGCGGCTCACCTTGCAACTGGCCGAATTGCCGCGCGCCAAGGTGCTGGGCGTCGTCAACTTTCCGACCTTCCGCGCGGCGATGGACGCGGCCCAGCACATCGTCAAGCTGCAGCCGACGGCGGTGGAGCTGGTCGACCGCATCATGATCGAGCTGAGCCTGACCAACCCGGCCTTCCGCCCGACGATCGAGACCGCGCTGATCGGCAAGCCGGATGCGATCCTGCTGGTCGAGTTCTCCGGTGCGAACCGGGCGGAGTTGCTGCCGAAATTGAAGCAGCTTGGTGAGCTGATGGGCGACCTGGGCCTGCCCGGCTCCGTCGTCGAGATGAGCGAGGACGCGCCGCAGAAGGCGCTGTGGGAAGTGCGCAAGGCTGGCCTCAACATCATGATGAGCTTGAAGGGCGACGGCAAGCCGGTCAGCTTCATCGAGGACTGCGCGGTGCCGCTGGAGCACCTGGCCGAGTACACCGACGGGCTGACCGAGGTGTTCGCCAGGCACGGCACCCACGGTACCTGGTACGCCCACGCCTCGGTCGGCACGCTGCATGTGCGGCCCATCCTCGACATGCGGCGCGACGGTCCGGAGGGAGGCGCTGCACGCATGCGCGCCATCGCCGAGGACGCCGCAGCGCTGGTGCGCAAGTACAAGGGGGCCTTCAGCGGCGAGCATGGCGACGGTCTGTGCCGCGGCGAGTGGATCGAGTGGCAGTTCGGTTCGGAGATCAACAAGGCCTTCCGCGCGATCAAGCAGCAGCTCGATCCGATCAATCTCTTCAACCCCGGCAAGATCATCGACACGCCGCGGATGGACGACGTCTCGCTGATGCGCTTCCCGCCGCCCAGTGCGCCGCGGCCCTACAAGCGCATCGAGATCAAGCCGGCGCTGGATTGGTCCGCCTGGAACGTGCAGAACGATCCGGTCACCGAGGCCACCACCGCGCCCGGCACCGGCGGCGACAGCACCGGCGGCTTCGCCAAGGCCGTCGAGATGTGCAACAACAACGGCCACTGCCGCAAGTTCGACGCCGGCACCATGTGCCCCAGCTACCGCGTGACCCGCGACGAGCAGCACCTGACCCGTGGCCGCGCCAACACGCTGCGGCTGGCCGTCTCCGGGCAGCTCGGGCCTGATGCCTTTACCAGCGAGGCGATGCACGAGACCATGGACCTCTGCGTCGGCTGCAAAGGTTGCAAGCGCGACTGCCCGACCGGCGTGGACATGGCCAAGATGAAGATCGAATTCCTGTCGCACTACAAGGCGCGGCACGGCCACACGCTGAAGGACCGGCTGGTCGCCCGGCTGCCCGACTATGCGGCGCTGGCCAGCCGCTTCGCCTGGCTGCCCAATCTGCGCGACACGCTGCCCGGCGCCGCCTGGCTCAGCGAGAAGCTGCTGGGCTTCTCGGCCAAGCGAAGCCTCCCGAAGTGGCGCGCCGACACCTTCTGGCGCCAGCCGCGGATGGGCCTGGCCGACGGCGCGATGGCGCTGGCCGCGGCCAAAGCCGGCCAGAAGGTCGCCGTGCTCTTCGTCGACACCTTCAACGGCACCTTCGAGAGCGAGAACGCCTGGGCCGCCGCCCGCGTGCTGATCGCCGCGGGCTATGTCGTCCATGCGCTCGAACCGCAGGCCGACGGCAAGCACCATTGCTGTGGCCGCACCTTCCTCTCGTCCGGCATGGTCGATGAAGCGAAGGCGCGCGCCGGTGCGCTGGTCGACGCGCTGCTGCCCTTTGCCGAGGCGGGCATCGCTGTCGTCGGCCTGGAACCCTCATGCCTGCTGACCCTGCGCGACGAGGCCTTGGTGATGGGCCTCGGCGACAAGGCGCAGAAAGTGGCCGGCCAGGCCCTGCTGTTCGAGGAGTTCGCCGCCCGCGAAGCCAAGGCCGGCCGCTTCGCGCCGAAGCTGAAGGCCGCGGCCCAGCCGATCCTGCTGCACGGCCACTGCCACCAGAAGGCCTTCGGCGCCGTAACGCCGATCCTCGACGTGCTCAAGCTGATCCCCGACGCGAAGCCCGAGCTGATCGAAAGCTCCTGCTGCGGCATGGCAGGCAGCTTCGGCTACGAGGCTTCGCACCACGAGGTGTCGATGGCGATGGCCGAGGCCAGCCTGCTGCCGGCGGTACGCGCGAGGCCCGAGGCCATCGTCGTGGCCGATGGCACCAGCTGCCGCCACCAGATCGCCGACGGCGCCGCCCGCGAGGCCATCCATGTGGCCCGCCTGCTGGAGCAACAGCTCGCCTCGTGAATCGCATGCAAAAATCCGGCCCCGAGAGGAACCGGATGTCCACCACGACGAACAATGTGATCGAGATCTCGCGCATGGCGCTGCACGAGCAGGTCGCCGCGCGGCTGCGCACGATGCTCATCGAGGGCCGCATCAAGCCCGGCGCCAAGCTGAACGAGCGCGAGCTCTCGGAGCTGCTGCAGGTCTCGCGCACGCCGCTGCGCGAGGCGATCAAGCTGCTCGGCGCGGAGGGCCTCGTCGACCTGCTGCCCAACCGCGGCGCCGTTGCCGTCAAGCTGACCGAGACGGACGTGGTCTGCGCCTTCGAGGTGATTGCCGGCCTCGAGGCGCTGTCCGGCGAGCTGGCCGCCCAGCGCATCACCGACAAGGAGCTGGCCGAGCTGCGCGCGCTGCACTACGAGATGCTGGCCTGCTACACCCGCGAGGACCTGTCCGGCTACTACCGCATCAACGCGCAGATCCACGACCTGATCAACGAGGCGGCCAAGAACCCGCTGCTGACGAAGACCTTCCGCTCGATCAACGCCCGCATCCAGAACCTGCGCTTCCGCACCAACCAGGACGGCGCGAAATGGAAGCAGGCGGTCAAGGAGCACGAGCAGATGATCGCGGCGCTGGAAGCGCGCGATTCGGCCGCGATGCGCGCGCTGATGCTGGAGCACCTGGCCCACAAGCGCGACACCGTCCTGGCCCTGATGCGTCAGGGCCAGGTGGCGATGAAGTAAGCCGTTATTTGCGGACGTTGTCCAGGCTCGGCGGCGGGGTGTAGCCCTGCTCGCGTGCCCGGCTTTCCCACTGGCTCGACAGCAGCGGCTGGTTCTGGCTGCGGTAGTGCAGGGCCAGGTCGTAGCTCGCGATGCCGTTGCCCAGCGCCGAGGCCAGTTGCAGCCAGCCTTCGTAGCGGTTCATCCAGTTGGCGGTGTCGCGGCGGTTGCGCTGGATCTGGGCGATGCGGGCGGCGGCGTCCTTGTCGCCGCGGCCGGCGCGGTGCAGGTCGCGCTGCATGTCCTCGTCGGTGGCCAGGGCCGCCGGCAGGTCGAAGGCGGTCTTGAACAGGCGCACCTCGCGGCGGCGCAGCGCCTTCAGCGCCTCGGCGCCGCCATTCTTGGCCACCATCGCGGCGGGGGCGTGAGCGCTCTTCGGATGGGCCTTCAGGAAGGCGTCGGCGCGCTCGACCACGTCGGCCGGCCAGACCGCGTCGGTCAGCGCCTGGAAGTCCTGCTCCTCCTGCTCGGCATCGGGCAGGGCAGGGCCCGCCGCGGTGGCGATGCCGCGCGGCGCCAGCGTGCAGCTGGCGCGCGTGCTGTCGGCGATGAAGGAGTCCTGGGCCAGCCTGCGGATCGCCTCGACCGGGTGGTGCAGCATGGTCTCGCGCACATCGGTACGCACCAGCTGGAACAGGTCGCGGAACTGGGTCTGGTCGGAGGTGCTCTCCATCAGCTTGACCAGCGAGGCGGTGTAGAAGGTGCTGCGGTCGGCCACCGCCGGCGCCACGGCCGGGCGGCCCGCGCCGGTGGAGAAAGCGATCAGGCAGTCGGCCGGGGCCACCACCTGGTTCAGGCCGCCGTCGGCGCCGGCCTTCAGGCTGGTGCGGCAGGCGTCGACGATCGCGACGATGGTGCCGCCCTTGCGAGGCGGGATCTTCAGGATCACGTCGTCGATCAGCTTGACGCTGCCGCCGCGCAGCGTGTCGGGCTTGCCGGACGGGTCCAGCCCGGCGGGCAGCAGCAGGTTGCTGGCATCGACCTGGATGCCGTGGCCGGAGAAGTAGAACAGCAGCGTCGCGTCGGCCGGCGCGGCGGCGGCTTTCGCAATGAAGTCGTCCAGCGTCTTGCGCGAGGCCGGCAGGTTGCCGTTCAGCGCGTCGCTGACCACGAAGCCGCGCTGTTCCAGCACGTAGCGCAGGTCGTGCACGTTCTTCGGGATCGGGGGAAGGTCGAAGGGCGCCGGATATTCGCTGTTGCCCATGAGCAAGGCCAGGCGCACCTCACTCTGGGCCTGCAGCAGGTCGCCGGACTCCGCTGGGGCGGCGGCGCGCGCCGGAGGCAGCGCGGCCAGCAGGCTGCCGAGGCCGGCGGCCTGCAGCAGCTGGCGGCGGCCAGGATGGGAGCTGTCAGTCTTGCTCATGATGGTTCCGATCCTACAGCTTAGGGATTGCTCATGGTTGGCAATCGGCACTATCGCAGCTCGGCGGCGATTGCACACCGCCTGATCCGGTGGTGGCGGCGCGGCCGGGGCCAACCTCCGCGATCACGCCGGCACGCAGGCGCACGGTGACGTTCTCGGTGCGCACCGCCTCCTCGAAGCGGTCGCGCCGCGCCGACTCGGACACCGCCGTCACCGAGGACAAGGCGCTGGTCAGCTGCGGCACGGCCGGCAGCACGTTGTTGTAGAAGACCGGGATCTCGCCGGACTTGCCCGCGCCGTCGTGGAACAGGCTGTAGCCGGCCCCCGCGGCCAGCGACACCGGGCCGACCAGGTAGATCGCGGTGCTGCCCTGGGCGCCCAGCAGCGGGCGCACGGTCAGGAAGCCGGAGTCCGGCCCCTCGGTGCGGTTGCCGGTGGCGCGGGCGCCGATCGACACGTTGATGCCGCTGTCGCCCGCCCCGCCGAAGCTGAAGGCGGTCTGGAAGGCGCCCGGCAGCAGGTTCAGCAGCAGGCCCGGCTGCGACAGCGTGGTGCCGGCGGCGATGTTGTCATAGGGCAGGCGCACGGTGATCGCCGCAGTGTCGACGGTGGCCAGCTTGGCCGCCGAGATCTCGGCGAAGTCCGCCTCCAGCCCGGCGCCGCCGATGTTCAGCGTCTGTCCGGCCAGGCGCACCCGGGTCTGGATGCCGACCGCCCCCTGCACGTTGGCCGACCAGGCGGTGTTGTAGGCCGCACCGCTGAGCACGGCGATGCTGCCGGCCACCTCGTTTGCGGTCTGGTTCAGGTCGATGGAGCCCAGCGCGCTGACGCTCAGCGTGGCGCCGCTGGCGATGTTCAGCGTGCTGCCGTCTGCCTGGGTCAGCGTGGCCTCGGCGACGGCCAGCGGCTGGCCGGTCAGCGGGATCAGGGCGGTGGGGCTGGTCTCGGCCTTGGCGGCGTCCGGCGCCGCGCGGGCGATCAGCTTCAGCTCGCCGCCGCTCAGGGTCAGCGCGCCGGTCAGCGCCACATGCTCGGCGCTGATCTGGCCGCCGTTGGCCAGTTGCACGGCACCCAGGCTCAGATCCTGCGGGGCCAGCAGCTGCACGCTGTTGGCCGTCAGGTTCAGCACCTGGCTGCCCAGGCTGTTGGCGGCCTGGGCGCTGGCGTCCAGCAGGCCGCCGGCGCTCAGCGTGATCGGCGCCGCGGCGCTGATCGTCAGGCCGCCGCCGTAGCGCTGGTCGCCGGTGGTGGTGACGTTGCCCTGTACGGTGACCATGCCGTCGGCGCTCAGCGAGCCGATGGTCTCGTTGCCGGCCAGCGTGAGGCTGGCGCCGGCCGCGACCTGCACCGCGGAGGCATTGGGCAACTGCTCGGCGCCGCCGGTGGCGAGGCTGCCGCTGCTGACGCGGGTGGTGCCGGTCCAGGCGTTGTCGGTGCTGCTCAGCGTCAGGTGGCCCACGGTCTGCTCGACACCGCCGCTGCCGGTGATCGCGTTGCCCACGGTGACAGCGTCGCTGCGGGCGAAGCGCAGCAGGCCGCGGTCGTCGACGGCACCGCTGCCCAGCGCGCCGCTGCTGCCGCCGTTGCCGATCTGCAGCGTGCCGGTCTCGATCAGGGTGCCGCCGGTGTAGCTG
>NZ_LYVQ01000026.1 GCF_001984095.1 Pelomonas sp. KK5
CCATGAGGCCGAGCTGGCGAACGGCAGCGGCGTGGCGATCGGGGGCCAGGTCTTGCCCCTGCCGGCGGGCCGCTTCGTTTCGCTGGCGGGCCGGCCGCGTGCGGTGAAACTGGGGCTGCGGCCCGAGCACATCACCGCTGCGGCGCGCCACGACACGGTCGAGCTGCCCGGCACGCTGCGCTTTGTCGAGCACATGGGCAGCGAGGTCTATGTGCACTTCGACCTGGGCGCCCTGCCGCTGACCGCCCGCGTGCCGGCCGACCAGCTCAATGGACTGGCCGACAAGCAGCGCGGCGCGGCGCATGTCTTCCATGTGCAGATGGGGCAGGCCCATCTGTTCGACGCCGAGAGCGGCGCCAGCCTGCGCTCGTCATGAAGCGCCGCGAGCTGCTGCTCACCGCCTTGGCCGCGCCGCTGGCAGGTTGTGGCCGTACCGATGCGAACGGCCAGACCGTGCTGCGCTTCTCCTGGTGGGGCGGCGCAGGCCGGCACGAGGCCACGCTGCGGGCGATTGCGCTGTTCGAGCAGCGCCATCCGGGCGTGAAGATCAAGGCCGAGTACATGGGCTTCAACGGCTACTTGGAGCGGCTGACCACCCAGATCGCCGGCGGCTCCGAGCCCGACGTCATGCAGATCAACTGGGCCTGGATGGCCATGTTCAGCAAGCGTGGCAACGGCTTCACCGACCTGAATCAGTACCGGCAGGTGCTCGACCTCAGCCAGTTCAGCGCCGAGGACCTGGCCATGGGCATGGTGGGCGGCAAGCTCAATGGCCTTTCGGTCTCGTACAGCGCGCGCATCATGCTGCTGAACCAGGCGGCCTGGCGTCGCGCCGGCCTCGCGCTGCCGAAGACCTGGGATGAGCTGTTCGCCGCGGGTCCTGTGTTCAAGGCGAAGCTCGGCGACCAGGCCTACCCGCTGGACGGCGAGCTCTACGACATGATCCTGCTCTCGCAGGCCTATGTGCAGCAGAAGCATGGCACCGCCTATATCGACCCGCAGGCGCCCCAGGTGGCGATGAGCCCCGCCGCGGCGCTGGAATGGGTGCAGACCTACCGGCGGCTGATCGAGCAGCACGTGGGCGTGCCACTGCCGCTGCGCGCGAGCCTCGGCGGCGCGGACAAGGCGACCGAGCAGGAGCAGGAATGGGTGGTCGGCAACTGGGCCGGCAACTACACCTGGGATTCGGTGATCGGCCTGCGCTCCAGCACGCTGGACAAGGACCAGAAGCTGGCGCTGGGCGCCTTCCCGACGCTGCCCGGCGCGAAGAACAGCGGCATGTTCGGCCGTCCGACGCTGATGTTCACCGTGGGCCGCAACTGCAAGCATCCGGAACTCGCGGCGCGCTTCGTCAACTTCCTGCTGACCGACCCCGAGGCCGCGCAGATCCTCGGCCGCACTCGCGGCCTGCCCTCGGCCGAGGCGCCGTTCAAGACCCTGCTGGACGCCGGCAAGATCCCCCCGCTGGAGCTGGCGGCCTACGAGCAGATCAAGGTGCAGAAGACGGCCGGGAACATCGAGCTGCCCTCGCCGCTGTTCGAGCATGCGCGGATGAACAAGTTCATGCGCGAGGTGTTCGAGACGGTGGCCTACGGCAAGGCATCGGACCAGGAGGCCGCGGGCCGGCTGGTCAATGAAGGTAACGCACTACTTAAGCGGATCAAGTGATCATGAGCAAAGCCACCCAACGCCAGCTGAAGTTCGAGTCGCACCAGGATCCCGACACCGGCGCCCGTGTCACCCGCCTGACGCCGCTGGATGTGACCTGCCATCGCAACTACTTCTACCAGAAGTGTTTCTCGAATGATGGCTCGAAGCTGGTCTTCGCAGGCGAGTTCGGCCGCAGCGACGGCCAATGGAACTACCACCTGCTGGACCTGCAGAGCCAGGTCGCCACGCAGCTGACCGACCAGGCCGGCGAGAACACCTTCGGCGGCTTCATGTCGCCGGACGACCAGTACCTGTACTTCGTGCGCGCGGAGCGGCAGCTGATTCGCCTCTCGCTGGCCGACCTGAGCGAGGAGGTCGTCTACGTCGTGCCGCAGGGCTGGGTCGGCTACGGGACCTGGGTCAGCAACAGCGACTGCACGAAGATGGTCGGCATCGAGATCCATGCCGACGACTGGTTCCCCTTGAACACCTGGCAGAAGTTCAACGAGATGTTCCACCAGAAGCCGCGCTGCCGGCTCTTCAGCGTGGACCTGCGCACGGGCGCGCGGACCGTGATCCTCGAACAGCGCGGCTGGCTGGGCCACCCGCAGTACCGCCCCTTCGACGACAACACCGTGGCCTATTGCCACGAGGGCCCGCACGACCTGATCGATGCGCGCATGTGGTTCATCAACGAGGACGGCACGAACCGCCGCTGCGCCAAGGAACACCGCGAGGGCGAGAGCTGCACGCACGAGTTCTGGGTGCCGGACGGCAGCGCGATGATCTACGTCAGCTACGACCACTCCTCGCCCGAGCGCTGGATCTACAGCCTCGATCCGGTGACGCTGGAGAACCGGCTGCTCTCCGCGATGCCGCCGTGCTCGCACCTGATGAGCAACTTCGACGGCACGCTGATCGTCGGCGACGGCTGCGGCAAGGCCAGCGGCGATTCATCGGCCAGCAACGAGATGCTGACCGGCGACCCCTATCTGCACCTGTTCGACCTCAAGACCGGCGAGACCCGTGCCATCGCCCGTCACGACAGCGGCTGGGGCGTCTACAAGGACAGCCGCCAGGTCACGCACCCGCACCCGAGCTTCACGCCCGACGAGAAGCAGGTGCTGTTCAGCTGCGACAAGGAAAGGCCGGGCGAGCCGGCGCTGTACCTGGCGGACCTGGCATGAGGCTGGCTCTATTGACCCTGGCGTTCGTGGCGCTGGCGGCGCAGGCGCAGCGGCCGCAACTCAGCGATGTGCAGGCGGCGCAGTACCGCATGCAGGACTATCTGGGCGACTGGCATCCCCAGCCGCTGAAGCCGCAGGAATGGACGAAGCCGGACTTCGTCGTCGCCGCGGACGGCAGCGGCACCCATCGCACGCTGCAGGCGGCGTTGGATGCCGTGCCGACCCAGGGCCGTCGCGTCTACATCGAGATGCGGCCGGGGACCTACCGCGAGCAGGTCTGCGTCAAGGGCAGGGCGCCGGTCACCTTGTATGGCGCGGGCGATCCAAGCGCCGTCGTGATCGTCGCCGGCCACTACAACGCCGAGGGACCGCAGGGCATCAACCGCTGCCTGCCCGACCCGAAGGCGACGACGACCGGCACGCTGGGCAGCGCCAGCGTCGCGCTGTTCAGCGACGACATGCAGGTGGCGCGACTGACCATCGCCAACGATGCGATGGACCAGGTGCGCGACGGCATCGGCTATCCGGCGGACGTCAGCGAATCCGGAGGTGCCCAGGCGGTGGCGCTGATGACCGGCGGCGACCGCATCCAGCTGCAGGACGTGCGGCTGGTCGGCCACCAGGACACGTTCTACGCGCGGCCCGGCCGCGTCTACGTGCGCGACAGCTTCATCACGGGCGATGTGGACTTCATCTTCGGCGCCGCCGCGCTGGTCATCGACCACAGCGAGATCCGCAGCCGCGCCGGCCGCCGCAAGCCCGGCAACGGCGGCCATGTGCTGGCGCCGGATACCGCTTGGGATCAGCGTTATGGGATCCTGGTCGTGGACAGCCGGCTGACGGCCGAGCCGGGCGTGGCACCGGCCTCGATCTCGCTGGGCCGCGCCTGGGACTTCGGCGTGGCGCGTGGCGAGTGGAAGGCGCGCAGTTCGCCGGACGGCCAGGCCTTGATCCGCGACAGCGAGCTGGGCGCGCATCTGGCCGGCTGGTCGGCTTCGACCTCGCGCCGGCCCTACACGGCCGAGGGCAATCGCTTTGCCGAATATGGCAATGTCCGCGATCTGTCGCGCGAAGTGCTGCCTGCGAAGGACGGCTGGGCCGCCGCCGACGGCGGCACGCGCGGCGGCGCCGATGCAGCACCGGCCGACGTGTTCACCGTGCGCAATCGCGAGCAGTTGCTGGCGGCCTTCCGCGCCGCAGGCGAGCGGCCGAAGATCGTCCGCATCGAGGGCCTGATCGACCTGACCCTCGATGCGCAAGGCAAACGCCTCGGCTTCGAGGACTTCCGCGATCCGGCCTTCGATTTCGAGGCCTTCCTGAAGACCTACGACCCGGCCGTCTGGGGCAAGGCGCCGATCACCGGCCCGCTGGAAGAGGCGCGGGCGCGCTCGGCGAAGCGCCAGGCCGAGCAGATCGTGATCCGCGTGTCGTCGAACACGACGATCGTCGGCATCGGCCGCGATGCGGCGATCACCGGCGGCACGCTGTTCCTCGGCAAGGTGGACAACATCATCGTCCGCAACCTCCACTTCTCGGACGCCTACGACCTGTTCCCGGCCTGGGACCCGAAGGACAACGCCAACGGCGAGTGGAACTCCGAATACGACACGATCACGTTGCGCGGCGCCACCCATGTGTGGGTGGACCACTGCACCTTCGACGACGGACTGCGGCCCGACCAGGCCGAGCGCATCGCGCTGGGCCGCAAGATGCAGCACCACGACGGCCTGCTGGACATCACCCAGCAGTCGGACCTGGTGACCGTCTCCTGGAACCGCTTCACCCAGCATGACAAGACCATGCTGATCGGCAGCAGCGATTCGCAGAAGCTCGACGAGGGCCGGCTGCGCGTGACGCTGCACCACAACCTGTTCGAGCAGGTGAAGGAGCGCACGCCGCGGGTGCGCTGGGGTCAGGTCCACGTCTACGACAACCTCTTCGTCGGCCGCAGCGACGTGCCGTACGCCTATGGCTACTCGCTCGGCGTGGGCGTGAACTCGCGCATCGTCAGCGAGGCCAATGCCTTCGACATGTCAGCGGACATCCCGGCGGGCAAGCTGGTGCACTGGTGGAAGGGCAGCGTCTTCAGCGACCGCGGCTCGGTGCTCAACGGCAAGCCGGTGGACCTGCTGGCGGAACTGCGTGCGGCCAATCCGCAGGCGAGCCTGTCGGCCGAAGTCGGCTGGCAGCCGCAGTGGCTGGCCGAGCCGGTCGAACCTGCCGAGCAGGCGGCAGCCCGCATCCGCGAGGCTGCCGGCGCAGCACGGGGTTTGCGGCCATAATCGTTTTTGAAACACCAGCCCGATAAAGTCAAAACGATGGATGACGATTCCAATGAAGGCTCCGGCGGCAAACAGCAGCCGGAATCGGTAGCGGCGGTCCTGAAGGTCTTTGCCATCCTGCAGGAGTTGTCGGAGCGGCACGAGACCGGCATCTCCGATCTCTCGATGCGGCTGGGCATGCCCAAGGCGACGGTCTACCGCTTCCTGCAGTCGATGAAGGGCCTGGGCTATGTGCGCCAGGAGTCCGACAGCGAGCGCTACGGCCTGACGATGAAGGCCTTCGAGCTGGGCGCCAAGGCGCTGCAGTACCCGGACCTCGTCGACCTGTCCCGCCACCACATGCAGATGCTGGCCGACACGACCGGCGAGACGGTGCACCTGGGCACGCTGATCGACAGCGAGATCATCTACGTCCACAAGATCGACTCGCGCCACACGCTGGGCATGTATTCCAAGGTGGGCCGCCGCGCGCCGCTGCACTGCACCGCCATCGGCAAGGTGCTGCTGGCCTGGGAGCACCCGGACCGGCGTGAGCGCATCATGGCCGGCATCAACTTCCAGCGCTTCCGCGACAAGACCATCGTCGAGCCCAAGGCCTATCTGGCCGAACTGGAGCGCGTGAAGGCGCAGGGCTTCGGCGAGGACCGCGAGGAGTTCGACGACCACATCCGCTGCCTCGGCATCCCGATCTTCGACCGCCTGGGCCAGCCCATCGCCGGCATGAGCGTCTCCTTCCCGACCTTCCGCTTCGATGAAGCCAAGGCACCGGAAGTCGTGCAGATGCTCACCAACGCCAGCCGCGACATCTCCACGCGCCTGGGCTGCGCCAAGTTCCCGCTCGACGTCCAATCGAGCCGCTGACCGCGGTATTCGTGTTGGACTGGGGCGCCCGCCGGGCCGCCCCCCTGGGGGACCGACTGGTCTGCTGCCCGTCCAGGGCCAGCAGCCCAGGCGAGGGGCACAAAAAAAACCCTGAGTTCTCACGAACTCAGGGTTGAATCCACCATTGAGGCGGTGGAGGAGACAAACGGTGCGTTGCGCCAGGAGCTTCTTGGGATCGCCAGGAACACTGCCTTTTGCATTGCTTGGATCCAATTCTAGCGCTGGCTATGTTGCGCCGCAATATATTCCGACCAGAAAGTTGTGGACTAATTGCGCCCTAGAGCAGAAAGAGGAGTTTTCGGACCATGGAATGCACGATCAACTGGATGGGCGCGGGCGGCATGAGCTTCGTTGCCGAGACCGGCAGCGGCCATCTGCTGACGATGGATGGCGCGCCGGACGGCGGGGGGCGAGACCTGGCCCCGCGGCCGATGGAGACCGTGCTGGCCGGCACCGGCGGCTGCACCGCGTATGACGTGGTGCTGATCCTCAAGCGCGGCCGCCACGATGTGCGCGGCTGCCAGGTGAGCCTGAAGGCCGAGCGCGCGCCGGTCGAGCCCAAGGTGTTCACCGCCATCCACATGCACTTCGTCGTCACCGGCAAGGGCCTGAAGCAGGAAGTCGTCGAGCGGGCCGTCGCGCTGTCGCACGAGAAGTACTGCTCGGCCAGCATCATGCTGGCGAAGACGGCGGCGATCACGACCTCGGTGGAGATCGTCGAAGGCTGATCGTCCTGCCTCAGACGTAGTGCGCCGTGCCCGTCATCACGCGGGCGGCCAGCTTCATCAGGCCCCTGACCGGCGGCGGCAGCAACCGGGCGCCGGCCTGCAGCGCCTCGTCGGCGTGGCGGGCCTCCTCGTCGCGCATCTGGTCCACGACGGCCCGCGACGCGTGATCGCCCGCGGGCAGGCGCTCGAGGTGGCTGGCCAGATGCTGTTCGACCTGGCGCTCGGTCTCGACGACGAAACCCAGGCTGATGCGATCACCGGCCAGGCCGGCCAGACTGCCGAGGGCGAAGGCGCCGCCGTACCAGAAGGGATTGAGCCAGCTGGTGTGGGTGCCCAGTTCTTCGACGCGCTGTCGCGTCCAGGCCAGATGGTCAAGCTCCTCCTGCGCCGCCTGTGCGAAGTGCGCGCGCAGCGCGGGACTGCGGCTGAACATGGCCTGCGATTGATACAGTGCCTGGGCGCAGACTTCGCCGACGTGATTGACCCGCATCAGCGCGCCGGCCAGGCGCTGCTCCTGCGGGGCCAGCGGTTCGTCGTGGGCGACGCCGTCGGCCGGGGAAGGGCGCCGTGCCGCGGGCTTGCCGAAGACGGTGCGCAGGCCTTCGTCAAGGCTGGCCAGCAGGCGGTCGGGACCCGACAGGGCAGGGCGTTGGTTCATCGAATGCATGGCGCGTTGATGGCAAGGCCGCGAGCATGGAACGGGCCTTGTGTCGGTTTTGTGAGATTTGGTTGTTGTTGCTGAGTCACAACGACTTTTCAAAAATTATCTATCAGGAACTTCCCTAGGCCTCGGCCGTCTGGTGGAATGGCGCAACTTTCCACCTGGGAAGGTCGCCCCGCAGCGCTTTCTGCACGGCGGGGCCTCATTGATTTTCTAGGAGCTTTCTAATGAAAAAATCGATCGTTGCGTTCGCAGTTCTGAGCGCGATCGCCGGTACCGCTGCTGCGCAGTCGTCGGTCACGCTGTTCGGCGTTATCGATCTGGCTACCCGTTACACGAAGTCCAACGGCCAGTCGAAGTTCAGCCTGTCCAAGGACGGCTACAACAGCAGCCGCCTGGGCGTGCGTGGCGTCGAGGATCTGGGTGGCGGCCTGAAGGCCGGCTTCTGGCTGGAAAGCGGCGTCGGCGCCGACACCGGCGCGGGTGGCTCGTCCACGGCTGGTTACTGGAACCGTCGCTCGACCGTCAGCCTGATGGGCGACTTCGGTGAAGTCCGCCTCGGCCGCGACAAGACCGCGTCGGAACTGACGCTGGACGACTTCGACCCGTACGGCAACGTCGGCCAGGGCGCGATGTACAACACGTACTCGACGCTGGGCAGCGAAGGCGCCCAACTGTTCGGCGACAGCACGCAGAACCGCAACAACAACCAGGCCATCTACATCACCCCGGGCAACCTGGGTGGTTTCTACGGCCAGTTGAACGTGGCTGCCGGCGAAGGCGCTGGCACCACGGGTTCGCTGAGCCAGAAGCAGTTCAGCGGCCGCATCGGCTACAAGCTGAACGCCCTGCACGTGGCTGGCGCCCTGAACCAGACCACCATCGACGGCGCGACCGACAAGCTGAAGCTGGCAACCATCGCTGCCAACTACGATTTCGGCATGGTGAAGCCTGCCTTCATCTACACGCAGATCAAGTTCGGCGCCCGCAAGCAGGACAACTGGACGATCGCCGCCACGGCTCCGGTCGGCCCGGGCGTGATCCTGGCTTCGTACACGAACAGCAAGTTCAACGACGCCGCTCGCCTGGCTCCGGCCAACCTGGGCGACAAGGCCGAGCACTTCTCGGTCGGCTACGTGTACAGCCTGTCCAAGCGCACCAGCCTGTACGGCAACGTGAGCGAGATCAAGAACAAGGGCAACTCCGCCTTTGCCCTGACCGACGCCTACAACCCCGTGCGCAACGGTTCGTCGGGCAGCGTCGACGTCGGCATCAAGCACAGCTTCTAAGAAGCTGCGCGCTTTCCGGCAGGCTTGTCCTGCCGATTGCAAGAGCCGCCTCCGGGCGGCTTTTTTGCGTCCGTTCGTGGCGATGTATCGTCTGGACACAGGGTTAGCCATTGTTGGCTGTGGACAACAGGATGTTCGGTGTCCGCGCGATGTTCCTAGAGAATCAATCAGGTTCCCACAAATCCACAGCAGGAGACATCGATGAAAAAAGCAACCCTGGCATTGGCCGTTCTGGCCGCAGGAACGACCGCAGCCTGGGCTCAGCCGAGCACGGTGACGATGTACGGCATCGTCGATGCCGCCATGAAGCGGACCAGCAATGCCAACCCCGGTGTCAGCAAGAACACGTTGGCCAACAGCGGGCTGTCGCAGAGTCGCCTCGGTTTCACGATCAACGAAGACCTGGGTGGTGGCATGCGCGCCCTGGCCAACCTGGAACACCGGCTGTCCCTGGACACCGGTACCACGGCGGGCTCTTCGCCGGCGGGTGTCTTCTGGTTCCAATCCTGGGTGGGCCTGGCTTCCAACGATTTCGGTGTGGTGACCCTGGGTCGCCAGTACAACGTGCTGTTCGACCTGAACGCCACGACCTTCTCCTCGTACAAGTACTCGACCTACATCGACCAGTACAAGCCTGAGCTCGGCATGACGCTGAACAACCGCCAGGACAATATGGTCAAGTACAAGTTCGTCGGTGGCCCGGTCACCGCTGAACTGCAGGTCAGCGCCGGTGAAGGCTCGGCGGTCGACAAGTCGGCCGGTGGCGCCATCAAGTACCAGTCCGGCCCGTTCGCCTTCGGTGGCGGCTATCTGCAGACGGAGGGCGCGAGCGCGGCCACCTCGCTCGGCAAGAAGGTCAAGGGCACGATCCTGGGTGGTGCGTACACCGACGGTCCGATCTACGTCAACCTGTCCTGGATGAAGAACAAGTTCGATGCCGGCGCCAACGTCCTGGCCGCGACCTATGCCGCGGGCTTCCTGAACGGCGCCGCGCTGACCGCGCTGACGACCGGCGCAGGCGCTCCGGCAACGTCCTCCCAGCAGCGCGACATGATCATGTTCGGCGGCACCTACCAGCTGACCACGCAGATCAACCTGGGCGCCGAGTACTACCACATGGAGCACAAGATCGACTCCACCGGCGCGAAGTACAAGTCCGACTTCCTGTCGTTCGTGGCTGATTACGCCTTCTCGAAGCGCACCGATGCCTACTTCGAGGCCGATCGCACCAACTTCAAGAACGGCGAGGGCTACACCAACGGTGCAAGCCGCCGCTACCAGGCGATGGTGGGCCTGCGCCACCGCTTCTGATCGCCAGCCGATCGGGTGAACGAAACGGGCCGCATCGCGGCCCGTTTTCTTTTTCGGACACAATCGAGCGCAGTCCTACAACGCAAGACCTGACCCCGACCTGATGCTCGTCTTCATCCTCCGTCGTCTCGTGCAAGCGCTGATCGTGATGCTGGCGGTGGCCTTCATCGCCTTCATGATGTTCCAGTACGTCGGCGACCCGGTGAGCAATATGCTGGGCCAGGATGCGACGCCGGAGCAGCGTGCCGAGTTGCGGCGCGAGCTCGGGCTGGACAAGCCTGCCCCGGTCCAGTTCGCGCATTTCGTGGTCAATGCGGCGCAGGGTGAATTCGGCCTGAGCCTGCGGCAGGGGCGGCGCGTCTCCAGCCTGATCGTCGAGCGGCTGCCGGCCACGCTGGAGCTGTCGGCGGTGGCTGCGCTGATTGCGCTGGGAGCGGGCATCCCGCTGGGCGTCTATGCCGCGCTGCGGCGCGGACGGGGCGACTCGCAACTGCTGATGATCCTGTCGCTGCTGGGTGTGTCGCTGCCGACCTTCGTGATCGGGCCCTTGCTGATGCTGGTCTTCGCCGTCGGCTTGACCTGGCTGCCGGCCTCGCAGCGGGGCGATGTGGTGGCCCTCGGCCCCTGGACCACCGGCCTGCTGACGCTGGACGGCTTGCGCCATCTGGTGCTGCCGGCCACCACGCTGGCGATCTTCCAGCTGACCCTGATCATGCGCCTGGTGCGCGCCGAGATGCTGGAGGTGCTGCGCACCGACTACATCAAGTTCGCCCGGGCACGCGGCCTGACGAACCGCACCGTCTACTTCGGCCACGCGCTGCGCAACACGCTGGTGCCGGTGATCACGATCACCGGCCTGCAACTGGGCTCGCTGATCGCCTTCTCGATCATCACCGAGACCGTCTTCCAGTGGCCCGGCATGGGCCTGCTCTTCATCCAGTCGGTGCAGTTCGCCGACATCCCGGTGATGGCCGCCTACCTGTGCCTGATCTCGCTGATCTTCGTGACGATCAACCTGGTCGTCGACCTTCTCTACTTCAGCGTCGACCCGCGCTTGCGCGTCGAGGGCCGGATGCATTGATCGATGACGATGATGGCCTCGCTCCAGCGATTCTTCGACGGCGACGTCTGGCACTCGTTCCGCTCCTCGCCGGTGGCGATCGTGGCGGCGCTGCTGGCGCTCGCGTGCTTGTTCTGCGCGGCCTTTGCCGGCTGGGTGGCGCCGCACAACCCCTTCGACCTGGCGTCGCTGGAGTTGATGGACGCGCGCCTGCCCCCGTCATGGATGGAAGGGGGCAGCGTGAAGTACCTGCTGGGCACGGACGACCAGGGGCGCGACATCCTGTCGGCGCTGATGTACGGGGCGCGCATCTCGCTGCTGGTGGGCCTCGCCTCGGTGCTGATCTCGATGGTGCTGGGCGTGGGCCTGGGCCTGCTGGCCGGCTTCGTCGGCGGCGTTGTGGACGCCTTCATCATGCGGGTCTGCGACGTGATGCTGTCCTTCCCCTCGATCCTGATCGCGCTGCTGATCGATGGCGTGGGCCGCGCGCTGTATCCGGACGCGCATGACGTGCTGGCCTTCGCGGTGCTGATCCTCGCCATCTCGCTGTCCGGCTGGGTGTCCTACGCGCGCACGGTGCGCGGCTCCACGCTGGTCGAGCGCAACAAGGAGTACGTGCAGGCGGCGCGGGTGATCGGCGTGCGGCCGCTGCGCATCATGCGCCGCCACGTGCTGCCCAATGTGCTGGGCCCGGTGCTGGTGCTGGCGACGCTGCAGGTGGCGGCGGCCATCATCACCGAGGCCACGCTGTCCTTCCTCGGCGTCGGCGTGCCGCCGACCAGCCCCTCGCTGGGCACGCTGATCCGTGTCGGCAACGACTTCCTCTTCTCCGGCGAGTGGTGGATCCTGGTCTGGCCCAGCGCGATGCTGGTGACCATCGCGCTGAGCCTGAACCTGCTGGGCGACTGGCTGCGCGACGCGCTCAACCCCCGGCTGCGCTGAACATGGCTTCATCCTCCTCATCCCTGCTGGAAGTGCGCAAGCTGCGTGTCGAGTTCCCGACACGGCGCGGCACGCTCCTGGCGCTGGACGACGTGTCCTTCGACATCGCGCCGGGCGAGATCCTCGGCGTGGTCGGCGAATCCGGTGCGGGCAAGTCGCTGACCGGGGCGGCCATCATCGGCCTGCTCGATCCTCCGGGCCGCATCGCCGGCGGCGAGATCCTGCTCGAAGGCCGGCGCATCGACCAGTTGCCCTACGAGCAGATGCGCCGCATCCGCGGCCGCCAGATCGGCGCCATCTTCCAGGACCCGCTGACCTCGCTGAACCCGCTGTACACGGTGGGCCGCCAGCTGGTGGAGACGATCCGCACCCACCTGGACATGAACGAGGCCGCCGCGCGCCGGCGCGCGATCGAGCTGCTGCAGGCCACCGGCATTCCCGCTGCCGAACAGCGCATCGACCAGTATCCGCACCAGTTCTCCGGTGGCATGCGCCAGCGGGTCGTCATCGCGCTGGCGCTGGCGGCTGCGCCGAAGCTGATCGTCGCCGACGAGCCGACCACGGCGCTCGACGTCTCGATCCAGGCCCAGATCATCTCGCTGCTGAAGAAGGTCTGCCGCGAGCAGGATGCGGCGGTCATGCTGGTGACGCACGACATGGGCGTGATCGCCGAGACCTGCGACCGGGTGGCCGTGATGTACGCCGGCCGCATCGTCGAGATCGGCCCGGTGGCCGAGGTCATCCACCGGCCGGCCCATCCCTACACGGTCGGCCTGATGGGCTCGATCCCCGCGATGGACGAGGACCGCGAGCGCCTGCTGCAGATCGACGGCTCCATGCCCCGCCTCAACGCGATTCCGACCGGCTGCGCCTTCAACCCGCGCTGCCCGCGTGTCTTCGAGCGCTGCCGGGTCGAGCGGCCCGAACTGCTGGCGGCGCCGGGCACCCGGGCCGCCTGCTGGCTGCTGGCCGAGGAGGTGGCGCCATGACCGCGCTGGTCGAGGTGCAGGACCTGGCGAAGACCTTCGAGGTCTCGCCGCCCTGGCTCAACCGCGTCATCGAGCGCAAGGGGCGGCTGTTCGTCCATGCGGTCGACGGCATCAGCTTTGCCATCGAACGCGGCACGACGCTGGCGCTGGTGGGTGAGTCCGGTTGCGGCAAGAGCACCGTCGCGCGGCTGCTGGTGGGCCTGTATGCGCCGACCCATGGGACCGTCCGTTTCGATGGCGCCGATGCGGCGGCCACGCTGGCCGGCAGTGGCGCGGCGGCCCTGCGGCGCCGCATGCAGATGATCTTCCAGGATCCCTATGCCTCGCTGAACCCGCGCTGGAAGGTGCAGGACATCGTGGCCGAGCCGCTGATCGAGCACGGCCTGGTCACCGGCAAGGCCGAACTGCAGGCGCGCGTGGCTGGGTTGCTGCAGTCGGTGGGCCTGACGGCTGCCGATAGCGAGAAGTTCCCGCACCAGTTCTCCGGCGGCCAGCGCCAGCGCATCTCGATCGCCCGAGCGCTGGCCACCGAGCCCGAGTTCCTGGTGTGCGACGAGCCGACCTCGGCTCTGGATGTTTCCGTCCAGGCGCAGGTGCTGAACCTGATGAAGGACCTGCAGCGCCAGCGGGGCCTGAGCTATCTGTTCATCTCGCACAACCTGGCGGTGGTGCGGCACGTGGCGGACCGGGTGGGCGTGATGTATCTCGGCCGTCTGGTCGAACTGGCCGGCAAGGCCGAGCTGTTCGCGCGGCCGCGGCACCCGTACACGCGCATGCTGCTGGACGCGATTCCCGATATCCACATGAGCGGCCGCAGCCGCACGCCGGTGCAGGGCGAGGTGCCCAATCCGCTGCAGCCGCCCACCGGCTGCAGCTTCCACCCGCGCTGCCCGCATGCCAACGAACGCTGCAAGGCCGAACGGCCGGCGTTGCTGACGATCGGCGGCGTGCAGATCGCCTGCCACGCCGTCGAGGAAGGCCGGATCTAGCGTTGCTGCGGAGAACTGGCGGCGCCCGCCGGCTTCGGCAGCACCAATGGCCCCTTCTGCCCGCAGCCCATCAGCAGCGCGGCGCAGAGGGAGAGGGTGGCGAGGCCTACACTTCGCAGCAGTCGGTTCTTGTTCATCATCAAAAGCAGTTTATCGCCCATGTCCCAGACTCCTGCACCCGCCGCCACGCCGCTGTCCGACGCCGAGTACCACGCGCAGACCCGCGCCCTGCTCGACCGCATCGAAGCGCTGATCGACCGCTGGCTGGACGAGGACGTGATCGACATCGACTCGCACCGCAGCGGCGGCCTGCTGGAGCTGAGCTTCCCGGGCGGCAGCAAGATCGTGCTGAACACCCAGCCGCCGCTGCAGGAGCTGTGGCTGGCGGCGCGCGGCGGCGGCTTCCACTTCCGCCACGTGGACGGACGCTGGCTCGATACGAAGACCAGCGTCGAGTTCCTGGATGTGCTGTCCGAGCAAGGAAGCGCCCAGGCCGGCAAGGCCCTGGACTTCAGCGCTTGAACAGGTCGAGGATGCTTTTCTTCTCGTCCTCGCTGCCGGTCTGAGGCAGCTTGCCCGACGCATCGTCGCCGCCCAGCGCGCGCACGCCGGCGTTGCCGCTGTACTCGTCGTAGTACCACTCGCCGCCGACGTTGACGACGCCTTCGGGTACCGGCTGGTCCTCGACCGGCGCATTGCGCAGCGCGAAGCCGGCGTACTCGATCCACACGGGCAGGGCCAGGCCGCCGCCGGTCTCGCGGTCGCCGAGCTTGCGCGGCGTGTCGTAGCCGATCCAGGCCACGGCGACCATCTCCTTCTGGTAGCCGTTGAACCAGGCATCCATCGAGTCGTTGGTGGTGCCGGTCTTGCCGCCGATGTCGGGGCGCTTCAGCGTGGCCTGGGCCTTGGCGGCGGTGCCGGTGCGGGCCACTTCCTCCAGCAGGCTGTTCATGATGAAGGCGTTGCGCGCCTCGATCACGCGGCTGTCCTCGCCCAGCGTCACCGCGGGCGCCTCGAACAGCAGGCGGCCCTTGGCGTCGGTCACGCGTGAGATCAGCTGCGGCGCTACCCGGTGGCCGCCATTGGCGAAGACCGCATAGCCCTGCACCATCTGCATCGGCGTGACTGAACCTGCGCCGAGCGCGGTGGTCAGATAGGCCGGGTGCTTGTCCGCATCGAAGCCGAAGCGGGTCACCCACTGCTGGCCGTATTTCGCGCCGATCGACTGCAGGATGCGGATGGACACCATGTTCTTCGACTGCGCCAGCGCCCGACGCATCGTCATCGGGCCCTCGAACTTGCCGTCGTAGTTCTTCGGCTCCCAGGGCTGGCTGCCGGTGGCGCCGGCGTCGAAGAACAGCGGGGCGTCGTTGATGATCGTTGCCGGGGTGAAGCCCTTCTCCAGGGCGCCCGAGTAGATGAAGGGCTTGAAGCCGGAGCCCGGCTGGCGCCAGGCCTGGGTCACGTGGTTGAACTTGTTCTTGGCCCAGTCGAAACCGCCGACCAGCGCGCGCAAGCGGCCGTTGCGCGGGTCCATCGCCACGAATGCGCCCTCGACCTCCGGTAGCTGCGTGAGCGTCCAGCTGTCCTTGCCGGTCTTGGCATCGGTGCCCTTGACCACGCGGATGATCGCGCCTCGGCGGATCTTGGTCTTCGGGTTGGTGCCGGCCAGGCCGGAGGTGGCGGGCTTCAGGCCGTCGCCGGTGATCGTGATCGACTCGCCGCTCTGCAGCGCGGCCACGACCTTCTTCGGGTCGGCCTCCAGCACCACGGCGGCCAGCAGTTCGTCGTTGGCCGGGTGGTCGGCGAGCGCCTCGGCCACGCGCACGTCCAGGTCGGCCGGGTCGGCGGGCAGGTCGGCATAGGCCTCGGGGCCGCGGTAGACCTGGCGCTTCTCGTAGTCCAGGATGCCGCGGCGCAGCGCGCGGTAGGCCACGTTCTGCTCGTCGGCGCGGATCGTCAGGTAGACGTTCAGGCCGCGGGTGTAGGCTTCGTCGCCGTACTGGTTGAAGATCAGCTGGCGGGCCGACTCGGCCACGAACTCGCCGTGCGAGGGCAGGTCGGTCACCGTGCGGTAGCGCAGCTGCTGGGCCTTGGCCTCGTCGCGCTGCTCGGGCGTGATGTAGCCGTTGTCCAGCATGCGCTCGATGATGTACTGCTGGCGCACCTTGGCGCGGCGCGGGTTGTTGATCGGGTTGTAGGCGGAAGGGGCCTTGGGCAGGCCGGCCAGCATCGCGGCCTCGGCCACGGTGACGTCCTTCAGCGGCTTGCCGAAGTAGACCTCGCTGGCCGCGGCGAAGCCGTAGGCGCGGTGGCCCAGGAAGATCTGGTTCATGTAGATCTCGAGGATCTTCTCCTTCGAGAGCGCATTCTCGATCTTCATCGCCAGCAGGATCTCGTAGATCTTGCGGGTGAAGGTCTTCTCGGTGGTCAGGTAGAAGTTGCGCGCCACCTGCATCGTGATCGTCGAGGCGCCCTGGCTGCGCGACTCGCCGACGTTGGCCAGGCCGGCGCGGATGATGCCCAGGTAGTCGACACCGCCGTGCTGGTAGAAGCGGGCGTCCTCGATGGCCAGCACGGCGTCCTGCATGACCTTGGGGATGTCCTTGATCGGCAGGTAGTTGCGGCGTTCCTCGCCGTACTCGCCGAGCAGTTGCCCGTCGCTGGACAGCACGCGCAGCGGCAGCTTCGGGCGGTAGTCGGTCAGCCCGCTGATATCGGGCAGGTTGGGGTATGCCATGGCCAGGGCCAGGGCCACCAGTAGCGCGATTCCAAATGCGCCGGCCACGAGCACTCCCGCAAATCCCGCGAAGGCGCGAGTGAGGAAGGCGAGGGTGGGATTGCGAGAAGCGGGGCGAGACTCAGAGGGGGGATTCTGAGGGGTCTTGTTCTTGGCGTCGCTCATGGGCCTCCGATGCGGTGCCCTGATTATAGAAAACCCGCAGGGGCGCTGGCTGTGCCGAAAAAGCGCCAGCAGGTCCTTCTCCAACTGTGAACAAGTCCGCAAACGGCGGGCGGCTTACAGCCTTTTACGACTGCTCATGCGTGTATGTTTCGCAACGGCGACTTACTCTGGGCACCCCCAAAACCTTGGGGGCTCAACGGCTTTGCTGCTAGCATTCAAGTAACTTATTAATAGTCTGACGCCAAATGTTGCAGCAATTCATGAATCTGCGCGGCGGCAGGTTTCTTGGGGAATAGCGTCATGGGCTTTCTTGACGTACTGCGGGGACGCAAGCACCCGCCCATGATCGGCTTGGATATCAGCTCGTCCAGCGTAAAGCTGGTTGAACTGAACCAGAGCGTCAATGGGGAAATGGTGCTCGAGCGGTTTGCCACCGAGCCTTTCGAAAAAGGCTGGATTACCGACGGGCAGATCGAGAAATTCGACGAGGTGGCCGACGCGGTGCGCCGCGTCGTGGCGCGCAGCGGCTCCAAGACGCGCGACGCCGTGCTGGCCATGCCGCAATCGGCCGTGATCACCAAGAAGATCATGCTGCCCGCCGGCCTGCGCGACGAGGAGATGGAACTGCAGGTCGAGGCCGAGGCCAACCAGTACATTCCGTTCTCGCTGGACGAAGTGAGCCTCGACTTCTGCGTGATCGGCCCGAGCCCGACCTCGGTGGGCGACGTGGAAGTGCTGATCGCCGCCTCCCGCAAGGATCGCGTGCAGGACCGCCAGGGCCTGGCCGAGGCGGCAGGCCTGCGGCCGGTGATCCTGGACATCGAATCGCATGCCTCGCGCATGGCGATGGGCCGGCTGATCGCCAACCTGCCCAACAGCGGCAAGGACGCTTTGGTGGCGCTGTTCGAGATCGGCGCCGACACGACCAGCCTCAAGGTGCTGCGCGACGACGAGATGCTCTACGACCGCGACCAGGCCTTCGGCGGCTCGCAGCTGACGCAGCTGATTTCGCGCCAATACGGCTTTTCATTCGAAGAGGCGGAGCAGAAGAAACTGTCCAACGATTTGCCGGAAGATTATGAATCGGCGGTGCTGAATCCCTTCGTGGACAGCCTGTCGCAGGAAATCGGCCGGGCGCTGCAGTATTTCTTCACCAGCACGCCGCACCACAAGGTGCATTACGTGATGCTGGCCGGCGGCACGGCCACCCTGCCGGGCCTCAAGGAGCGCGTGACCGAGCTCACCGGCTTCGCCTGCATGGTGGTCAATCCCTTCGAGAACATGGCGCTCGGCTCGGCCGTGCGCGAGCCCAAGCTGCGGCGCGAGGCGCCCGCCTACCTGACGGCCTGCGGTCTGGCGATGCGGAGGTTTTTCCAGTGATCCTGATCAACCTGCTGCCGTACCGGGAAGAGAAGCGCAAGCGTCGCAAGAACGCCTTCTTCGTGGGCCTGGGCGTGGCCGCGGCCGTGGGCGCCGGCGTCGTCGTGGCGGCCCTGTTGCTGTTGCAGCAGCTGACCTCCGAGCAGCAGCGCCGCAACCAGTATCTGGGCAGCGAGATCAGCCGCCTGGAAGTGCAGATCAAGGACATCGCGAACCTGCGCTCCGAGATCGAATCGCTGAAGGCGCGCCAGAAGGCGGTCGAGGACCTGCAGACCGATCGCAACACGCCGGTGCACCTGCTCAACGAGCTGGCCCGCCTGGTGCCCGAGGGCATCTACCTGACGGCCATCCGCCAGGCCGACAAGGTGGTCAACCTGACCGGCATCGCGCAGACCAACGAGCGCGTGTCCGAGCTGCTGCGCAACTTGTCGCGCAACTCCGAATGGCTGGAGAAGCCCGAGCTGGTGGAGACCAAGGTCGCCAACCTGACGGCCAACACGCGTGACCAGAAGCGGCTGTTCGAGTTCTCGATGCGTGTGACGATGAAGGCGCCGGCGGCCGAGCCCGGAGCAGCGCCGGGCGCTGCGCTGCCCGCCTCGGCGGCCAAGCCCTGAGTGAAGACAGAGACAGCCATGGCGACAAAGGCACTCAATTTCGATCTGAACGCCTGGTTCGAGGGCGTGCAGGACCAGTTCCGCGGCCTCAACCCCAAGGAGCCCGGCCAGTGGCCCACGCTGCCCAAGGTGGCGGCCTTCGTGGCCGTGGGCATCTTGGTGGTGGTCCTCGGCTGGCTGCTGCTGCTGTCGGACGAGCAGACCAAGCTCGACGCCGAGCGCGCCCGCGAGCCGGTGCTCAAGGAAGACTTCAAGGCCAAGCTGGCCCAGGCGGTGAACCTGCCCGAGCTGCGCAAGCAGAAGAGCCAGGTCGAGGAATACGTGACCCAGCTCGAGAAGCAGCTGCCCGGCAAGGCCGAGATGGATGCGCTGTTGTCCGACATCAACCAGGCGGGCCTCGGCCGCGGCCTGCAGTTCGAACTGTTCCGGCCCGGCCAGATGGTCATCAAGGACTACGCGGAGCTGCCGATCTCGCTGCGCGTGTCGGGCCGCTATCACGACATCGGCGCCTTCGCCGCCGACGTGGCCAACCTGTCGCGCATCGTGACCCTGCACAACCTGGTCGTCGTGGCGCCCACCGGCAAGGACATCAACAGCGGCAACCTGGCCATGGAGGCCACGGCCCGCACCTACCGCTATCTGGACCAGACCGAGCTGGCCGACCAGAAGAAGGCGGCCGCCAAGCCGAAGAAGCCATGATGCGCGCAGCCTATTTCCCCACGGCGCTACTTGCTGGCCTGCTGCTGGCCGGCTGCTCCGCCGACCTGGACGAACTGCGGCAGTGGATGGAGGAGCAGCGCCACGCGGCCCATGCCACCATCAAGCCGCTGCTGCCACCCAAGAAGTTCCTGCCCCAGCCCTACGAGGCCGCCGGTGGCGTCGACCCCTTCAGCGTCCAGAAGCTGAGCGTGGCGGTCAAGCAGGAGGCTGCGCAACCCAACTCGCTGCTGACGGCCGAGATGAACCGCCGCCGCGAGCCGCTGGAAGCCTATCCGCTGGACAGCATGGGCATGGTCGGCAGCCTCACGCGCGACAACAAGCGCTATGCGCTGCTGCGGGTGGACAACCTGCTCTACCAGGTCAAGGTCGGGGACTACCTCGGCCAGAACTTCGGCCGAATCATGAAGATCTCAGAAACCGATGTGACGTTGCGGGAAGTCGTCCAGGACGCTGCGGGCGAGTGGATAGAACGCACAAGTACCCTCCAGCTTCAGGAGAAGGGTCGATGAACAAGAAGCCAGCACTGCAGGAGAAGTCCCGGATGAGGAACGTTTGGCGCGCAACCTGGACGCTGGCCGCGGGCCTGGCCCTGGGACTGGGATCGGCATCGCAGGCCTTCGCGCAGGCGACGATCAAGGCCATCAACAGCACGCAGCAGGCCGGCGTGGAGGTGGTCCGCATCGAGCTGTCCGAGCCGCTGCGCGAAGTGCCCAACGGCTTCACCGTGCAGACGCCGCCTCGCGTCGCCATCGACCTGCCCGGCGTCATCAACGGCATCGGCCGTTCGGTGGTCGAGTTCAACCAGGGCAACCTGCGCACCGCCAACGTCGCCCAGGCCGGCGAGCGGACCCGCATCGTGCTGAACCTGCGCCAGGCCTCGGGCTATCGCGCGCAGCTCGACGGCAATGCGCTGCTGCTGATCCTGGAGGCGCCGACCGCCGCGGCCCGTGCGCCCGGCACGCCGGAGCCGGTGCACTTCGCCCAGGCCCAGAACGACGCGCCGCTGGCCCTGCGTGATATCGACTTCCGCCGCGGCCCCGATGGCGCCGGCCGCGTCATCGTCAACCTGCCCAGCACCCAGGTGGGCGTGGACATCCAGCAGCAGGGCCAGAACCTGGTCGTGGAGTTCCTGCGTTCCAGCCTGCCCGAGCGGCTGCGCCGCCGCCTGGACGTGACCGACTTCGGCAGCCCGGTGCAGTTCGTCACCGCCAGCCAGACCGGCGACCGGGTGCGCCTGGTGGTCGAACCCAAGGGCGCCTGGGAGCACAGCGCCTACCAGAGCGACAACCAATTCGTGCTGGAGGTGCGCCCGCAGAAGGTCGACCCGAACAAGCTGACGCAAGGGCCGGGCTATGCCGGCGACAAGCTGTCGCTGAATTTCCAGAACATCGACGTGCGCGCACTGCTGCAGGTCATCGCCGACTTCACCAACTTCAACGTCGTCACCAGCGACACCGTGACCGGCAACGTCACGCTGCGCCTGAAGGACGTGCCCTGGGACCAGGCGCTGGACATCATCCTGCAGGCCAAGGGCCTGGGCATGCGCAAGTCGGGCAACGTGCTGCTGATCGCGCCCAAGGACGAGCTGGCCGCCAAGGAGAAGCTGGAGCTGGAGGCCAAGGCGCAGATCGCCGCGCTGGAGCCGCTCCGCACCCAGGCTTTCCAGCTGAACTACACCAAGGCCGAGGAAGTGGCCAAGGGACTGACCGGCCAGACCACCGGCCAGGGTGGTGGCAGCAGCAGTGGCGGCGGTTCGACCACGACCCGCATCCTGTCGCCGCGCGGCAGCGTGATCTACGAGACCCGCACCAACCAGCTGTTCGTCTCCGACACGCCGGCCAAGCTGGAAGAGATCCAGGCCATGATCGCCAAGATCGACATCCCGGTGCGCCAGGTGCTCATCGAGGCGCGCATCGTCGAGGCGCAGGACACCTTCGGCCGCTCGCTGGGCGTCAAGCTCGGCACCAGCGACCTGCGCGGCATCCAGGGTGGCATTCCGGGCTATAGCGTCGGCGGCAGCAACTACGTGACCGTGGGCAACAACTACGCGTCCAATGCCTACCAGACCCGGCAGTCGTCGACCGCAACCGACCTCGGCAACACGCAGTTCGTCAACCTGCCGGCCAACGTCTCCTCGGACGCCTTCGCTTCCGGCACCGCGGCGACCTTCGCGCTGTCGCTGTTCAGCTCGGCCGCCAACCGCTTCCTGAACCTCGAGCTCTCGGCACTGGAGGCCGACGGCAAGGGCAAGATCGTTTCCAGCCCGCGCGTCATCACCGCCGACCAGGTCAAGGCGCTGATCGAGCAGGGCGAGGAACTGCCCTACCAGGTCGCCACCTCCAGCGGCGCCACCTCGGTGCAGTTCCGCAAGGCCAACCTGAAGCTCGAGGTCACGCCGCAGATCACGCCGGAAGGCAGCGTGATCCTCAGCGTGGACGTCACCAAGGACAGCCGCGGCACGCTGACGCCACAGGGCTATTCGATCAACACCAAGCACGTGCAGACCCAGGTGCTGGTCGAGAACGGCGGCACCGTCGTCATCGGCGGCATCTTCACGATGGACGAGCAGGAGAACATCTCCAAGGTGCCGCTGCTGGGTGACATCCCCATCCTCGGCAACCTGTTCAAGAACAAGTCCAAGACGTCCAGCAAGACGGAGCTGCTGATCTTCCTGACGCCGAAGGTGGTCAGCGAGCGGGCGCCGGTGCGTTGAGCGGATTCGGTCCAGGGAAACGCGGTAGGAAGAAGCCGAGACAGATCGGCAGGAGAGGAAAAAGTGAGCAATCTCGTTGTAATGGGACGCCGTGCGGTGCAGGGCCTGCTGGCCTTGGCCTTGGCGGGCGTGCTGACGGCGTGCGGTGGGGGCTCCAACGCGGGGACCTCCGTCTTCACGCCGGGTGATTCGGCCAGCAGCCCGGCGAAGCCGACGGCGACGGCCAACGACCTCGTGGTGGTGCTGGACAAGTCCAGCATCACCAACATCGACACCGGCGGCGTCACGGTCACCGCGACTGCGGTCGATGCCAACCGCAATGTGGTGTCGGGCGTGGGCGTTTCGTTCTCGGTGGATCGCGGGATCGCCACGCCGGCCGGCACGGTCACCGACACCAGCGGGCAGCTGAAGGCCGTCGTCACGCTGGGCAACAGCACGACCAACGGCAAGGTGACGATCACCGTCGTCAGCGGCAGCATCACGCGATCGGTGTCCTTCGATGTCGTCGACCCGCCGGCCTCCGCGACCACGCCAACCGCGGCGCGCATCACCGTTGCGCTGGACCGGAGCAATGTGGGCAATGCGGGCGGCACGCCCGTCAACGTCACGGTTACCGCGGTGACCGCCACCAACAATGTGCTGGCTGGCATTCCTGTGACGCTGGCCATCGACAACAACGGCACGATCACTTCGGGCGGATCCACCAATGCGTCCGGCGTCGTCACCGCCGTGGCGACCATCGGCGCCGACAAGTCGAATCGCCTGATCACCATCACCGCCACCAGCGGTACGCTGGTCCAGACCGCTTCGTTCCAGGTCACGGGTGCGCAGCTGCAAGGCCAGGCCGTGCCGTCCGTGCTCACCGCGGGCAGCACCGGCAACCAGGTGCAGTACACGCTGACCGACGTCAACAAGAACCCGATGCCCGGCGTGGCAATCAGTGTGTCGGGTCCGGGCGTGCCGACGGCAACCGGCGTGACCGACATCAACGGGGCCTATCCGTACACCTACACGGCGCCGGCGACCGCAGGCGCGATCCTGATCACCGCCACTGCGGGCGGTGCGAAGTCCGAGACCACGGTGACCGTGCCGTCGAGCACGTCCTCCGTGCCGGACGCAACGCCGGCCGTGTCCTCGGCAACGCTCTCGGCCGCGCCGAACGTGGTGGCCGTCAACTCGACCGGCACGGCGAATCTCGCGGCGATCAGTGCGCTCTTCCTCGGTGCCAACAACGCGCCGGTGAAGAACGTGCGCGTGCGCTTCGACCTGAACGGCGACAGCAACAGCATTGGCGGCACGCTCGGCTCGGGCACGTCGATCGTGTATTCGGACGCCAACGGCAATGTGGCGACCACCTACTCGCCGGGTACCCGCTCCAGCCCCGTGAACGGCGTGACCATCCGCGCCTGCTGGTCGCTGACCGACTTTGCCGCCGGTGCCTGCCCCAACCAGGCGTTGACCACGCTGACGGTGGTGTCGGAGCCCGTGTCCATCACGATCGGCGAGAACGAGACGGTCGGCTTCTCGAACAACAACCTGAACCTCGTCAAGAGCTTCGGCCTGCTGGTGGTCAACACCGCCGGCAACCCGCAGGCGAACGTGCAGATCACGCCCTCGATCGACCTGATCAGCTACAACAAGGGCTTCTACACCTGGGATGCGGCCAACAGCATCTGGGTGCAGACGATCACCGCGACCTGCCTCAACGAGGACCTGAACCGCAACGGCGCGATCGACAGCGGCGAGGACATCAATGGAAATGCGCAGCTGGATCCGCGCAAGTCGGACGTCAGCATCAGCATGTCCGGCAGCACGGTGACCGATGCCAACGGGTCGGCGATCCTGGTGATCCAGTACCTCAAGGACAAGGCCACCTGGGTCAACTACCGCATTACCGCCGCGGCAGGGGGCGTGCTCAGTCCTCCGGCATACTCTCCGAGTCCGACAGCCGTCGCGACCTTGCCTGCCGACGCCACATCCATCGTCACCCATGTTCCCGCACCTGCGTACCGCATCAGCCCCTACGGTCAGTCGACCAGTTGCACGGACTCGAACTGATCCGGGTGTGAGGTGAGCCCGACCGGGATCATTGCCCTGGTCGGCATGCCCGGCGGTGGCAAGTCCACCGTCGGCAAGCAGCTGGGCCGCCAGCTGGGCGTCCGTTTCATCGACTCGGATGCCGAGATCGAGCACCGGCTCGGCGAGTCCATCCGCAGCTTCTTCGACCGCGAGGGCGAGGCTGCGTTCCGCGACATCGAGGGTCAGGTCTTGCAGCGGATCCTGTCCGAGGACGGCGAACTGGTGCTGGGCACCGGCGGCGGCTCGGTGCTGCGCGAGGCCAACCGCGAGCTGCTGCACTCGCGCTCGACGGTGCTCTACCTGCGCTCCACGCCCGAGGACCTGTTCCGCCGCCTGCGCCACGACACGCAGCGCCCGCTTTTGCAGGTGCGCGACCCGCTGGCCAAGCTGCGGGAGCTGTATGCGCAGCGCGATCCGCTGTATCGCCGTTGTGCACATTACGTGCTCGAGACCGGCCGCCCGTCGGTGCACGGCCTGGTCAACATGGCGCTGATGCAGCTCGAACTGGCCGGCCTGATCGACCCGGCTCGCGTGGCCGCCACGGTGGGAGCGCAGCAGCACCCGTAAACTCGGGGCATGACTGCTGCTGTCCCGACCACCGTTTCCATCGCGCTCGACCAGGAGCGCAGCTACGACATCCTGATCGGCTCCGCGCTGCTGGATGCGCCATCGAGCTGGCAGGGCCTGCCCAGTGCCGCCGTGGCCGTGATCGTCACCAACGTTACCGTCGCGCCGCTCTACCTGGAGCGCCTGAAGCGCCAGTTGGCGCCCGTCTACGGGCGCGTGGACGCGGTGATCCTGCCCGACGGCGAGGCCCACAAGGACTGGGACTCGCTCAACACGATCTTCGACCACCTGCTGGCCAAGGCCTGCGATCGCAAGACCGTGCTCTTTGCGCTGGGTGGCGGCGTCATCGGCGATATGACCGGCTTCGCCGCCGCCGTCTACATGCGCGGCGTGCCCTTCGTGCAGGTGCCGACGACGCTGCTCTCGCAGGTGGATTCCTCGGTCGGCGGCAAGACGGCGATCAACCATCCGCTGGGCAAGAACATGATCGGCGCGTTCTACCAGCCGCAGCGGGTGATCGCCGACCTGGACACGCTGGACACGCTGCCGCCGCGGGAGCTGAGCGCCGGCCTGGCCGAGATCATCAAGTACGGCCCGATCGCCGATGCCGCCTTTCTCGGCTGGCTGGAAGCGAACATCGACGCGCTGCTGGCGCGCGACAAGACGGCGCTGGCCTATGCGGTGAGGCGCAGCTGCGAGATCAAGGCCGACGTCGTCGGCCAGGACGAACGTGAGCAGGGCCTGCGGGCGATCCTGAACTTCGGCCACACCTTCGGTCACGCGATCGAGACGGGCCTGGGCTACGGCGAATGGCTGCACGGCGAGGGCGTCGGCTGCGGCATGGTGATGGCGAGCGATTTGAGCGTCAGGCTCGGGCTGATGCCGCCCGAGTTCCTGCCTCGCATGAAGATCCTGATCGAGCGGGCCGGCCTGCCGGTCGTCGGCCCCAAGCTCGGCGTGTCGCGCTACATGGAACTGATGCGCGTGGACAAGAAGGCCGAGGGCGGGGCGATACGCTTCGTCGTCATCGAGGCGCTGGGCACGGCGTCGATGCGGCCCGCGCCGGACGATCTGGTGGCCCAGGTCATCGAGGCTCACACCGCCTGACGATGACAGCAAAACTGGCCGCGTACGCAAGTCACCCCACTCGCAGCCGCGGCCGGCGCGTCGCGGAGCCCCAGGCGCCCACGCGCAGCGAGTTCCAGCGCGACCGCGACCGCATCATCCACAGCACCGCCTTCCGCCGTCTGGTCTACAAGACCCAGGTGTTCATGAACCACGAGGGCGACCTGTTCCGCACGCGGCTGACGCACTCGCTGGAGGTGGCGCAGCTGGGCCGCTCGATCGGCCGCAGCCTGCGGCTCGACGAAGACCTGATCGAGGCCATCGCGCTGGCCCACGACCTCGGCCACACGCCCTTCGGCCACGCCGGCCAGGACGTGCTGAACGACTGCATGAAGACGCACGGCGGCTTCGAACATAACCTCCAGTCGCTACGGGTCGTCGATGCGCTGGAGCAGCGCTACCCGGCCTTCGACGGGCTGAACCTCTGCTTCGAGACCCGCGAGGGCATCCTGAAGCACTGCGCCAAGCGCTATGCCGAGATCATCGAGGCGGCCGAACCGGGCGGCATCGCCCACCGCTTCCTGCACGGCGGGCAGACCAGCCTCGAAGGACAGCTGTGCAACCTGGCTGACGAGGTGGCCTACAACGCCCATGACGTCGACGACGGCGTGCGCTCCGGCCTGGTGACGCTGGAGCAGTTGGAGACCGTGCCGCTGGTGGCGGAGCATCTGCGTGCCACCCTGGCCGAGTTTCCGAGCCTGAAGGGCAAGCGCCTGCTGTTCGACACGATCCGACGCATGCTGTCGGCGCAGGTCTACGACATCATCGACGCCAGCCAGGCCGCGCTCGATCACGCGGCGCCAGCCGATGCCGATGCGGTGCGCGCGCAAGCCAAGCCGCTGATCCGCTTCAGCCCCGCGATGCGCGCGGCCAGCACGGAGCTGAAGCGCTTCCTCTTCGCCAACCTCTATCGCCACCCGCAGGTGCAGGACATGCGCGTGCGCGCCGAGGCGCTGCTGCGCGAGCTTTTCGCCCTCTACGCGCAAGACCCGACCCTGCTACCCGACGAATACGCGCTGGCCGAGGACCGCTACCGCGCCATCGCCGACTACATCGCCGGCATGACCGACCGCTTCGCGATGAAGGAGCACCAGCGGCTGACCGGGCGCACTTTGTTCTGAACATAATCGGGGTCAGACTCAAATGCTGATCCCGCCATGGCTCGCCTCGCAAGACTGACCCTCGCCGGTCATCCGCACCACCTGATCCAGCGCGGCCTGAACCGCCAGGCCATCGTCACCGACGATACGGACCGCGAGCGCCTGCTCGCCGAGCTGCGCGAATGCGCTGCGCTGCACAAGGTGGCGGTGCACGCCTACATCCTGATGGACAACCACATCCATCTGCTGGCCACGCCGGAGACCGACGAGGCCTTGAGCCGGATGATGCAGTCGCTCGGCCGCCGTTACGTGGCGGCCTTCAACAAGCGCCACGGCCGCAGCGGCACCTTGTGGGACGGACGTTTCCGCGCCGCGCCGCTGGAAGCAAGTGAGTACCTGCTCGCCTGCATGCGCTTCATCGAGACCAATCCGCAGCGGCTGGGCCAGGCGGTCCGCCCGGAGGACTACCGCTGGTCCAGCGCCGCGCACCATCTGGGGAAGCGGCGCGATCCGCTGGTCCTGGACCACGCGCTGTTCTGGGGCATCGGCAACACGCCCTTCGAGCGCGAAGCGGCCTACAAGGCCTGGCTGGAGCAGGGCGTCACCGAGGACGAGGCGAAACGGCTGGGCGAGGCGGCGCTGAAGGGCTGGCCGCTCGGTTCGGCACCCTTCTTGCGAGCGATCGGCGAGGTGACGGATCGGCCGGTCAGCCCGCGTCGCCGGGGCCGCCCGCCGAAATCGACTATGTCCCCAATTAATTGATGTGCGAACGACTCGTTTCATTCAATAAGAGTCTGACCCCAATTATTCTTGATTGAGCGTTTTGCTGCGGCGCAGTAAGCTTCGCGCTCGTTTGCCATTTCCGATGCGGAGAGAGCCATGCAGAAGATCATCCCGATCACCACCGCCGCCCAGATCGACCAAGAAAAACAGGACCTGAGCGCCCACGGCCTCTACCGCCCCGAGAACGAGAAGGACGCCTGCGGCCTCGGCTTCGTCGCCCACATCAAGGGCCACAAGGCGCACCACATCGTCCAGCAGGGCCTCAAGATCCTCGAGAACCTCGACCATCGCGGCGCCGTCGGCGCCGACAAGCTGATGGGCGACGGCGCCGGCATCCTGATCCAGATCCCGGACGAGTTCTACCGCGCCGAGATGAAGCTGCAGGGCATCGACCTGCCGCCGCCCGGCGAGTACGGCGTCGGCATGATCTTCATGCCCAAGGAAGCCGCCTCCCGCCTGGCCTGCGAGCAGGAACTGGCCCGCGCGATCAAGGTCGAGGGTCAGGTCTTGCTGGGCTGGCGCGACGTGCCGGTGGACCGCGAGATGCCGATGTCGCCCACCGTGCGCGAGAAGGAGCCGGTGATCCGCCAGATCTTCATCGGCCGCGGCCCGGACATCATCGTGCCCGACGCGCTGGAACGTAAGCTCTACGTGATCCGCAAGACCGCCAGCAGCGCCATCCAGGCCCTGAAGCTCACGCACAGCCGCGAGTACTACGTGCCCAGCATGAGCTGCCGCACGGTCATCTACAAGGGCCTGCTGCTGGCCGACCAGGTCGGCAAGTACTACAAGGACCTGGCCGACCCGCGCGTGGTCTCCGCCATCGCCCTGGTGCACCAGCGCTTCTCCACCAACACCTTCCCCGAGTGGCCGCTCGCCCACCCGTACCGGATGGTGGCCCACAACGGCGAGATCAACACCGTCAAGGGCAACTTCAACTGGATGCGTGCCCGCGAGGGCGTGATGAAGTCGCCGGTGCTGGGCGACGACCTGCAGAAGCTCTACCCGATCAGCTTCGAGCACCAGTCCGACACGGCCACCTTCGACAACGCGATGGAGCTGCTCACGATGAGCGGCTACCCGCTGGCCCACGCCGCGATGATGATGATCCCGGAAGCCTGGGAGCAGCATGAGCTGATGGACGAGCGCCGCCGCGCCTTCTACGAGTACCACGCCGCGATGATGGAGCCCTGGGACGGCCCCGCCGCCATGGCCTTCACCGACGGCCGCCAGGTCTGCGCCGCGCTGGACCGCAACGGCCTGCGCCCGGCCCGCTACTGCATCACCGACGACGACCTGGTCGTCCTCGCCTCGGAGTCCGGCGTGCTGCCGATCCCCGAGAACAAGATCGTCAAGAAGTGGCGCCTGCAGCCGGGCAAGATGTTCCTCATCGACCTGGAGCAGGGCCGCATCGTCGACGACGAGGAACTGAAGAACCAGTACGCGAACGCGCGTCCGTACCGCCAGTGGATCGAGAACGTCCGCGTCAAGCTCGATGACCTGCCGGTGGTCGAGGTACCCAAGGCCGAGTTTGCGACGCCGCTGCTGCAACGCCAGCAGGCCTTCGGCTTCACGCAGGAAGACATCAAGTTCCTGATGGCGCCGATGGCCACGAACGGCGAAGAAGGCATCGGCTCGATGGGCAACGACTCGCCGCTGGCCGTGCTCTCGGGCAAGGACAAGCCGCTGTTCAACTACTTCAAGCAGCTCTTCGCCCAGGTCACGAACCCGCCGATCGACCCGATCCGCGAGAACATCGTGATGAGCCTGAACAGCTTCATCGGCCCGAAGCCGAACCTGCTGGACATCAACGCCGTCAACCCGCCGATGCGCCTCGAGGTGCACCAGCCGATCCTGGACTTCCAGGACATGGCCCGCCTGCGCGGCATCGAGGCCCACACCAACGGCAAGTTCAAGCCCTATGAGCTGGACATCACCTACCCGGCCGCCTGGGGTCGCGAAGGCGTCGAGGCCCAGCTCGCCTCGCTGTGCGCCGAGACCGTGGACGCGATCAAGACCGGCCACAACATCCTGATCATCACCGACCGCCACCTCAGCGCCGACCGCATCGCGATCCCCGCGCTGCTGGCGCTGTCGGCCGTCCACCACCACCTGGTGCGCGAAGGCCGCCGCACGACGGCCGGCCTGGTCGTCGAGACCGGCACCGCCCGCGAGGTGCACCACTTCGCCGTGCTGGCCGGCTTCGGCGCCGAGGCGGTCCACCCCTATCTCGCGCTGGAAACGCTGAGCGGCATGCACGCCGAGCTGCCCGGCAACCTCAGCGCCGACAAGGCGATCTACAACTACATCAAGGCCGTGGGCAAGGGCCTGTCGAAGATCATGTCCAAGATGGGCATCTCGACCTATATGTCCTACTGCGGCGCGCAGATCTTCGAGGCGATCGGCCTCAAGAAGGACTTCGTCGAGAAGTACTTCCGCGGCACGCCGACGCAGGTCGGCGGCATCGGCGTGTTCGAGGTGGCCGAGGAAGCGATCCGCCTGCACAAGGCCGCCTTCGGCGACGACCCGATCATGGAGCACCTGCTCGAGACCGGCGGCGAATATGCCTGGCGCGTGCGCGGCGAGGACCATATGTGGACGCCCGACGCGATCGCCAAGCTGCAGCACAGCGCGCGCTCCGGCAAGTTCGACACGTACAAGGAATACGCCCAGATCATCAACGACCAGAGCAAGCGCCACATGACGCTGCGCGGCCTGTTCGAGTTCAAGTTCGATCCGGCCAAGGCGATCCCGGTCGAGGAAGTGGAATCGGCCGCCGACATCGTCAAGCGCTTCGCCACCGGCGCGATGTCGCTCGGCTCGATCTCGACGGAAGCGCACTCCACGCTGGCCATCGCGATGAACCGCATCGGCGGCAAGAGCAATACCGGCGAAGGCGGCGAAGACCCGGCCCGTTATCGCAATGAGCTGAAGGGCATCAAGATCACCGACGGCACCAAGGTGTCCGACGTCATCGGCTCTAAGGTCATCGCCGCCGACTACACGATGAAGGACGGCGACTCGCTGCGCTCCAAGATCAAGCAGGTCGCCTCCGGCCGCTTCGGCGTGACGACCGAGTACCTGGTGTCGGCCGACCAGATCCAGATCAAGATGGCCCAGGGCGCCAAGCCCGGCGAGGGCGGCCAGCTGCCGGGCGGCAAGGTCAGCGAGTACATCGGCTTCCTGCGCTACTCGGTGCCGGGCGTCGGCCTGATCTCGCCGCCGCCGCACCACGACATCTACTCGATCGAGGACCTGGCCCAGCTGATCCACGACCTGAAGAACGTCAACCCGCGCGCCGACGTGTCGGTGAAGCTGGTGTCGGAAGTGGGCGTCGGCACGGTGGCGACCGGCGTGGCCAAGGCCAAGGCCGACCACATCGTGATCGCCGGCCATGACGGCGGCACCGGCGCCTCGCCCTGGTCCTCCATCAAGCACTGCGGCACGCCGTGGGAGCTGGGCCTGGCGGAGACGCAGCAGACCCTGGTGCTGAACCGCCTGCGCGGCCGCGTGCGCGTGCAGACCGACGGCCAGCTGAAGACCGGCCGCGACGTCGTCATCGGCGCGCTGCTGGGTGCCGACGAGTTCGGCTTCGCCACCGCGCCGCTGGTGGCCGAGGGCTGCATCATGATGCGCAAGTGCCACCTGAACACCTGCCCGGTCGGCGTCGCCACGCAGGACCCGGTGCTGCGCGCCAAGTTCACCGGCAAGCCCGAGCACGTGATCAACTTCTTCTTCTTCGTCGCCGAGGAAGCGCGCCAGATCATGGCGCAGCTGGGCATCAAGAAGTTCGAGGACCTGATCGGCCGCGCCGACCTGCTCGATACGAAGAAGGGCATCAGCCACTGGAAGGCCAAGGGCCTGGACTTCAGCCGCGTGTTCCATCGCCCCGAGGTGCCGGCCGACGTGCCCCGCATCCACGTGGAAAAGCAGGACCACGCGCTGGACAAGGCGCTGGACGTCAAGCTGATCGAGAAGTGCCTCCCCGCCTTCGAGAAGGGCGAAAAGGTGCAGTTCATGCAGCAGGTGACCAACGTACGCCGCACGGTCGGCGCGATGCTGTCCGGCGAGCTGATCCGCCGCAAGCCCGAGGGCCTGCCCGACCAGACCATCTTCATCCAGATGGAAGGCACCGGCGGCCAGAGCTACGGCGCCTTCCTGGCGCAGGGCATCACCTTCTACCTGATCGGTGACGCCAACGACTACACCGGCAAGGGCCTGTCCGGCGGCCGCGTCGTCGTGCGCCCGTCCATCGACTTCCGCGGCGACGCCACGAAGAACATCATCGTCGGCAACACGGTGCTCTACGGCGCCACGCGCGGCGAGGCCTTCTTCCGCGGCGTGGCCGGCGAGCGCTTCGCGGTGCGCCTGTCGGGCGCCTCGGCGGTCGTCGAGGGCACCGGCGACCACGGCTGCGAGTACATGACCGGCGGCACGGTGATGGTGCTGGGCAAGACCGGCCGCAACTTCGCGGCCGGCATGAGCGGCGGCATCGCCTACGTGTTCGACGAGGACGGCGAGTTCCACAAGCGCTGCAATACCTCGATGGTGGCGCTGGACAAGCTGCTGCCTTCGCCTGAGCAGGAAGCGACCGTCGACAAGGCCATCTGGCACCACCTCGGCGAAGGCAGCGAGCAGCAGACCGACGAGGCCATCGTCAAGAAGATGCTGGAAGACCACCACCGCTGGACCGGCAGCCAGCGCGCCCGCGAGCTGCTGGACAACTGGGCCGCCTCACGCGCCAAGTTCATCAAGGTGTTCCCGCACGAGTACAAGCGCGCCCTGGGCGAGATCCACGCCGCCAGGGAAGCTGCAGAAGCCATCGTCCACGCCAAGGCCCCCGCCGCCGGCGCCGCCGCCAAAGTCTGAGGAAGAAGAACCATGGGAAAAGTCACCGGCTTCATGGAGTACGAGCGTCTGGAAGAGGGCTACGAGGCCGTCCCGACGCGGGTCAAGAACTACAAGGAATTCGTTATCGGCCTGAACACCGACCAGGCGAAGGTGCAGGGCGCGCGCTGCATGGACTGCGGCACGCCTTTCTGCAACAACGGCTGCCCGGTCAACAACATCATTCCGGACTTCAACGACCTCGTGTATCGCGGCCGCAATGAGGACTGGAAGGCCGCGATCACCGTCCTGCACAGCACCAACAACTTCCCCGAGTTCACCGGCCGCATCTGCCCCGCGCCCTGCGAGGCGGCCTGCACGCTGAACGTCAACGACGACGCAGTAGGCATCAAGTCCATCGAGCACGCGATCATCGACCGCGCCTGGGCCGAGGGCTGGGTCAAGCCGCAAGTGGCCAAGGTGAAGACCGGCAAGACGGTCGCCGTCGTCGGCTCCGGCCCGGCGGGCATGGCCGCCGCGCAGCAGCTGGCGCGCGCCGGCCACAGCGTCACGCTGTTCGAGAAGAACGACCGCGTCGGCGGCCTGCTGCGCTACGGCATCCCCGACTTCAAGATGGAGAAGTCGCACATCGACCGCCGCGTCGCGCAGATGGAAGCCGAGGGCGTGGTGTTCAAGACCGGCGTGCTGGTCGGCTCGATCCCCGAAGGCCACAAGGTCACCAACTGGGCCAAGGAAGTCATCAGCGCCGATGAGCTGAAGGCACAGTTCGACGCCGTGCTGCTGACCGGCGGTGCCGAGAACTCGCGCGACCTGCCGGTGCCCGGCCGCGAACTGCAGGGCGTGCACTTCGCGATGGAGTTCCTGCCCCAGCAGAACAAGGTCAACGCGGGCGACAAGCTGAAGGGCCAGATCCGCGCCGACGGCAAGCACGTCATCGTCATCGGCGGCGGCGACACCGGCAGCGACTGCGTCGGCACCAGCAACCGCCATGGCGCCAAGAGCGTCACCCAGTTCGAGGTGATGCCGCAGCCGCCCGAGGAAGAAGACCGCCCGCTGACCTGGCCCTACTGGCCGATCAAGCTGCGCACCTCGTCCAGCCATGAAGAGGGCTGCGAGCGTGTGTTTGCTATCTCGACGAAGGAATTCGTCGGCGAGAAGGGCAAGCTGACCGGCCTCAAGACCGTCAAGGTCGAGTTCAAGGACGGCAAGCTGACGGAAGTGCCGGGCACCGAGCAGACGCTGAAGGCCGACCTGGTCTTCCTGGCGATGGGCTTCACGGCCCCGATCGCCACCGTGCTCGATGCCTTCGGCGTCAGCAAGGATGCCCGCGGCAATGCCAAGGCGACGACCGACTTCACCGGCGGCTATGCCACCAATGTGGACAAGGTGTTTGCGGCGGGCGACATGCGGCGCGGCCAGAGCCTGGTCGTGTGGGCGATCCGCGAAGGCCGCCAGGCGGCGCGGGCGGTGGATGAGTTCCTGATGGGGACCAGCGACCTGCCGCGCTGACCCTTCAGCGCTTAGCAAAAAGAAGCCGCCTTCGGGCGGCTTCTGTCGTTTCCGCGCCCGACGATTCGTTACAAAGGCCGCGCCACTGGTCGCCAGCCCACTCCCGTTCGTCGAAACTAGGGATTAATGTGTGCACTTGTTCACGGCGCCCCAGGCCGGTGCTGCCGAGAATGGCGCCCATCGCGCTGCGTCGAGACAGACCGTTAGGAAAAGAACACCATGAGCCTGCACCACCGCCCCCGCCGCACGGCCGGCTTCACCCTGATCGAACTGCTGATCACGGTGGTCATCATCGGCATCCTGGCGGCCGTCGCGATCCCCGCCTATACCGACTACGTGCGCCGCGGACAGCTGCCCGAGGCCACTTCCGCGCTGTCCACCTACCGGGTGCAGATGGAGCAGTTCTTCCAGGACAACCGCAACTACGGCACCAGCGCCGCCTGCGCCACCGGCGGCGTGGCCGCGCCCAGCTGGAACACCTTCGCGCCCAACGGCGCCAAGTACTTCACCTATGGCTGCGCGGTGTCCGGCGGCGGGGCGGGGTACACGATCACCGCCAGCGGCAAGACCGGGACGGCAGCTTCCGGTCATGTCTATTCGATCGACAACACCGGCCTGATGAAGACGAGCAAGTTCAAGGGCCAGACGGTCGACAAGTCCTGCTGGCTGATCAAGGGCGACGAATGCTGAACAGAAGCCGTCAGCGCGGGGTGAACCTGGTCGAAGTCATGGTCGTGCTGATCGTGCTCGGCCTGGTGCTGTCCCGGCTGATGCCTTACGTGGCCGACTGGCTGACCAGCATCAAGATGCGCAACGTGGCGGAGTCGCTGCGCGGTGGCATCGAGCGCGCGCGCAACGAGTCGCTGCGGCGCAACGGCAACGTGACCTTCTGGCTGGTGTCCGACACCACCTCCAGCGTGCCCGGCAGTTCGTGCAGCGTGTCGTCGAGTTCCTCGCAGTGGGTGGTCAGCGTGGGCAATCCGGCTGGCCAGTGCAATGCCGTGGCCTCGCTGACGGACGCGCCACAGCTGGCCTTCCGCTCGCAGGCGGGCGAGTCCAGCAGCGCCGTCAGCATCAGCGCGCAGTCCTCGGGCGCCAACGCCGCCAACCATGTGACCTTCAACGGGCTGGGCCAGGTCATTGCCGACGGGGCCGACCCGATCCAGACGATCGACGTCACGTTGGCCGCAGGCGGCGGTCGCCGGCTGCGGGTGGTCGTCGAGGCCGGCGGCTCGGTGCGCAACTGCGATCCCGACGTGGCGGCCGGCGACCCGCGTGTCTGCCCGACGCTTTGATGAGCAGGAACCACACGCATGCCTCGCGCTAACTCCAGGAATCAGCGTCATCAGCAGCGCGGCATCGCCTTGATCGAGGCGCTCGTCGGCATGCTGATCTTCGCCTTCGGCATCCTCGGCCTGATCGGACTGCAGGCCTCGATGACCCGCGCCCAGAGCTCCGCCCACTACCGCGCCGATGCCTCCAACCTCGCCTCCGAGCTGTTCGGCCTGATCCAGACCGACGCGCCGGCCAACCTGGCCTCGTACAACGGCGACCAGTGCGCGGCCTATGCGCGCTGCAAGGACTGGCTGCGCCGCGTCGGCGTCAGGCTGCCGTCCGGGCAGGCCACCGTCGCCGCGGCGACGGCCACAGGCACGATCACGGTCACCGTGAGCTGGGCCCAGGGCAGCGACCGCAACAGCTTCTCCACCACGATGATCTGGCAGCCGTGATGATGATGCGCACGCACACCAACCCTGCGCCCGGCCAGGCCGGCTTCACGCTGATCGAGCTGCTGGTGGGCATGACCGTGGGCCTGCTGGTGACCATCGCGATCGCCGCGGTGCTGGTCAATGCTGAGAACCAGCGGCGCACGACCTCCAGCGGATCCGATGCCCAGATCAACGGCGGGCTGGCGATCTACACCATCGAGCGGCAGCTGAAGATGGCCGGCTACGGCATCGTCACCGATTCCTGGACCGCCGGCTGCACGCTGTCGGTCCAGAGCGGCGGGGCCGCCATTGCCGGCGCGCCGCCGGTGCTGGCGCCGGTGATCATCACGGCCGGCAACGCCAGCACCGCCGACGCGGTGCGCATCCTGTCCAGCTCGAAGACCAACTTCGTGATGGCCGCGCCCCTGATGGCGCCCTTCTACGACCCGAACCAGAGCTCCTCCAACCAGAACACGACCTTCAACGTGAAGTCGACGCTGGGCATCGCCAAGGGCGACCTGCTGGCCCTGGTCTACGGCTCGCCGGACACGACCTGCGAGGTGTTCCAGGCCAGCGACGTCGATCCGCCCGCGACGCCGTCCACCACCACCGTCGTCATGCGCAACGACAACAGCTGGAACGCCAACAAGTACCCGACCAAGGCTACCGCCGCCGGGGCCTACCTCGTCAACCTGGGCACGCTCAACGACATCAGCTTCTCGCTCACCGCCGACATGCGGCTACGCCAGACCAGCTACAGCGTCAGTACCCAGGCAGCGACGACCCAGGACGTGCAGTCCAACATCGTCATGCTCAAGGCGCTGTACGGCAAGGACACCGACGGGGACAACATCATCGACACCTACGACAGCGTCACCCCCGCCAGCAACGCGGACTGGCTCAAGGTGCGCGCGGTGCGCCTGGCGGTGGTGGCGCGCAGCGCCGAGTACGAGAAGGACGAGGTGACGACGAGCAACCCGCAGTGGGACGTCGGCAGCGTCGGCACGATCACCGGCGCCAGCGCCTGCGGCACCTCCAACTGCATCGCCCTGCACGTGGACGGCGCGGCCGACTGGAAGCACTACCGCTACAAGGTCTTCGACGTGCTCGTCCCCTTGCGCAACCAGCTGTGGAAATCATGAAGACGATGACGACGTCAGCCCGGCGCCTTGCCGCCTCGGCCCAGCGCGGCGTGTCCATGCTGTTCGCGCTCTGCGCGCTGGCGGTGCTGACCATCGGCGCCGTGGCGCTGGTGCGCTCGGTGGACACCGGCATGCTGGTGCTGGGCAACCTGGGCTTCAAGAAGGATGCGGTCGCGGCCGGCTCGCTGACGGCCGAGAGCGCGATCACCTGGCTGCAGAACAGCACGGCCGTGTCCGGCATGCTGGATAGCGACATCCCGGCCAACGGCTATTCCTCCACCGCGCCGGCCAACCTCGACCCGACGGGCAGCCTCGTCGCCACCTCGGCGACCGCCGTCGTCGTGCCCGACTGGAAGGGCGACGACTGCCAGAGCGTCAGCGCCAAGACCACGCCGGTGTGCCTGAAGACGCAGGCGCTGGATGCCGACGGGAATTCGCGTTATGTCATCACGCGGCTGTGCAAGAACGCCGGCCCCAACGACAGCAGCAACAGCTGCGTCACGCCGGTCACGGCGCAGACCACCACCACGCACCAGCGCGGCGCGCTCAAGCCGGGCGGCCGCTTCACGACCTTTTCCACGGGCACGGCCTACCGCATCCTGACCCGCACGGTCGGGGCGCGCGGCACGGTGGCCTACACCGAGACATTGGTGCATTTCTGATCCAGGGCTCAGGGGACTGCTATGAATCCGACATTTGATCCGTTGCAACGCAGCCGCGCCTGGCTCGGCGGCCTGGCGCTGCTGGCGGCCGCCCTCGCGAGCCCCGCCCGTGCCGACACCGACATCGCCACCGCGCCGCTCTTCACGACCTCGACCAGCCAGGTCAAGCCCAACGTGATGTTCATCCTGGACGATTCGGGCTCGATGGCGTCGGACTACCTGCCCGACGATGCCGACTATGTCGTCCCCGCCCGCAACAAGTTTGGCAACGCCATCCAGTACGGTCGCCGCAGCTCCCAGTGCAATGGCGTGGCCTACAACCCCGCGCTGAGCTACTCGCCGCCCAAGGACGCCAGCGGGAACAACCTTGCTCTTGGGTCCACCAGCTTTCTGAGCGGCGGCAACGCGAAGACCGGCACCTACAACCAGCGCACGGTCTCGCAGACCTCGGCCACCATCGTCTCCTCCGGCACGCTGAACCTGACGATCAACGTCAGCAGCAAGCAGAGTTCCTGGTACGTGGCCGGCAACATCGTGACGGTGTTCGACAACAGCACGTCCAGCACCGGCGCCAAGTACATGGTGGGCACGGTGGCGAGCTGGGATTCATCCACTGGTGCGCTGTCCATCAACGTGCTGCTGGCCGTCGGCTCGGGCACGCTCAGCACGGTCACCGTCGGCGATGACTCCCCCGTGCAGCAGTACTACTACGCCTACAGCGGCAGCAGTACTGCGATGAGCTACCGCTATCCCGGCAACAGCCTGGACACCAGCTCGACCTTCTACAAGGAATGCAACAGCGCCATCAGCGCCTCGCCCGGCGCGGGCGTGTTCACCTTGAAGATGGTCACGGCCGCCTCGACCGAGGCGCAGAACTACGCCAACTGGTACCAGTACTACCGCACCCGCATGCTGATGATGCAGACCAGCACCAGCCAGGCCTTCGCGGTGATGGGCAGTGACTATCGCATCGGCTTCACGACCATCTCCGACACGGGCGTTACCGAGGGCACCACCTTCCTGAACGTCCGTGACTTCGACAGCACGCAGAAGACCAGCTTCTACAGCAAGCTGATGGGGGCCGTGCCGGGGCCCTACACGCCGCTGCGCGGCGCACTGTCCAAGGTCGGTCGTTACTATGCCAAGCAGGTGTCCGGCCAGACCTACGACCCGATCCAGTACTCGTGCCAGAAGAACTTCACGATCCTGTCCACCGACGGCTACTGGAACACCCAGGATGAGGTTTCCAACGGCACGGCGGCGACGAACTACGGTCCCTACAAGTTCGACAACACCACCCTGGTCGGCGAGCAGGACGGCGGTGCCACGCCCCGGCCGCAGTACGACGGCAACACCTCGACCGTGAAGACGGTGAAGACCTGGAGCGCGACGACGAGCTACCAGTCCACGGTGACCACGCCGGACGTCAAGACCGACAAGACCACGACGGTCACGATCAAGTACACGCCGACGAACGCACAGCAGCGCACCAACTACTCGCTCACCAGCCCGGGCTTCGCCACCTCGACCATCGCGACCAGCTGCTCCAACACCTCGGGCGGCAAGCAGAGCTGCACGCTGACCGTCAAGCTCGGTACCGCCGGCAACTTCGTGGCCGGCCAGAGCGTCACGCTGTCGGGGCTCTCGGTCTCGAACTTCAACGGCGGTCCCTACACGATCACGGCCGTCGACACGAAGACCTTCACCGTCACTATCACCGGGCTGGCGCGCGGCATCGGGACGCCCGGCAATACCGGCACGGTCACCTTCAGCGGCAGCAGCTGCTCGAGCGGCAAGTCCTTCCAGTACTCCTGGACCGAGACACAGAACAAGGGCACCACGCTGACCAGCACCACCATCAGTTCGCTGGACACGCAGCAGTCGCGCACGGTGGTGACCGGCTACTCGACGACTACCAACTACACCGAAACCATCATCGCGGTGAACGGCGTGCAGAGCTCGGACAACACGACCAGCACCAGCAACAGCACCACCACGCCGATCAGCGACACCGGCGTCGTCAACGGCAGCCAGGCACCGACGCAACCGCAGCCCACGCCCCCGGCCAACCAGAACGGCACGTTTGGCTGGACCGCCTGGACCCAGACCAGCACGCCGACCGTGACCGCCACCTGCGTTTCCAGCGCGAGCGCGGCGACCACGCCGGTCGCCATCGCGCTGCCGACGATCCCCGACAACGTCACGACGACGCCCAGCAGCAGCACCGTGGTCGGCACGGCCACGACGACCAGCACGACGCCCACGACCACCACCACCAACCCGACCACCACCACGACGACCACCAGCAGCGGCGGCTCGTCCAGCTCGCTGGCCGACGTGGCCATGTTCTATTACTCCAATGCGCTGCGCACCACGGGCATGGGCAACTGCACCGGCGCGCTGGCCACCAGCCTTTGCGACAGCACCCAGCCCGTCGTCGGCTTCGGCGACGACACGGCCACCTGGCTGCACATGAGCACCTACACGCTGAGCCTGGGCAATAGCGGGACCTTGCTGTATGACCCCAACTACCTGAGCCAGACCAGCGGCGACTATGCCAACGTCAAGAGCGGCGCGGCCAACTGGCCGGTGCCCAGCAGCGATGCCGGCGCCGTCAACATCGACGACCTCTGGCACGCCGCCGTCAACGGGCGCGGCCGCTACTTCAGCGCCACCGACCCGAGCACGCTGGCCAGCAGCCTGGCCGCTACGCTGAGCACCATCCAGGGCGTCAAGGGCTCGTCCTCCGCGGCGGCCACCAGCACGCTGCAGCCGGTGCAGGGCGACAACGGCGTCTTCGTCGCCCAGTTCCAGTCGCAGGACTGGACCGGCGACCTGCGCGCCTACTCGATGGACGTCACCACCGGCGTCGTCGCCACCACCGCGCTGGGCGCTGACGGCAAGCCGGTGGACCTGGCCATCTGGTCCGCCGCCGCGCAGCTGTCCACCTCGACCACGCGCAACATCTACTACTTCCGCCCCAGCGGCACCGCCGGCAGCTTCACCGGCACGCTGCAGCCCTTCGTCTACGACACGACCAAGATGACCAGCACCGAGCTGGCTTACTTCGACAACGCATGCAACAAGACGCCGGTGCTGTCCCAGTGCGCCGGCCTGTCGGGCACGGCGCTGACGAACTTCAACTCCGGCGCCAACCTGCTCAGCTTCCTGCGCGGGCAGCCGCAGGCGCAGTACCGCACGCCGGCCAAGCTGCTGGGCGACATCGTCAACTCCTCGCCGGTGTATGTCGGCAAGCCCGCGTTCAACTACACGGAAAACAACTACGCCGGCTTCAAGAACGCGCAGTCCGGGCGCAAGCCGACCATCTACGTCGGTGCCAACGACGGCATGCTGCACGCCTTCAATGCCGAGACGACGATCGACCCGAGCACCAAGAATGCCGTCGCCACCAGTTCCTCGGGCACCGAGCGCTGGGCCTACATCCCGCGCCTGGTGATGCCCAACCTGTACCTGCTGGCGGACAGCTTCTATGCCTCCAAGCACCAGTACTACGTGGACGCGACCCCGGCGGTCGGCGACGTCTATGACGCCACCGCCGGCAAGTGGCGGACCATCCTGGTCGGCGGGCTCAACTCGGGTGGCCGCGGCTACTACGCGCTGGACATCACCGACCCGGCCACGCCGGTGGCGCTGTGGGAGTACACCGATTCCTCCCTGGGCTATACCTTCGGCAACCCGGTCATCACCAAGCGCAAGGACGGCACCTGGATCGTCGCCTTCACCTCCGGCTACAACAACCCGGATGGCGGCGGCCACCTGTTCGTCGTCAACGCGATCACCGGCGCCCCGGTGCTCGCCAGCAAGACCATCGACACCGGCGTCGGCTCGGCCGGCAATTCGAGCGGCCTGAACAAGCTCAACGTCTGGGTGGACTCCGACACCGAGAACCTGGGCAAGCGCTTCTACGCCGGCGACCTGCTGGGCAATGTCTGGCGCTTCGACATCGACGGCATCCAGGATCCGAAGAACGCCGCGCTGAGCATCGCCCAGCTGACCGACGCCAGCGGCAAGGCGCAGCCGATCACCACAATGCCCCAGCTCGGCCAGGTCGATGCCAACGGCGGCAGCTGGGCGGTCGTCTACGTGGGTACCGGCCGCTACCTCGGCAAGACCGACGTCACCAACACCGACGCGCAGAGCATCTATGCCATCAAGGACAGTCTCGGCTCCACCGGCATCGGCAACGCCCGGTCGACCGGCGCGAAGCTGGTCAAGCAGGCGGTCAGCAGCGACTCTCCGCGCGTCATCGGCAGCACCTCGACCCCGGTCAACTGGGCCGTCAACAACGGCTGGTACGTGGACCTGCTGACGGCCGGCGAGCGCATCAACGTGGACATGGAGCTGTCCTTCGACATGCTCACGGCGGCGGCCAACAAGCCGTCCAGCGTCGCCACCGACTGCACGCCGGCGGGGCCGGGC
>NZ_LYVQ01000027.1 GCF_001984095.1 Pelomonas sp. KK5
GCACCGCGCGGGCCAGCGAGGTCTTGCCGACGCCGCCGCTGCCGATCACGCTGACCAGGCGCTCGCGGGCCAGCAGCTCGCCGACCGCCGCCTCGTCCAGCTCGCGGCCGATCAGCGCATGCAGGGAGGCGGCAACGCTGGGCGCCGGGGCCGGCGCCGCATCGTCGGCCAGGGCCTCGGCGCTGAGCTGGTAGCCCAGGCCCGCCACGGTGGCGATGGCGCCCGCGCCGAGCAGCTTGCGCAGCGCGGCGATCTGCACCGAGACGTTGTTCTCCTCCACCACCAGGCCCGGCCAGGCGGCATCGAGCAGCTGCTGCTTGGTGACCATCTGGCCACGCCGCTCGACCAGCGCCAGCAGCACCGCGAAGGCGCGGGCACCGACGGTGACCGCGGCGCCGCGCACGCGCAGGAGCCGTTCGTCGGGGCGGATTTCCCAATGGGCAAAGCGGATCGCGGCTCTGGATACGGCGGGCACTGCGGGGACCTCGGGTTGGATCGGGCCGAATGTACCGCTAACCTCCAGCCTCGACGCATCCCCACGACTGGGACAAATAACCATGACACCCGCCCCGCAGATCGGCCGCGCCGAACGCCTGCAGATCCTCGATGCCGTCGAGCTCGTGCTCGGCGAGCTCTATGCCCATTTGAGCCTCAAGCGGGCCCGCTACGGCGTCGATCCGCTGCAGCGCCTGCAGATCCTGCGCTCCGACGCGCGCGGCCGCCAGGACGCGGCGGCCTTCCATGCCGAGCTGTCGGCAATATTCACGCAGCTGCGCGACTACCACACCCGTTACATCTGGCATCGCGAGCGCACCGGCCAGGTCGCCGCCCTGCCCTTCCTGGCGGAGATGTACGGGCCGGACGATGCGCCGCGCTATCTCGTCACCAAGATCGGCCGGGCCTTGAGCGCCGGCAGCTTCCGGCCGGGCGTGGAGCTGCTGCGCTGGAACGGGGTGCCGATCGACCGCGCGGTGCTGCGCCATGCCGAGCAGGAGTGCGCCGGCCGGCCCGACGGGCTGCGCGCCGCCGCGATGTCCACGCTCACGCTGCGCTCGCTGCAGTTCGGGCCGCCGCCGGACGAGCAGTGGGTCGTGATCGGCTACCGCATCGCGGACGACGCGCCGGAACAGGAGATCCGCCTGGACTGGCGCATCATCGCCGCGCCGCAGGCCCGGCGGCTGCAGGGCGGCGCGCCCAACGGCACCGGCAACCCGCACCTGCGCGCCTTCAACCGCGCGGCCGGCGCGGTGCGCCACGCCAAGATGGCGCTGTTCGCGCCCGAGGCGCTGGAGGGTCAGGTCTTGCGCCAGGCCCGCTGGCAGGACCTCGGCGCGGGCGTGCGCACGCAGGCGCTGGACACCTCGCTGCCCGACCTGCTGCGGGTGCAGCTGCTGCAGGTCGACGACGGTCCGGCGAAATCGGCAACCGTGGGCTACCTGCGCATCTTCGGCTTCGACGTGGAGCCCGCCGTGCTGCTGGGCGAGCTGCTGCACCTGATCCCGCAGCTGCCGCGCGAGGGCCTGATCATCGACGTGCGCGGCAACCCCGGCGGCAACATCGCCGCGGCCGAGCGGGCGCTGCGCCTGTTCACGCCGCATCCCATCGTGCCGACCAGCTTCGCGCTGCGCGCCACGCCGCGCACCCGCGCGCTGGCCCAGCCGCAGCTGCAGGAGATCGGCGCGGCGCTGCGGCCCTGGCGCGAGTCGCTGGACACCGCGCTGCGCAACGGCGAGCTCTACACGCGCGCCCACCCGCTGACCGAGCTGCAGGCCTGCAACGCGATCGGCCAGCGCTACGGCGGCACCGTGCTGCTGGTGGCGGACACGTCCACCTACTCGGCCGGCGACCTGTTCACCGCCGGCTTCGTGGACAACGGCGTCGGCCCCTTCGTCTGCGTGGGCCAGGCCACCGGTGGCGGCGGCGCCAATGCCTGGGACTACGGCGAGATCCGCGAAGCGCTGGCCGAGGCCGGCGTGCAGCTGCCCGCGCTGCCGAGGGACGTGGGCATGTCCTTCGCGTTCCGCCGCGCGCTGCGCGCCGGGCCCAGCGAGGGCCTGCTGATCGAGGACCTGGGCATCCCCGCCGCCAGCCGCTACGCGATGAGCCGCGACGACCTGCTGCACGGCAACCGCGACCTGCTGCGCCACTGCATCGGCCGGCTGCGCGCGGCCGGGCCGGGCAGCGCGATGGAGCTGGACCTGGCGAGCGACGAACAGGGCGCGCCGGTCTTGGTCGTCGAGACCCGCGGGCTCGAGCTGGTGGACCTGTACGTGGACGAGCACCCCTTCGGCAGCTTCCCGGTGCAGCGGCGCGGCCAGCGGCTGGAGATCGCGCTGGGCGCGGACGCGCGGCGCGTCGAGGCGCAGGGCTTTGCCGGCGGGCGCCTGCGCCAGCAGCGCAAGGCAATGCTGGACGACCAGGTTTCCGCCCGGTAAAGCCTGTCGGCGGCGGCACGGCGGATGCCGTTCCTGGGGTGTATTCCCCTGGAGTCCGCATCATGTCCTACCGCCTTCCGCTGCTGGCCCTCGCGGCCATCTCCGCCGCCGTCTCGCTGAGCGGCTGCATCGTCGCCCCCGCCCGCGGGGCCTATGCCTACGACGGCGCCGTCGTCACCGTGGCGCCGCCGGCGCCGCAGGTCGAGTACTACGGCGCCCCGCCGACGCCCGGCTACATCTGGCTGGGCGGCTACTGGAACTGGGTCGGCGGCCGCCACGTCTGGGTCGGCGGCCACTGGGAGGCGCCGCGGGCGGGCTACCACTGGGTGCCGCACGCCTGGGTGCATGCCGGCAACGGCTGGCGCATGGAGCCGGGGCGCTGGGAGCGCCACCGTCACGATTGAGCGTCAGTAGTAGGTCAGCGTCACGTTGATCGTGTCGGCGTACACCCCCGGCACCGCCGCCAGCTGGCGGGCCGGGATGCGGCCGTAGACCCACACCGTCTGGGCCGGCGCGAGGCCCAGCACGTCCAGCAGCAGCGAGAGATTGGCCAGTTGCGTGGCGCCGCTGCCGTCGCCGAGGATGGTCGTGTAGGACGCATCGGTATAGAGGTTGTAGTCCAGCGTGTTGGCGCCGCTGCGCAGCTTGCGGGTGCCGTAGCTGCCGCTGCTGCCGGTGCTGATCGCCACGGTCATCGGGATCAGCAGCCCAGCCACGCCGCCGCAGCTGACGCTGACGCTGCCGGTGCTGTCCGTCGGGCTGAAGGACATCGGGTTGTAGCTGCCGAAGGCCACGTTGGCCGTGGTCAGCGTGCAGGTGCACAGCGGCAGCACGCACAGCGCCCGCGCCGGCAGCGCCGCGGACAGCAGCAGGAACAGCACGAGCAGCATCTTCTTGGTCATCGCATCACCGGCAGGTCAATGAGCCCAGGTCGGGCAGGTCGTCATGATCGCGCTCGGGCGGCAGCACGAGCTCGAATTCGCAGTGGGCGCTGCCGCCGGCCCAGGCGGCCGACACGGTGTTGCGCCCCTCGGCCAGGCCGGCCAGGTAGCTGCGGCCATCCAGCCCGACCGGGAAGCGGCGTGCGGCACCGGCCTGCAGCATCGCACCCGGCGGCAGCGGCTGGCCCGCCGCGTCGAGCACCCGCAGGCTGGCCGCGCGCCCGCGCGTGACCGGGAAGGCGATGGTGCTGGCGCTGCGGGCGGCCGGGGTCAGGCGGATCTCCAGCGCCTCGAGCTCCACGTCCATCGGCAGGTCGGCCGCCTCCACGCCGACGCGGTTGGACTCGTAGCCGCGCAGCTGCGTGACGAAGGCCCGGCCATTGCGGTCGGTACGGGCCACCACCTGGTTGTCCTGCAGCACCCGCACGCCCGGCTGGCCGCCGACGTCCACCAGCGCCATGCCGCCGTCGATGCGGCGGCCGGCGAACAGGCTGCCGTCCAGCAGCGCGAGGCCGCCGCTGGCGCTGGCGCGGGCCTCGGTGTTGCCGTTGCGCCGCGCGATGCCGGCGCCGAGCACCGCGTGGTCGCCCTGCCAGCTGCCCTGGGCGAGCTGGTGGCCGCCGCTTTCGGCGAGCAGTTGGTAGCCGTAGTCGGAGCCGAGGCCGGGATTGCGCTGCAGCTGCACCTGGACCGGATTCACGGAGGAGCCGGCCTGCCCGCCCGATTGGCGCTGCGTGCTGACGCCGCCGCTGTAGTGCTGGCCCAGCGAGAAGTTCCAGCTGAGCGCCACCATCGTGGAGCCGCCCGGCATCAGGTCGCGGAACAGGGCCAGGCCGACATAGCCGCTGCGCCCCAGGTCCACGCCGTAGTTCAGCTGCGCCAGCCGGCTCGGCGCGCTGCCGCCGCGCTGGTCCAGCCAGCTCATGCCCAGCGACTGGCCGCGCCAGGAGGTGCCCAGCGCCAGCGTCAGCACCTGGCGCGGCACGCTCACCGTGCCGAGCTGGCTGAAGCCCGGGCTGGCGCGCCGCCACTGCACGCTGCCGCTCCAGTCGCGGGCCTGGCGGTCCAGGCCGGCCACCAGCAGCCAGCCGCTGCCCTGCTCGTCCGAGCGGCTGGCCGCGGCCGACAGCAGGCCGGTGCCCAGCTCCGGCCACAGCATCCAGCCCGAGGCGCCCAGCGCCTGCTGGTGCGGGCTGGCTTCGCCGCGCAGCTCGGTGGTGAAGCGGTTGCTGATCCCGCGCCGCAGGGTGGCGCTGAGCAGGCCGGGGCCGTAGGCGTTGCTGCGCACGCCGTAGTCCTTGCGCTGAGCGCCGACTTCGAGGCTGTAGGCGCTGAGGCCCGGCTTGAGCAGCGCCGGGCTCACGTAGTAGGGCGTGACGACGACCTGCTCGCGCCCCAGCAGGTCCTTGACCACGGTGCGGATCTCGCCCTGCCCGGTCACGACCGGCAGCTCCGCGAGGTCGAAGGCGCCGGCCTGCACCCGGCTCTGCAGGCGCTGGCCGTTGTTGACGTAAACGTCCAGCGTGGACGGCAGCGAGGCCTCGCCGCGCACCGTCGGCAGCGGGAAGCTCAGGTAGCCGGGCTGCAGCGAGAAGTCGCTGCCCCATTGCAGGCCGCCGAAGCGCAGCGCGCGACCCCAGGCGCCGGGCTCGCTGATCGCATCGCCGAGGCGCAGCGTGCGCAGCTGGCCGGGGTCGTCGTTCTGCCAGCGGGTGTCCAGCCGCACGCCACGGCCCTCGCTGCGCGCCACGCCGGTGCTGCTGAAGGCTCCATGCGGGCTGAACAGGCCCAGTTCCCACAGCGCATCGGCCACGCTGGGGCTGCCCGGCACCGTCTGCCACTGGGCGTCGTAGTTCAGGTAAGGCGCCCAGATCGAGGGCTGGGTGACCCGCGCCGCGCCGGCCCCGAGCTCCAGGCGCTGGTCGTCGAAGGCCGAGGCCGGGGCGCGGATCTCGAGCGTCTGGCTGGCCTCGTCGATGTGCCAGTCGACCGCGCCGGTGGCCAGCAGCAGGTGGACCTCGCCGTCGATCATCCGGGGCGCGGCATTGGGCAGGCGCAGGTGCAACTCGCCCCAGACGGCCGTCGGGATCGCCAGCCCCTCGCTGAGCCGCACCGCGCGCACCATGCCGTCCTGCGGCACGCCGTTGATCGTCAGCGCCAGCAGCAGGGTCTCGCCCCACTGCGGCTTGGGCGGCGGGAAGCCCTGGGCCACCTGCGCCCGCACGCTGCCGCCCTGCAGGAGAAGCCCGGCGGCAAGGAGAGGAAGAGCGATCCGGAGCACCCGGCTGAAGCGCGCCGCTTCAGGGCTTCGGCGCATCGGCGTCGTTCAGCGCCACCATGCGGATGCCGTCCTCGGTCTGGACCTGCACCTGGGCGACCCGCGATTCCGCCGGCAGCTTGAACACGCGCTGCTCGCCCGGGAAGATCACCGAGGGCCCGCCCTTCTGCGCCACGGCGGCCAGCGCCTCGCCACCGGGGCCCTGCAGGCGCAGCTCGGCCACCTTCAGGTGCACGTTGCCGGCGTTGTTGACCTGGGCGAGCAGCGAGCCGTCCGGCGCGCGGGTGACCTGCCAGCGCTCGCTGCGCCTGACCTGGGCCGGCGCCACGTAGACCGGCACCCGCATCGTCACCAGCACGCGCACGCTGCCGGAAAGCTGCTGGAAGTCCGCCGCCTGCGGCATCGGCACCTCGCGCAGGATGATGCGGTAGGTGCCCTCCTGGGCCAGTTCCTGGCTGCGGCGCAGGCCCACGCGCAGAACCTGGGTGGCGCCGGGCTGCACGGTGAAGACCGGCGGGTTGATGATCAGGTCGGTGGTCGGGCCGTCGTGGTCCTGGCCGTTGACGCGGGTCCAGAGGATCGCCTCGGCCTGCATCAGCACCGGCTCCTGGCCGTTGTTGATGACCTGCACCGTGCTGCGGTCGTTGTTGCGGTCCAGCCGCACATTGACCGGCATCAGCGTGACGTCGGCGGCCTGGGCTGCGAGCGGCAGCGCCGCGGCGACGGAGAAAAGGACGGACAAGAGATATCGGATCGCTCGGTTCATCATGCTCGCCTCCCTGGCGGTTCGTTGTGAACTCAGTAGCTGACGGTGACGGTAACAGTGTCTGTGTACGTCCCCGGAACGACGTTGGCAAGAGAGGGCAGGCGGCCGTAGATGTTCAGCGTCTGCGCGCTGCCACTGCCGGTGCCGCTGTAGGTGGCGCTGCTGGCGGTGCCGTCGCCCCAGACGCTGGAGTGGCCGGTGTCCAGGTAGAGCTGGTAGGCCAGCGAGCGGGCACCGCTCTTCATCGCCCGGGCGCTGAAGTTGGAAGCGCCGCCGGCATTGCTGCCCGCGTTCAGCGCCACGGTGTAGGGCGTGGTGTTGGTGCACTGCACGCTCAGCGTGGAGGTGGCGTCCAGCGGGGTGGCCGTGGCCAGCGGGTCGATGCTGCCGCCGAAGTTCAGCGTGGTGCCGCTGACGGTGCAGGAGCTGACGACGGTGGCGGTGACCTGGAAGGTGTTGCCGGCCGTGCCCGCCCAGGACAGGCAAGGCGTCAGCAGGGCGGCGATCAGGATGCGCTTGGCGTTCATGGTGTATTTCTCCCCGGGATGAAGTGTCGTGTCAAAGGGCACCGAAGGCGCTGGCCTCGGCAAGGGTCAGCAGGCCGCCAGGCGAGACGGCATCGTTCGGAAACAGGGCCATGCCGATCTCCACGGCCAGGCGGATGTGCGCGTCGCCGTGCTGGATCGGCTCGGCGGCCAGTGCGCCCAGGCGGCGGGCATAGGCGGTGGCCAGGCCGGCGTCTTCCAGCCGGGTCAGCACCACGCAGAACTGCGAGGGCGAGGGCCGCGCGACGATGTCGGCCTCGGAGCAGGCCAGGCGCAGCCGCTCGGTGACCTGCAGCTCCACCTGCTCGGCCAGAGCGGCAGGCAGCGTCGCCAGGCCTTCGATGCGCAGCACGTAGACCGCCAGGTGGCAGCCGTCCTGGGTGGCCTGGCGGGAGGCCTGGTCCAGGCGCTCGTGCAGGACGGCGTCGCAGCACAGGCCGGTCAGGCCGGCGCGCAGCAGCAGCGCCGGCGGCTCATCGCCGGCGGCCGTGCCGCGGCCCATGGCCTCGGCCGTGGCAAGGTGGTCGAACAGGGTTTCCAGGCCGGTGCCCTTGTCGTAGAAGGCGTCGGCACCGGCCCGCAGGCAGATCGGGCGCCAGGCATCGGCATCCTGGCTGGTGAGCACCGCGATGTGGCCGTCGAAGCCGCCGCGGCGCAGCGCGGCAAGCAGCTTGATGCCCGAGCCTTCGGCCAGGGCCAGGTCCGTCAGCACGACGTCCGGGCGGGTCCACTGGATCATCGCCAGCGCCTGGGTTTCGCCCATCGCCTCGCCGACCACCCGCATGCCGGGCATCTGGTTGAGGCGGCGGACCAGCAGGCGGCGGATCGCGGGCGAATCCTCGACAAGAAAAACATTCATCTCTTTTGCTCCCTGACTTGTTGGATCTCAGTGTTCCAAAAGCAGGGAGCGCCCGGCAGCGGGCGTTGCCGGCAGCGCCGGTGCAGCGATGCTGCAATCCGGCGTAGGGAAGTTGCCTACACGCCCGTCGCGTGGCCGACGCCCAGCCAGGCATCCAGCGGGGCCGGGTCGGCCCGCAGCGCGGCGCTGCCGGCGCGCAGCACGATGCCGCCGCGGTCCAGCACCAGCGCCTGGTCCGTCACCGCCAGGATCATCTGCGGATGCTGCTCGACGACGATGGCCGACAGGCCCTCCTCGCGGGTGACGCGGCGGATCGCGTTCAGCAGGTCCTCGACGATGATGGGTGCCAGGCCTTCCAGCGGCTCGTCCAGCAGCAGCAGGCGCGGGTTGAGCATCAGCGCGCGGCCGAAGGCCAGCATCTGCTGCTCGCCGCCGGAGAGCTGGTTGCCGAGGTTGCGGCGGCGCTCTTCCAGACGGGGAAAGAGTTCATACACGCGCTGCTCGGTCCAGGGGCCGGGGCGGGCGACGGCCGTGAGGTTCTCGGCCACCGTCAGCGACTTGAAGATGTTGCGCTCCTGCGGCACCCAGCCGATGCCGGCGGCGGCGCGCTTGTGAGCGGGCAGCGGGGTCAGGTCCTGCCCGGCCAGCCGGATCGTGCCGGCGTGCCGGCGGGTGACGCCGACCAGCGTGTCGATCAGCGTGGTCTTGCCGCTGCCGTTGCGGCCCAGCAGGGCGAGGGACCGGCCGGCTTCGAGGGAGAAGCTGACGTCGCTGAGGACGACGGCCTCGCCGTGGCCGCAGGTGAGGCCCTGCACATCGAGCAGTTCAGCCATGGCGGATCTCCGTGCTGCCGAGGTAGACCTCGCGGACTTTCGGGTCGGCGGCGATCTCGGCCGGCGCGCCTTCGGTGAGCATCGCGCCGTTGACCAGGACCGTGATGCGGTCGGCAAAGGAGAAGACCAGGTCCATGTCATGCTCGATCAGCACCACCGCAACCTCGGCCGGCAGCGCGGCGACGGTGGCCAGGATGTCGCCTCGCTCGGCGGCCGGAACGCCCGCGGCCGGCTCGTCCAGCAGCAGCACGCGGGGCTGCATGGCCACGGCCAGCGCGATCTCCAGCAGGCGGCGCTTGCCGTAGGGCAGCTGGGCGGTGGGCTGGTCGGCGTGGGTGTCGAGGCGGAAGCGCTCGAGCAGGTCCTTGCATTCGGCCTGCACCGCTGAATCCGCGCCGAGAGGCCGCCACCAGCGGTGCGCCCGCCCCTGGCGACTGGTCACCGCCAGCGCCAGGCTCTGGCGCGGCGTCAGCGAGGCAAAGAGCTGGTTGATCTGGAAGGTGCGCACGAGGCCGAGGCCGGCGCGCTTGTGCGAGGCCAGCGTGGTGATATCGCTGCCCATCAGCTCCACGCGGCCGCTGGTGGGCGCGAGCACGCCGGTGAGCTGGTTGATCAGCGTGGTCTTGCCGGCGCCGTTGGGGCCGATCAGTGCATGCCGCGCGCCGGGGGCGATGGCGAGCGAGACGTCCTGCGTCGCCGTCAGGCCGCCGAACTTCTTGACCAGATGGAAGGTCTGGAGAACCGGCGCGCTCATCGGCCCTTCCTCCACCACGTCCACGGCCGCAGCAGCCGCTCGCGGCCCACCATCACGATCACCACCAGCACCAGGCCGATCCAGAAGGTCCAGTACTGCACGGTGATGGCGGAGATCAGGTCATGCAGCACCTTGAAGGCTACCGCGCCGATCAGGCCGCCCCACAGCCAGGCCGGGCCGCCGATGATCAGCGCCAGCATCACGTCGGCGCTGCGGTGGAAGTCGAACACGTCGAGCGAGGCGAAGCCGGTCGTCTGCGCCAGCAGCGCGCCCGCGGCGCCGGCCAGCGCGGCGCCCAGCGTGTAGACCGCCGCCAGCCGGCCCTGCACCGACATGCCCAGCGCGGCCAGTCGCACGCGGTTGTCGCGCAGCGCCTGCAGCGAGACACCGATCGGCGAATGCACGATGCGCCGCAGCGCGACGAAGGCGACGAACAGCACGGCCAGCGAATAGAAGCTCGCCACGCGGGCGCCGAGGTCGAACTCGAAGGCCCCCAGCAGCGGGCCCATCACCACGCCCTGCAGCCCGTCGGTGCCGCCGGTGAGTCCGTCGAACTTGTTGGCCAGCTCGTACAGCACCAGGGCTACGCCCATCGTGACCATCAGCCGCGTCAGGTCCGTGCCGCGCACGATCATCGGGCTGGTCAGCAGGCCCAGCAGGCCGGCCCCCACCGTGCCGACGACCAGGCCCACCAGCGGATCGGGCATCACATGCTTGGCGAACAGCGCCGCGCCGTAGGCGCCCACGCCGAAGAAGGCCGCATGCCCCAGCGAGACGATGCCCGCATAGCCCAGCACCAGGTCCAGCGACAGCGCGAACAGCGCCAGGATCGCGATCTCGTTGATCAGCGCCGCATGCGAAGCGAACACCACCGGCGCCGCCCACAGCAGCACCCAGGCGGCGATCTCCCAGGCCCTCCAGCGGTGGGCGTGGTTCATTTGCCGCCCTCCCGGGTGAACAGCCCCTGTGGCCGCCACAGCAGGATCGCGATCATCAGCACGTAGACGATGAAGCTGCCCAGCTTGGGCGCGTAGTACTTGCCCATCACGTCGGCGATGCCGAGCACCAGCGCGGCGATCAGCGGGCCGGTGATCGACTGCGTGCCGCCGACCGCGCAGACGATCAGGAAATAGACCATGAACTTCAGCGGGAAGTTCGGATCGAGCCCGAGGATGTCGGCGCCCAGGGCCCCACCCAGGCCGGCAAGACCTGACCCCACGGCGAAGGTGACAAGGAACACCCGGTCGACCGGGATGCCCAGGCCCACCGCCGCCCGCGGGTCATCGACCGCCGCCCGCAGCCGGCTGCCGAAGCGCGTGCGCGCCAGCAGCGCCTGCAGGCCCACCGCCAGCGCCACGCAGACGCCGATGATGAAGATCCGGTACGCCCCCATGCCCAGCATCCACTTGCCGCTGCCGAACTCGAAGCGCTGGCGCAGGAAGTCGGGCAGCTGGATGTTCTGCTGCGAGGAGCCGATCAGGTAGTCCACCGCCGCCACTGCCATGAAGGTCAGGCCGATCGAGAACAGCACTTGGTCGAGGTGGGGCCTGCGATACATGTGGCGGTAGAGCAGGCGCTCCATCACTGCACCGAGCGCGGCGGTGACAACGAAGGCCGCCGGCAGGCAGGCCAGGAAGGGCCAGCCGGCGCGCTGCATCAGCAGCACCAGCGTGTAGCCGCCGGCCATCGCGAAGGCGCCGTGCGCGAGGTTGATGAAGTTCATCAGGCCCATCGTCACGGCCAGGCCGAGCGCGAGGATGAACAGCAGCATGCCGTAGGCGATGCCGTCGAAGAGCAGCGTGGGCACCCGGGTCTCCTCTCGCCTTTTGCTTTCTTTCTTGTCAGTCTGAATCGATCTCCGCCACGGTCGCGGGCGCGTAGCGGTGGCCGAGTATCGGTGCCAGCGCGGCTTCCGCGCGGCGGCGCTGCTCGGGTGAAAGCCGGATGGCGCTGGCGGCCACATTGCTCTCCAGATGGCCGACCTGCGTGGTGCCCGGGATGGCCAGGACCTGCTCGCCGTAGCCCAGCACCCAGGCCAGGCCGAGTTGGGCGGTCGTGCAGCCCACCTCGCCGGCCAGTTCGCGCAGCGCCACCAAGCAGCCCTTGTTGTGGGCCCAGACCTCGGGCTGGAAGCGCGGCATCGCGCGGCGCAGATCCTTGGGCTCGAAGCCCGACGGCTCGCCCAGCTCGCCGCCGAGGAAGCCGCGCGCCACCGGGCTGAAGGCGACGAAGGCCGTGCCCAGCTCGGCGCAGGTGGGCAGCATCTGCGCCTCCACGTCGCGGCTCCACAGCGAATACTCGGATTGCACCGCGGCGATCGGGTGCACCGCATGTGCGCGGCGCAGCGTGGCGCTCGACACTTCCGAGAGGCCGATCGCCCGCACCTTGCCCTCGCGCACCAGCTCGGCCAGCGCGCCGACGCTGTCCTCGATCGGCACCTTGTGCTTGTCCCAGCGGTGCAGGTAGAACAGGTCGATCACCTCGGTGCGCAGCCGGCGCAGCGAGTCCTCGCAGCTCTTCTTCAAGGTCTCGGGCCGGCCGTCGATCACGCGCACGCCGTCCACGCCCTGGATGCCGCACTTGCTGGCCAGCATGAAGCGATCACGATGAGGAGCCAGCACCTCGCCGACCAGTGTCTCGTTGGCGCCGAAACCGTAGAGCGCCGCGGTGTCGAAGAAGTCGACGCCGATCTCCAGCGCCCGCTCCAGCAGCGCCTTCGCCGCCTCGCGCGGCGGCGGCGTGCCGTAGGCATGGCTCAGGTTCATGCAGCCCAGGCCGATGGGCTGCACCTCGAACGGGCCGATGCGGCGCTTCATCGCGCTCATCAGGACTTGAGCTGCTGTTCCAGCTTGTGCAGCACCTGGTAGCAGGGCAACACCTGCGCCACGCTGGCGTTCGGCTCGCGGCCCTCGCGGATCGCGGCGATGAACTCGCGGTCCTGCAGCTCGATGCCGTTCATCGACACGTCGACCTTGGACACGTCGATCTTCTCCTCCTTGCCGTTGACCAGGTCGTCGTAGCGGGCGATGTAGGTGCCCGTGTCGCCGATGTAGCGGAAGAAGGTGCCCAGCGGGCCGTCATTGTTGAAGGACAGGCTCAGCGTGCAGATGGCGCCGTTCTGCGCCTGCAGCTGGATGCTCATGTCCATCGCGATGCCCAGCGTCGGATGGATCGGGCCCTGGATGGCGTTGGCCTTCACGATCGGGCTGCCGGCCTGGTAGGCGAACAGGTCCACCGTGTGGGCGGCGTGGTGCCACAGCAGGTGGTCGGTCCAGCTGCGCGCCTGGCCCAGCGCGTTCATGTTCGTGCGGCGGAAGAAGTAGGTCTGAACATCCATCTGCTGGATGTTGAACTCGCCGGCGGTGATCTTCTTGTGCACCCACTGGTGGCTGGGGTTGAAGCGGCGGGTGTGGCCGCACATCGCCACCAGGCCGCTAGCCTGCTGCGCGGCGACGACCTGCTCGCCGTCGGCCAGCAGGTCGCACAGCGGGATCTCCACCTGCACGTGCTTGCCGGCCTTCAGGCAGGCCAGCGTCTGGGACGCGTGCATCTGCGTGGGCGTGGCGAGGATCACAGCGTCCACGTCGGCGCGGGCCAGCGTCTCGTCCAGCTCGGTGGTCACGTGGCCGATGCCGTACTTGGCCGCCACCTCCTGGGTCTTGTCCAGCTCGCGGCCGACGACCGAGGTCACCGTGACGCCGTCGATCAGCTTCAGCGCATCCAGGTGCTTGATGCCGAAGGCGCCGGCGCCGGCGAGGGCGACGCGGATGGGTTTGTTGGTGCTCATGGTCAGTTGTTTTCCAGGATCAGATGGCCGACCGCCGTGTTGGAGGCTGGCACGTGATAGAAGCGGTGGCGCAAAGTCGGGGCGGGGCCGCCGGCGACATCGGACATCGCGCCGCGCGCGATCAGCCACATCACCAGCTCGATGCCCTCGGAGCCGGCCTCGCGGACGTAGTCGATATGGGGCTTCTCGGACAGGCCGGCCGGGTCGGCGATCAGCTGGTCCAGGAAGCGGTTATCCCACTCGCGGTTGATCAGCCCGGCGCGCGGGCCCTGCAGCTGGTGGCTCATGCCGCCGGTGCCCCAGATCTGCACGTTGAGGTCACCGTCGAAGCTCTCGACCGCGCGGCGAATCGCCTGGCCGATCTGGAAGCAGCGCCGGCCCGAGGGCACCGGGTAGTGCACGACGTTGACCGCGAAGGGGATCACCGCGAAGGGCCAGGCGCTGTCGGCCGGCTCTTTCTCCCCGCACATCAGCGAGAGCGGCACGGTGAGGCCGTGGTCCACGTCCATCTTGTTGACGATGGTGAGGTCGAAGTCCTCCTGGATCACCGACTGCGAGATGTGCGCCGCCAGTTCCGGGTGGCCCTGCACGACCGGCACCGGGCGCGCGCCCCAGCCCTCGTCGGCCGGCTTGAAGCTGGCCGCGGTGCCGATGGCGAAGGTCGGGATCAGATCCAGGCTGAAGGCGGTGGCGTGGTCGTTGTAGACCAGGAAGACGACGTCGGGCTTGTTCTCGCGCAGCCAGGCCTTGGAGGGCTCGTAGCCGGCGAACAGCGGGCGCCAGTAGTCGTCGCCGTCGCGCTTCATGTCGAGCGCGGCGCCGATGGCGGGCACGTGGGAGGTGTAGACGGAGGCGGTGATGCGGGCCACTTCAGATGTCCTTCTTGCTGCTGTCTTGCTTCGGCTGGGCATCGCCGTGCTCGCCGAGGCGGCGGTTGCCCTCCGCCGAGCGGCCGCCGGCCAGCATCATCGCGCGGTACTGTTCCTCGCTCATGCCGGTCATGCTGCCGGCCATCTGCTGGAAGCTGCGGCCGTCGGTGGCGCCGAGCTTGGCGAGGAAGTAGATGTTGCCGCCCAGGCGGATGCACTCGTTCAGGTCGCGGGCCATCACCGCGGCCTTCTGCGCCTCGGTCATCGGCCACTCGGCCAGGTAGGCCACCTCGTCGGCCTTGAAGCGCTCGCGGTTCTCGGCCTTCATCAAGGACATGCAGAACTGGTTGAGCCAATAGCCTTTGCGTGCCATGTCCGCGTCGAAGATGGTCGTGCCGGGGATGTCGAGGTACGGTTTGTTCAATGACATCAGCGTTGCTCCTCGGGCCAGTACAGCCGCATCGGGTTGTCGACGAGGAGTTTGCGCTGAAGTTCGGCGTTAGGCGCGATGTGCGGGATGAAGTCCACCAGCAGGCCGTCGTCGGGCATGTGGTCCTTCAGGTTCGGGTGCGGCCAGTCGGTGCCCCACAGCACGCGGTCGGGGAACTCCTCGACGATGCGCCTGGCGAAGGGCACGACGTCGCGGTAGGCGGCCTGCTCGCCGTTCAAGGCCGGCGGACCACTGTGGGACAGGCGCTCCGGGCAGCTCACCTTGCTCCAGACGTTCGGATGCTCGCGCATGAACTTCAGGAACAACGCGAACTCGGGGCCGTCGATGGGCTTGCTCACATCCGGGCGGCCCATGTGGTCCACGACCACCGTCGTCGGCAGCGTGGTGAAGAAGTCCCACAGCTCCGGCAGGTCGACCGCTTCGAAATAGATCACCACATGCCAGCCCAGGCGCTGGATGCGGCCGGCGATCTCCATCAGCTCGTCCTTGGGTGTGAAGTCCACCAGGCGCTTGACGAAGTTGAAGCGCACGCCGCGCACGCCGGCGGCATGCAGCGCTTCGAGCTCTTCATCGGTGATCGAACGGCGCACGGTGGCGACGCCGCGGGCGCGGCCTTCGCTCGCGATGCAGGCATCGACCAGCGCGCGGTTGTCGGCGCCGTGGCAGGTGGCCTGCACGATCACGTTGCGCGCGAAGCCGAGATGGTCGCGCAGCGCGAACAGCTGGGCCTTGCTGGCGTCGCAAGGCGTGTACTTGCGCTCGGGGGCGAAGGGGAACTCGTCGCCGGGACCGAAGACGTGGCAGTGCGCGTCCACGCTGCCGGGCGGCAGCTGGAAGCGGGGCTTGCTCGGGCCGGCGTACCAGTCGAGCCAGCCGGGGGTCTTGTCGAAGCTCATGGCGCTCCCGATCAGTCGATATAGCGCAAGCCGGCCTTGGCCAGCGGCTCGCGCATCTTGTACATGTCCAGGCCCAGCACACCGGACGCGAGCTGCTCGCGCTTGGCGCCCTCGTTGGCCTCGCGGGCCTGCGCGGCGGCCAGCACCTCGGCGACCTTCTCGCGCGGCACGCAGACGATGCCGTCGTCATCGGCCACCACCGCGTCACCGGGCCGCACCCACATGCCGGCGCAGACCACCGGCACGTTGACCGATCCGGGCGTGGCCTTGACCGTGCCCTTGGCGCTGATCGCCTTGCTCCAGACCGGGAAGCCCATCTCCTGCAGCGTCTTCACGTCGCGCACGCCGGCATCGATGATCAGGCCGCGCGCGCCGCGCGCCTGGAAGCTGGTGGCCAGCAGGTCGCCGAAGTAGCCGTCGGTGCACTCGGCGGTGACGGCGGCGACGACGATGTCGCCCGGCTGGATCTGCTCGGCCGCGACGTGCAGCATCCAGTTGTCGCCCGGTTGCAGCAGCACGGTCACCGCCGTGCCGCTGACCTGCGCGCCGCGGTAGATCGGCCGCATATAGGGCTGCAACAGGCCGACGCGGCCTTGCGCCTCATGGACGGTGGCGCTGCCCAGGGCAGCGAGGGCATCGGTGGCCGCGCGGTCCGCGCGGGTGATGTTGCGGTAGCAGACGCCGAGTTCGTACATGGTGTTCAGAGCCCCTTGGCCTTCAGTTGGGTGTCGAGACGCGCGAAGACGCGGCGGGCGTTGCCCTCGAAGATCGCCAGGCGGTTTTCGTTGCTGAGCGCGGCGGCCTCGATATAGCGCTTGGTGTCGTCGTAGTAGTGGCCGGTCTCCGGGTCGATGCCGCGCACGGCGCCGATCATCTCGGAGGCGAACAGCACGTTCTTGACCGGGATCACCTTCGTCAGCAGGTCGATGCCCGGCTGGTGGTAGACGCAGGTGTCGAAGAAGATGTTGTTCAGCAGGTGATCGCTCAGCAGCGGCTTCTTCATCTCCTGCGCCAGGCCGCGGAAGCGGCCCCAGTGGTAGGGCACCGCGCCGCCGCCGTGCGGGATCAGGAACTTGAGCGTCGGGAAGTCCTTGAACAGGTCGCCCTGCAGGCACTGCATGAAGGCCGTCGTGTCGGCGTTCAGGTAGTGGGCGCCGGTCGTGTGGAAGCAGGCGTTGCAGCTGGTGCTGACGTGGATCATCGCCGGGATGTCGTACTCGACCATCTTCTCGTAGATCGGGTACCACGAGCGGTCCGTCAGCGGCGGGCTGGTCCAGTGGCCGCCGGAGGGATCCGGGTTCAGGTTGAGGCCGACATTGCCGTACTGCTCCACGCACTTGACCAGCTCGGGGATGCAGGTGGCCGGGTCGACGCCGGGGCTCTGCGGCAGCATCGCGGCGGGCACGAAGTGGTCGGGGAAGAGCTGGCTCACGCGGAAGCACAGCTCGTTGCAGATCGCGGCCCAGGTGGACGAGGTCTCGAAGTCGCCGATGTGGTGGGCCATGAAGCTGGCGCGCGGGCTGAAGATGGTCAGGTCGCTGCCGCGCTCCTGCATCTTCTTCAGCTGGTTGGTCTCGATGGACTCGCGCAGCTCGTCGTCGCTGATCTTCAGCGCCGAGGCCGAGGGGCCGCGGCCGGGCAAGGCGGCGACCTGCTGGTCGCGCCAGGCGCCGAGGGCGGCGGGGGCTGTGGTGTAGTGACCGTGGACGTCGATGATCATGGTGTGGGTGGGGCCATGCCGTGGCCCAGCTTGAGGTCAGCCGCCGAGGCGGCACAGAAGAATTCGAGCAGGGCTTGCGCGCCTTCGGATGCGTCGGCACCGAGCGCGGCGCTGAAGCGCGTTCGGATGGCGACGGCCTCGGGCAGCGCGCCGAGCAAGGTGATGCCGGGGGCGCCCTGCAGTTCGGAGCGTTGCTGGAAGCCGAGGTCCACCTCGCCGCGCGCCAGCAGCGTGGCGACGGGGATGCCGGTGGGGGCTTGCATGAGTCGCGGCTTCAGCGTTTCCGTCAGGCCCCAGGCCTCGAAGCGCTGCAGCAGGGAGGTGCCGCTGGGACCGGTCGAGTAGCCGATGGTTTTCGCGGTCAGCACCGCATCGCGCAGTGCGGTCTCGTTGCTGATGTCCGGCGCCGCGCGACCCTCGGGCACTGCGACGACCACTTCCGAATCGGCGAAGGAATGCACCGCCTGGACGAAGCCCTCGGCAGCCAGCTTCTGCAAGGCGTCCTCGGCCAGCAGCACGAGGTCGAAGCGCTCGCCGGCCCGGATGCGCCTGGCTACGTCGACGCCGCCGCCGGATTGGAGATCGACGGGCCGCCCGTGCGCCTCTGCGAAGCGGGCCGCGAGGTCCGCCGCCAGCGCGCGGGTGGCCATGGAGGTGATGCCGGTGAGGGTCTGCATGGGAGCCGATTGTGTTCAGCCCAGCCCTATCGGCCTAGTTCTGGCTCCGGCTAGCTGGTATATCAATCTGGCATAGTCAAAGCCATGACGCTCACGCAGATCGAAGCCTTCGTCCTCGTCGCCGAGCACGGCAGTTTCAGCCGCGCCGCGCTCGTCGCCGGCATGGCGCAGCCGCTCTTGAGCCGGCAGGTGCGCGCGCTGGAGACCGAGCTGCGCGAGACCCTGCTGCTGCGCCACGGCCGCGGCGTGCGCCTGACCGACGCCGGCCAGCGCCTGCTGGAGCACGGGCAGGACATCCTGCAACTGGTCGGGCAGGCCCGCGCCGACCTGCAGGCGCTGCGCAACGAGCCGGTGGGCCGCATCACGCTGGCGATGCCGCCGACGCAGGCGCGGCTGCTCACGCTGCCGCTGGTCCAGCATTTCAAGACCGCGTTCCCGCGCGGCGAGCTGGCCATCATGGAAGGCTTCTCGGTGCACCTCACCGAATGGCTGCTGACCGGCCGCTGCGACCTGGCGATGATCTACAACCCCGAGCCGCTGCCGGCACTGGACATCCTGCCGCTGCGCCGCGACGAGCTGTGCCTGTTCAGCGCCGCCGACCAGGCGCCGAAGAAGGGGCCACTGTCGCTGGAGGCCCTGGCCAAGCTGCCGCTGGTGCTGCCGCAACGGGGTCAGATCTTTCGCAGCCTGCTGGAAGCGGCCGCCGCGCAGGCCGGCGTGCAGCTGAACGTGGCCTGGGAGGTCTCCAGCGTGCCGGCCATCATGGATCTGGTCGCCGCCGGCATCGGCCACGCGGCGCTGGACGAGAACGCGCTGCAGGCCTACGGGCAACCGGGGCGCATCAAGCTGACGCGCTTCAGCGACGCGAGCCTGCTGAGCAGCACGCTGTGCCTGGTGACGCCCGCAAGCCGGCGCGCCACGCCCTTGATGCGGCAGCTCGCAGCGGTGCTGGTGCAGATGGTGAAGTCGCCGGGCTAGCGGCCGGCGGCGGCGGCGGCCACGATCGGCTTCGGCACATAGGCCGTGTACCCATCGGACAAGGTGGACAGGAAGGCCACGATGTCGTCGATCTCGCGCGCGTTCAGGCGCGGCTGGCCGTTCTTCAGCGGCTTGAAGGGCACATCGGCATTGACATTGCCCCAGTAGCGCTCGGGCAGGTCGTCGTAGCGGCGCGGCTTGCCGGCGGCATCGCGGCCGTACCACTTGGCCGGGTTGGTGTCGCGGGTGGCATAGAACTCGACCACATCGCGCAGTGAATGCATCGCGCCGTTGTGGAAGAAGCTCTTCTTGCGGGCCACGTTGCGCAGCGTCGGCGTGCGGAAGGCGCCGCAGTATTCCGGATGGCTGGCCAGGTCGCTGCGTAGCGGGCCGCACAGGCCCAGGTCGAAGAAGGCCGGGTCGCGGTTCGCGGGCAGGCCGGCATTGCGCGGCACCGCCAGCGCGACGTGGCCGAAGTCGCTGAAGATCGGCAGGTGGCTGCCCGGGTTCTTGTGGCTGCTGGTGTGGCAGCTCGCGCAATTGCCCTTCTTCATGTCGTTGAACAGCGCCAGCCCGCGCAGCTCGGCCGGTTTCAGCTCCGCCTCGTCGCGCAGGTAGGCGTCGTACTTGCTTGTGAAGGCGTGGAACTCGGCCGGCGAGCCCTCGTAGGCTTCCAGCGCGACGGTGACCCAGGCGATGCTGGCCTTCAGGTCGTCGAACACGTTCTCGCCGGGCGCGCTCAGCAGGGCCTTGAACTCGTCGGCGTAGGGTGCCTTCATCAGCCGCTGCAGCACTTCACGATGATCCTTGTTGCCCATCTCGTTCGGGTCGAGCAGCGGCATCAGCGCCTGGTCGTGGCCGGTGTTGACGCGGCCGTCCCAGGTGCGGCCGCCGGTCGGGCCTTCGTCGTCGCCGCCGCTGCCGTTGGGCTCCGACTCGTAGAAGTGCTCGGTGAAGGCGATCGGCGAATGCAGATAGGTCAGCGAGGGCGTGCTGCGGAAGCCCAGCCGGTCCAGCTTCGGACCGCCGGGCTGCACGGCCAGCGCGTTGGGCGGGCCGAAGGCGCTCTTCGGGTCATGGCAGCTCGCGCAGGACTGCCGACCCGAGGCCGACAGGCTCGGGTCGAAGAAGATCTTGCGGCCCAGCGCCTGCAGGTCCTCGACCTTGGGCCGGTCGCCATAGACGCCGGGGTGGTACAGCTCGGTGCCGATCTCGGGCAGGGCCTCGCCGGAGCAGGCCCAGGCGATGGCGATCGGCAGCGCCAGCGCGCCGGCCGTCAGGGCGGCAACGAGCCCGGACTTCAAGACCGGTCGTTATTGCTACGACGGCGGCCGGCAGCGGCAGCGACGCCGGCCATGCCCAGCAGCATCAGCGCCATCGACGCCGGCTCCGGCACGGCGGACACCGCGGTGACGCGCAGGCCGAAGGCGTCGGCAGCCACCGACGGATCGGCGTCATAGCCCGAGCCGCCGGTGTAGTAGGCGACGGCGCCAGGCAGCCGGCTCAGGCCACCGGTCGGCAGCACCAGGCCCTGCACGCCATTGCCATCGGTCTCGACGGCGATGAAGTAGGTGCCGGCGTCCAGCGTCCAGTTCAGGCCCGACTGGCCGATCCAGCCGCCGTTGCCGGTGAAGGTGGCGCTGAACTGCTGCAGCTGGCCCTGCTGGTCGGCGAAGAAATTGATGGCCGGCACCAGGGCGCCGCCCTTGCTGGTGGCGGCGTACAGCGCCACGGTGAAGCCCTGGCCCTCGTCGAAAGCGGTCGACTGCACGTAGGTCAGGACGCTGTCGATCGTCGTCTTCGAACTCAGCGTGAAGCTCTCGGCCATCCAGTCCACGGCGTCGATGCTGAGGGCGCCGACAACGCCGCCACTGGGCTTACCGGTGTCGAGGACGGTGGTCGTGGCCGCGTTTGCCTGAGAGGCGAAGCAGGCCGCCGCGACAAGGGCCAGCGCGGCGCGGTTGAAGGTGTTCATGGGTCGAGGGCTCCGGAGCTTCTTCGTTGTCGTTCGGGTGTCGTCGCCGGCCATCACTGCACCGGCGCGATCGTCGCCTGGCCGATCAGCTTGGTCGGGCCGTAGGCCGAGGTGAAGCCGTAGACGTTGAGCACGACGTTGCCGCTCTGCAGGATGTTGACGACGGCGTAGACGTAGTCGCGGTCGGTCGGCGCCAGGCCCGAGGCGCTGGCCTTCGGGTCGAAGGGCGAGCCGCCGGCGCCCACGATCACCTGCCACGAGGGCGGCAGCAGGCTGCCGCTCGGCGCTGCCTTGGGCTGGCCCATGCTGAAGGTGTGCTGATGGCCGCTGAAGTAGGTGGCGCCGTAGGTCTGGATCACGTTCCAGAAGGCGTCGCGGTTGGCGGTGGTGTAGGCGTTGGCATCGAGGCCGGCCAGCTTGCCGCCGTTGCCGGCGTAGTTGTAGGTGTAGGCCGGCTTGTGGCCGAAGACGAAGAAGCCCCGGGCACCGCGCAGCTTGGCGGCCTGCAGATCCTGGTTGAGCCAGTTGACCGGCGCGGTGTTGTCGTTGCCGCCGGAGACGTCGTTGTTGATGACGACGAAGTGGCTGCTGCCGACGTCGAAGCTGTAGGAGAGCTGGTTCTGCGGCGCGGCGGCCAGCACCTTGGCATTGCCGGCCACGAAGGGATAGTCCATGGCCGCGTGGTCGGCCAGGTCGACGTGCGACAGCGCCTGGCCGTTCGGCAGCATCGCGGCCAGGCGGGCCTGGTCGAGGATCAGGTCGCCCATATTGGCGCGGAAGGCATCCTCGTTCTGCGGGATCGCATTCTTGCCGCCATTGACGCTGCCCAGCGAATCCCCGCCGCCCGCCAGCGCGGTGCCGCAGATCGTCTGCGGCACGTAGGCGCCGGTTGTCGCGTTGATCGACGGCGCCGCGGTGGCCGTACGGCACTGCGTCTCATGGTTGCCGGGCACCGGCACGACGTAGGTGCCGGCCTCCATCAGCGTGGCGGCCATGCCGCGCCAGTAGGCGTACTGCGTGTAGAAGCGCACCAGGTCGGAGTTGACGACCGAGTTCACGTCCGTCACGGCGGTGGACGGGCTGGCGTTGCCGTAGCCCAGCACCATGTCGCCATTGAAGAACAGCAGGTTGGCCTTCTTCGCCGCGATCTCGCGCAGGATGCGGCCGAAGGCCTTGGTGTTCTGCATCCACATCACGTCCTGCCCGCTGAGCGGCAGTTGCGACGTGTCGGGCGCCACGTTGTCCTGGCGGGAATCGCCGACGGTGGCGAAGGACAGCACGACCGGATCGCTGGCGCTCTGCGCCTGCGCGCCGGCGCAGGCCAGCGCGGCGGCGGTCGTGAGGAGGGTCATCGCCCAGGCGGCGAAAGGCTTCTTGTTCTGCATGTGCACCTCGGCTGGCTCGTTCGTTTGTTCGTTCGTGGGACGGCCGTCATGCAGCCGCGGGGCGGGAGCATGTCAAGGAACGATGACGGGATGAAGTCAGCGTGGGTTGCGCTGGGATCAGCTGCGCTCGGAACGCCCACAGCCTGGACTATCGCAAAACAAATCAGGACGGGAGCCCGTAGATCATCCTGTTGCCGCGGCCTATCGTGATGTCACCGCAACCCTCCATGAACTGGAACCACCATGAAGACTGTTCTCATCACCGGCTGCTCCTCCGGCTACGGCCTCGCCACCGCCCACCACTTCCACGCGATGGGCTGGAACGTCATCGCCACCATGCGCAAGCCGCGCCCCGAGCTGCTGCCTCGGTCTGAGCGGATGCGCGTGATCGCGCTGGACGTGACCGATTCCGACAGCGTCGCGTCGGCCCTTCTCGCCGCCGGGCCCATCGACGCCCTCGTCAACAACGCCGGTATCGGCCTGGTCGGCGCCTTCGAAGCCACGCCGCTGGGCGTCGCCCGCGAAGTCTTCGAGACCAACACCTTCGGCGTCATGGCGATGATGCAAGCCGTGATTCCGCAGTTCCGTGAACGCAGGGCGGGCGTCATCGTCAACGTCACGTCCAGTTGCACGCTCGCGGCCTTCCCGCTTGCAGGCGTCTACACGGCGAGCAAGACGGCGGTCGAGGGTCTGACCGGTTCGGTCGCCCACGAACTCGATGCATTCAACATCCGCGTCAAGCTGGTCGAGCCCGGCTACGGCCCGAGCACACGCTTCACCGAGAACGGCGGTCAGCGCATGCAAGGCCTGATTCCGGAAGCCTACCGGTCCTTCGCCGATCCGATCTTCACGGCCTTTGCCAATCCGGGTGCGGTCACGCACGAATCGGAGGTGGCCGAAGGGGTCTGGCAGGCCGTCCACGACATGACGAAGCGCCTGCACTTCGCCGCCGGAGCGGATGCCTTGGCCCTTGCCGACGCCAGGGCGCATTGACCGGTATCTCTGTTCCGCATCCTTCAGAATCGCCCGCTGTGCAGCCATCATCCAGGACCCTGATGACCAGTGACCCGCTGACCGAGGTCGTCAAGCTTCTCAGGCCGCGCGCCGTCTTCGCCAATCCCATCAGCGGCAAGGGCGACTGGGCGGTGCGGTTCTCGGCCTACGGACGACCCAGCTTCTGCATCATGCTCGCGGGCAAGTGCAAGCTCGCTGTCGATGGCCAGGAGGCCATCGCCTTGACTGCGGGCGATTTCGTCCTTCTGCCGACGACGCCCGCCTTCACCATTTCGAGCTTCTCCCCGGCGCCACCGGTGCACCTCGACCCGAACACCATCGGTGGAGAGGGCGAGGTCCGCTACGGTGACCCGAACGGCGAAGCGGACATGCAGTCGCTCGGAGGTGCCTTCCTGTTCGAAGCTTCCGATCCCAAGCTGCTGGCTTCCCTACTGCCGCTGGTGGTTCACGTGCGCGGCTCGACCCGGCTCGCCCAGTTGGTCAGGATGGTCGGCGAGGAGTACGTGGATCGCAAGCCGGGCCACGAGCTCATGCTGTCCCAGCTCGTCGGGATGATGCTGATCGAGGCGATGCGATCGACCAGTTCGGGCAAGGCGCCGCCAGGTCTGCTCAGGGGATTGGGCGACGAACGGCTGGCACCTGCCCTGAAGCAGATGCATGCGCAGGTCGACCATCCGTGGACCGTGGCGCATCTCGCGGGCGCGGCGGCTCTGTCCCGCTCCGCGTTCTTCGAGCGCTTCACCCGCACGGTCGGCGTGGCGCCCATGGAATACCTGCTCTCGTGGCGCATGGAGATCGCCAAGGATCTGCTGCGGCGCGAGGGCCTGGGCATTGCCGAGGTCGCCGAGCGGATCGGCTATGCATCCACCAGCACATTCAGCACCGCATTCAGCCGGCACGTCGGGCAAGCTCCGAGAGAGTTCCAGCGTTCGCCGCAAGTGCCGACTGCCTGACTCCTCCTTCGCTGCCGGCGCGATTCAAGCCGACACGAGGGCCGGCGAACCCAGCTGATCCACGATGCAGAGGTCTCCAGCGATGGAGATGAAATGAGATGAGCTGAGCGCCTGGCTGATTCAGGACGATGACGGCAACCGAACCTCGGCGTGCAGGCCGGCAGCGAATGAGCAAAGCCAGAAAGACAAAAGCCCGTCGCGATGGACGGGCTTCTGAATGATCTTGGTGGCTGGGGCGGAATCGAAAGATTTTCCCTATGGCGCGTCACTCTAATCTTTGCCATTTAGCCGTTGTACCGGGTACACGCTGGGTACACCAAACTGGTCTGCAGCCCCCGCCAAAATCGCACCAGCGAAGCGAGAACTGCGACGTCATTATGGCCCATCCGGAACCGAATACGCCAGTGATCTCAAGCCCTCAGGCATCGCCCCCCGGCACCAGCATCGAAGCGTTGATCACGGCGCACTCAGACTCTTCATCTTCGAAGACGACGAGGAACCAGAACGATTGTTCGGGCGCTCCGAGCACGTCCCTCAGGTCAGCTGCGGGTCGTGAGAACTTCAGCCGAATGTCCAGGGCGAGGTCTTGGGCATCGGCGAGCCCCTGCCTCGGCAGGGCCTGTAGTTCGGGCACCTCATCCCTGAGGTCGAGCACGACCACGAGGTCGTTGGTCTTGAAATGGCGCTGGGCCGCTTGAGCGAAGTTGAAGACTCGCTCATCCAGGATGTCCCGCATCCGTTCTGGGGTGGTAGCGCTCGATGAGTCCATGGAAGTTCAGTCGGAGATGGCTAGGGCTAAGGGAGTGGACCACAACCCTTGCCCGGCACCCGGCAGGGTTCCCGGCGCAGACATAGACTGCCCGCATGCAACTCAACATCGTCGTCTATTCCAAGTCCGCCTGCCCGCAGTGCGACACCGTCAAGAGCATCCTGAAGTCCAAGAGCCTGGAATTCCAGGAGGTGAAGATCGACGACGAGGACCAGCGCAAGGCGTTCTACGAGAAGTGCGGGCCGTCGGTGCGGTCGATGCCGCAGGTGTTCTTCAATGACCAGCGCCTTGGCGGCGTGGCCGGGCTGCAAGCGGCGCTGGCGCAGTTGAAGCTGTAAGCCACTCAGCTCTGCTCTCGCGCCTCGTCCTCCATCGGCAAGAACTGCAGCGCCCCGAACAACATTTCGATCACGGTGAACGCCAGCACGATGGCGCTGCCCCCGCTCATCACCGCATGGATTTGCCACGCGGCAAAGAGCCAACGCGCCACGCCGTCGAGGCGCCCCAGGCGAACGCTCGGCGACAGGATTCGCGCCAGCGACCACACCAACACGACGGATCCCATCAGGTTCGCGAACAGCGTGTTTGTCGCATCCCGGGGCGGCAGTTCGCCCGGCAATCCCAGCCCCTGGGACATCGAGCCCAGCACGCCGTAGAGCAGCGCAAAGGTCCACGGCGTCGCGAAGGGCCACGTGATGGCCAGGTCGTACCAGGCGCTGGTCTTCACGACGGTGATGAATCGAGCTTGCTTCACTGGGGCCATCCGAGAAGTTGATCTGGACGTCAGTCTCAAGCCTCGACCTCACTCAAAGGTCAAGCACAATCTCCCGCACCATGCGCATCGGCCACCTTGCAGCTGCAACCGGCGTCAGCCGCGACACTCTCAGGTTCTACGAGGATCAGGGACTCATCCGTTCCCGGCGGCTGGAGAACGGTTACCGCGACTACCCCGACGAGGCCCGCTTGCTGGTCGACTACATCCGCACGGCCCAGAAGCTCGGCTTCACCTTGGCCGAGATCGGCAACAGGCTGCCCGCTGTCTGGCATGCGGCGGAGCCTGGCCCCGCGATCAGGCAGTTGCTCACCGAAAAGCTGCATGACATCGACGCACGCATCGACGGACTGCGCGCCCTGCGAGAGCAGCTTGCGCTTCGGGTGAAGCTGGACTGCCCGCTGGTCAACGGCACGCTCGCCCCGTCCTGAGCGATTTGCGCGGGGTCGCTTAGCGAGCAAGTGGCCGGTCGTATCGGCCTTAGTAACAGGAGCACCAGCCTCAATCGGCAGACTCCGCGAGTTTCGGAATTTCAGTGCTGACGTGCGCAGCGAACTTCGGCCAGGCCTTGTTTCGGAGTTCAAGGAATTTCTTGCCGCGGCGCATCGACAGCAGTACAGTTTCGGAATTACAGAAATTGTCTGTCAACTCGCCTTGGTGGCGCTGAAATTCCTGGAATTCCGAAATGACGCCCGCAACCGCTTCCAACAATCTCCTGCGCATCAACTCCCCCGCGGATCTCGGCCCGGTCATCCGTGCTCGCCGTCGGGAGCAATCACTCAGGATTGATGACGCTGCTTCGCTGAGTGGCGTCTCCGTCGACCTGCTGTCGCGTCTGGAAAATGGCAAGGGCTCCGTACGGGTAGACAAGCTGCTGACCGTCCTGGACAGCTTGGGCCTCGCGCTGATGCTCGGCCCCAAGAGTCATCCAATGATGCAGGCCGCGCGGCAGCCTGGTGGTGAGCCGCCCGAACAGCCATGAGTGAATTCGGCCTCCCAACCGCCATAACTCCCTACGCACTGACCCTTTGGGCGGAAGGCCGGAAGGTGGCCACGCTGGGCCATGCGCCCATGAACGACCAATGGTCGCTGGACTACGACCCAGGATGGGCGGCCCAGGCTGAGTCGTTTCCGCTGTCGCCCGCCCTTCCCTTCCGCCCTCCGGCCAATGGCTATGCCGTCGGTGCCGTGAAGCGCTTCGTGGAGAACCTGCTGCCCGAGGGACGCGCGCTCGACATTACCGCCTCGACCTTCCACGTGTCGAAGTCGAACATTTACGCGCTCATCAGCGCCCTCGGCGCGGAGACCACCGGCGCTTTCCGGTTCTGGCCCATGGACCAAACCCCTCCTGCCGTCGTGACAACACCGCCGCGCGAGGTGACCCGCGATGAACTCGACACGCGGCTCGCCGAGCGCGACCAGATGCCGCTGGCCGTTTGGGATGGCAAGGTCCGCATGTCCATCGCGGGCGTCCAGGACAAGGTGATGGTCTACCTCGACCGCCCGCTGGATGAGGGTGGTCGCTTCTTTCTCGTCGAACCACCGCTGGCCTCGACACATATCCTCAAACCCGACCCCGGACGGGAACTGACGCCGCATCTCGTCGTCAATGAGCACTACTGCATGACGCTGGCACGGCGGATGAAGTTGCCGGTGGCGGATGTCGCCATCTACAGGACGCCGCGGCCCGTATTGCTGGTCCGGCGCTTCGACCGCATCGCCTTGCAGGGAGGGACTGGCCCTGTCGTCCAGCGCCGGCACATCATCGACGCCTGCCAGGCGTCGGACCTGCCCGCGACCTACAAGTACGAACGGCATCTCGGCAGCGGCGAACATGTGCGCCACATCCGCGACGGCGTGAGCTTCGAGGTCCTGTTCGACCGGGTGGAGCAGACGGTGAACAAGGCCGCAGCCCGCATGACCTTGTTGCGATGGGCGCTGTTCCAGTTCCTGATTGGCAACAGCGACGCCCATGGCAAGAACTTCTCGTTCTTCGTCCATCGCGAGGGCCTGGAGCCGGCCCCTTGGTACGACCTTGTCAGCGTCGTGCAATACCCCGGCATCGACCATCAGTTGGCCATGGCCTGGGGCGACGCGTTTTCGCTGGAAGAGGTGACAGCCTTTGCGTTGGCGGATTTTGCGCAGCGGTGCCGTGTCGACCGGCAACTGCTCAAGCGCGAGGCCAGGCGGATGGCCAAGCTCGCGACGGAGCACGCATCGCTGCAGGCACAGGCCGCCGACTACATCGACGAGGCCGAGCAAGCCTTCGCGGGGCTGCTCCGGGATTTCATCGTGGGACAGGCCACTCGGCTTACCGAGTTGGCTGATGAAGCCGCGAAGATAAAAGGCAAGTTCCTGTGAAAAGCCGCGCCACACCTTTCTCGGCATCCAAATGCTGGCGGCCAGCCTATCCTGCACTAACGCATTGAGACTTCGTTTCGACCGAAACAGCCCTCGATGGCTTGCCCATTCGAGGCGAGTTTCGCCGCCGGTCCCATGACCGCGGACCAACCGCGGACCGTAGCCGAATCAAACCCGGACCACCCGTCCGAAGCAAGCCCAGGCAGCCTCGCGCTTGCTGGTCTCTGGGGTTAAAGGCGGACCAAACGCGGACCACGCTGCTGAGTGAAGTCCCATGCCGTCCCGCTGCTGAATTTGAGTCCAAATCCAGCGCGCTCCTCGCCTCCTCCCGGTCGCACACTACATGCGTGACCCATACGGCGAAGTCGATGTTCCTCAGCCCCACGCACCCACCCGGCCGACGTGATCGCAAGGCGCTGGCGTTCAGCACCGAGATCCATCGCCTGCGCGCAGCCGGCTACACCTTCGAGGCGATCCGCCTGGCGCTGCTTGATGCGGGCGTCGTCGTGGGGCGCACCACGATCAAGCGTGAGGCGGCCCGTCCACCGGCTGTCGTCCCCTGCCCTCCTGCGGCTGGCATTTCCTCGCCGTCCGGCCAAGCCTTGCCGCGAGCCGATGGCCCTGTGCCGGCGTCCGCCCCGCGCCGCCAAGCTCCTGCGATCCCCTCGCCTGCCGGCGCGGCCCATCCGACCGGCTTCTCCGGCGACACGCGCAGCGGCAAGGACATCGCCGACCAGTTCTGGGAGACCCACTGCCCCAACTCGCTGCTAAGCCTGCTTGAAGGAAAGGACCCACCATGAAAGTCGCTGTACTGAGCTTCTCCGGGAACGTAGGCAAGTCCACGATCGCCCGCCACCTCCTGGCGCCCCGCCTGCCAGGCTCCCGCGTCATTGCCATCGAGAGCGTGAACGCCGGCGAGGACGAGGACCACGTCATCCGCGGACGCCAGTTCGCCGAGCTGCAGGAGTTCATGCAACTCGTCGACAACGTGATCGTGGACATCGGCGCGAGCAACGTGGAAGACCTGCTGGGCTTGATGCGCCGCTACCGGGGCAGCCATGAGGACTTCGACGTCTTCATCGTGCCGGCGGTGGCCGCCCGCAAGCAGCAGCGGGACACGATGGCCACGCTGGCCGAGCTGTCCCGCCTGGGCGTTCCCGCGGACAAGGTCCGCGTGGTCTTCAACATGGTCGATGAGCGCGCGGAGCTGAAGCAGGCGTTTGGGCCCCTGCTGTCCTTCCTGCAGGAAGCGCCGCTGGCGCGCTGCTCGCTGGACGCCTGCCTGGAGCTGAATGAGGTGTACGCCCTCATGAACGGCTCGGGCACCGACCTGAGGACCGTCGCGGCGGACCCCACCGACTACAAGGCCGAGATCGTCGCGGCGCCGGATACCGCCACGCGCGTGTCGCTGGCGCGGCGGCTCGCCCGGCGCCGCCTGGCGCTCGGCGTCCTCCCCGCGCTCGACGACTGCTTCGCGGCGCTGGACCTGCAAGGCGTTGAAGTCCCGCAGGCGATGCCCTCGGCCGTCGGCGCCGCGTCATGAGGTCCGAGACCTCCGCGCGCGAAGCCCTGATCGCTGAATTGATCGGCGACCTGAGCCAGGTGCTGGCACTGGCCCAGACGCTGATTCCTGCAATGGCGGCGTCACGGAAGGACCTCATGCGGGTCCATGCGGAGCTGACGGCTCGACTCGCCGCCGAGCTGACGTCCTTCGATGCGCGGATGCTGGCGATGACGGAACGGGCCCGGCGACAGACGGCCGCCGCTATCGCGGAGAGCGTCGGGAAGACGACGCAGCGGACCGTGGAGGCGCAGAAGCTAGAGATCCGCGAGACTGCACAGGCCGTGTTCGGTGACCAGGCGAACCTGACGTTGCAGCGTCTGGCGGCGGCGACGCAACGCCTGGCCGAACAGAGGCGGTCACTTCGAGACCAATGGCTGTGGCATCTGGTCACCGCGTCGGTGACGTTCGCGCTATCGGGGCCGCTTGCCATTTGGATGTGGTGGCGTTGGACTTCGCCCTGACCCACTACAGGAGGACCCATCCCATGCAATTGCGCCCATATCCGGACACCGTCGCAGAGCCGTCGCCCAATGACATCTTGAGATTGCCTGCCGTGCGCCGCACGACAGGGCTTGGCAGATCGACGATCTACCGTTTGATGGATAAGGAACTTTTCCCGCGCCAGATCCGCATAGGTGAGCGTGCCGTCGGATGGCGGCGCTCCGACATCGATTCCTGGAACGCTACTCGGCCCAATGCCCACTAGGCGTCGTCAGCCGGTGTCGGCCATTTCCAGTCGTCAGTGAACGACAGCAGTCGGAACATAGACCTGATCTCGCGCACTCATCGACCTGGCGCGCCGTTCGCTGCTCTCACCGGTGACGCGCAAGTCCGCGCAGTCGCCCGCACCCAGAGTGGCGGTGGTGGCGATGTTCGACGTTGTCAACGTCGCTGGACCGACACACGACTTGCGCGCTTGGCGCCGCCTCACTAGACTCCGCACCCTTCCCAACCCTGTTGCCGCCACGGAGCTTCAAGTGTCCTGCCTCATAGCCGCCCTCTAAGCCGTCGACCGCTCTCCCGATCATGCCTGCCATGAGCCGGGCCGCTGCAGCCACTCTCTGTGCCCTCCCTGCCTACGCCATGCCGGCGGGACGCACCTAGCCCGCCAAGCATCGCGCACGCCACGTCGTCGGTTCGTTCACTCGAACCAGGAAACGACTATGTCTGCGCATCACGGGTCGACGAGTTCCGTCGCCCAACCCATCCAATCCCTTGCGATCCTGAAGTACCCCAGGACGCCGCACCTCGAAGGCTCGCGCCTGCAACCCGGCGACGAAGGGCACGAGCAAGTGCCACTCGCGTCGTTGCGAGGTCAGCACGCCGTCGTCGAGGAGAAGCTCGACGGGGCCAACGTCGGGATCTCGTTCACCGAGGGCGGCGAGCTGCTGCTGCAGTCGCGCGGCCACTACCTGGGTGGCGGCCGCGAGCGTCACTTCGCGCTGTTCAAGCAATGGGCCTCGGCGCACGAGGCTCGCTTGTTGCAACTGCTGGAGGATCGCTACGTGATGTACGGCGAGTGGCTGCACGCGAAGCACTCTGTCAGCTACGACGTCCTGCCACATTGGTTCTGCGAGTTCGACGTCTACGACCGGCGCGATGGCGTGTTCCTGAGCACGCCGAGGCGCCAGATGCTGTTGGCCGGCTCGCCGGTGCTCAGCGTGCCCGTCGTGCACGAGGGCGAGCTGCCGGTCAGCGTGAAGGCCTTGCGTGCGCTGGTCCGGCCCTCGCTGGCCAAGAGCGGGCGCTGGAGGCAGGCGTTCGAGGAGAGCGTCGAGCGCCAGGGCCTGGACCTCGCGCTGGCCTGGAGGCAGACGGACAAGTCGGTGCTGTCCGAGGGGCTGTATGTCAAGGTCGAGAACGAGCGCGAGGTGCTGGGTCGCTACAAGTGGGTGCGTCCGGACTTCGTCCAGACCATCCTCGACTCGGGCTCGCACCACAGTACGAGACCGCTGATCCCGAACGGGCTGGCCGCGGGCGCCGACATTTACGCGCCGCTGCCCACCGCCCACTGGGGCACGATTGACGCGAGCATCTGAGCGCGCGCCAAGGAGATAAACATGGACTATCAAGACATCCGCGCGCTGTGTCCCATCGGGCCGGGCCGCGGCTACGACTGGACCGCCTGCTGCGAGGTCTTCCCGCGCCTGCGAGCGCTGGAGACCACTCCGCAGAGCCCGCGTTACCACGCCGAGGGCAACGTTGGCATTCACACGCGCATGGTGCTGGACGCGCTGCTGGCGTCGTCCGAGTTCCAGTCGGCCCATGGCGAGCGACGCGAGCTGCTGTTCCTCGCGGCCCTGCTGCACGACTTGTGCAAGCCCGAGACGACTGTCGTCGACACGGTGACCGGCGACATCGGCCAGCCGGGCCATTCGCGCCGTGGCGCGGTGGACGTGCGCGCGCTGTTGTGGCGCGCTGGCGCACCCTTCGCCCTGCGCGAGGCGGTCTGCCGCATCGTCGCGGCCCACCAGGTGCCGTTCTTCGCGTTTGACTCGCGCCGTGGCGAGACGCCCGAGTTCATCGCCCGCCGCTTGTCATGGGGTGTGGACGTACACGACCTCGTATGCGTGGCGCGCGCCGATATGCAGGGTCGCATTTGCGTCGACCAGTCGGCCCGGCTCGACGACATCGCCCTATTCGAGCAACTCGCGCGGGAGGACGGCTGCTGGGATCGCCCGCGCGCATCCGCGTCCGCACACACTCGATTGGCGTATGCGCGCGGCGCCGCAGTGCACCTGGACTCGCCGTTGTTCCAGCCACCCGGCTCTGCCGTGACGGTGCTCAGCGGCCTGCCGGCCTCGGGCAAGGACACCTGGGTGGCGCGCCACGCACAAGGCCTGCCGGTGGTCTCGTTCGACGACGCGAAGGCCGAGCTAGGCCTGCGGCATGGCGAGAACGATGGCATGGCCGCGCATCACGCGGTCGACAAGGCCAAGGCTCTGCTTCGTCGCCACGAGCCCTTCGTCTGGAACGCGACGCACCTCAGCGACCAGATGCGCAGCAAGACCTTGGACCTGCTGTTCGCCTACGACGCCCACGTGACACTGGTCTACCTGGAAGTCCCGGCGGCGCAGCTCTTCCAGCGCAATGCGAAGCGCCACACCACGCTGCGGCAGAAAGACCTGGAGCGCATGCTGCACCGCTGGGAGGTGCCGCTGCCGTGGGAGGCGCATGAGGTGCGCTACGAAGTTATAGAAGGCGAGGTCAGCGCTCGCCACGTTTGAAAGCAGCGGGTGTGCCGGTCCGAAGCTCCCGCGGGTCAGCGACAACCGCATGCTGCTTTTCGGGGCCTGCTCGGGGGCTATTTGCGAGCGTCAAGGTCCGGCCATGTCCGGTCGTCCGTGATAGTCCGTTGTGCAGCGGCTCGAATTGTTGGCGGGCTGCCGCCGAGCGAACCGAGGTTTTCGCCCCCTCCGAGGTGTGTTCCCATTCAACGCCGTGAACTGCCGTTTGAGACCCAGGCAACCAGGCCGTGAGCCGAACAGAAACTGTCCACAATATTTGACAAACGTCTTTTATTTGACTAGTATTATGGACAAATGTCGGTCAGCCATTCGACTCCTATCTCCCCGCTGGAGCGGCAGATCCTCCTCCAGTTAGGCGACCGTCTGCGGGCGTTGCGCAAATCGCTGCGCATGGGCACCGTTGAGATGGCTGAGAAGGCGGGTATATCCCGCATGACGCTGAGCGCCATCGAGTCGGGAAGCCCGTCGCCCAGTATGGGCAATTACGTTCGGGTCATGTCAGTGTTGGGCGTCTCGGGCGAGCTCGCGATGCTGGCCAGCGACACGCTGCAGCCAGCACCGGCCGGCACTGCCGCCGCGCGCTCTACGCACGAGCGGCCTGAAGTGACGATCAAGATTCAGGCCAAGTCTAGGCTGCACCAAGCGCAAGACCTGCAAAGCCTCGCGCTGCATGAAGCCGCGGTGTCGAAGATCGAGAAGCACCCCGAGGCTCTGCAGAAAGTCGTTCGCACGCTCGAGGCATGGCGAGAAGCCAATCCCGACTCGCGCTCTATGTCGCTCTGGGAGGAGTGGGGAGACATCTTGCGTACGCAGGCTTGGAGAAAGGCGCTCGGCCCCACCCAGCGCGCCAAGCAGCTTCGGCAGGCTTCGCCACTGGCTTTCGTTTTGTCGGAAGAAGAACGCAGACGAATCATTGCGCAGGTCAATGCCCTGAAGCACGGTGTAACGCTGGGTGGTGCAGACGCCCACGCCGACACGCTGATCGATCCTGAGGATGCGTCGTGACCTACGAGCAACTGGCTCACTTAATCAAGGTCTGCTGCGAACACGCGGACGTCTACGAAATCGTCGTGTTCGGCAGTCAATCCGTGCTGGGTGCCAAACCCAACCCTGGCCCTGCTTTCACCGCATCGATGGAAGCCGATGTGTTCGTGCTCGGTGATCCGGAAAAGACGAACGCTATCGACGTCAATCTCGGCGAGGGCTCGCCGTTCCACGAGAAGCACGGCTACTACGCACAAGGCATCGGGCCTGAGACCGCTTACTTACCGGCAGGCTGGGAAGATCGAACGGTGAAGGTCGGGTCGCCGTTCATCACGGACGGGCGCATTGGCCACTGCCTCAGCCTTCCCGACCTTTTCCTATCAAAGGCAACTGCTGGTCGGGACAAGGACAAGCCGTTTTGCCAAGCCATGCTCACTCACGGCTTCGTGGCGGCGGATGAGATGTTGACTTGGGTCCCCAAGATGCCCATTGACGGATCCGCACAGAACCTATTAACACGCCGCATCCGGCGTTGGGCGAAAGAAGTAGGCATCATCGTTTGACATCACTTTGAATCGCCCAGACCCGGGGCGATTCACTTTGATGCGCGAGCACTCGGCGAGTCTTGCTGTCCCTATCGGCCATGAGCCGCCGCTCGCCGGCACCTGCTGTGCTGCCGTCAAATCGTTGCGGCCATGACCTATCAGGGGATCATCGACCGCTTGCTTACGCTGACATTGCTGACCGAATCACTGGAGAAGCTGCGGTCGGGGCTCTAGACCAACTGTCGCGGCAGGTCGCTAGGCCTTCCTATGCATTTTGAGCCAGGCGTCGAACTCAAGCGAACGCAATCCGAATCGGATTGCGCTGTCAGGATTCGTCGCGGCGATCTCGTCAGCAACCATGCATTGAAACCGCGCGCGATCTTCGGCTGGAACGTCCTCGGGCACGTGCCGTGCGATGGACTCAACATCCGCCGGCAGATCAGCTTGCACCACACCCTTGATGGCTGCTCCGATCTGGCGACGGTAGCGATTGCGGAATGGGTCGGGTGGCCGAAGCGATTGCTTGGCGGCCGTGTAGTGCTGGCACGATCGCTCGTACGCGAAAAGGAACACGTCGCGAAGCAAGTCGACGCGATTCAGCTCGTACACCCCGAGCGTCGCATCGACATAAGCGTTGATCGGGACGTCAATGAACGAAAGCGGGCACAGGTTGGCCTGCACGAGCGGAATGTTGGCTGCCAAGCGTGAGACGCGCTTGTTCACGTCCATGAACGGCTGCAGGTACGGCAACTGCACCATCAGGAACAGCGCTTGTTCAAAGGGATCGAGGATGGCTGCCGCCTTCTCGACCAGCATTCCAAATTCGGCTTCGATCGCCAGGCCCGAGGCTAGCGGCTTGTAGACGCTTCCTGCAATCTCCACGCCGCGATCGCGCAACCTTCCGACGTCTGCGTCGTTGTGCATCAGGCCATCCGAGAGGAGCGCATGCAGGCTCTTGATCGCGCTTGGATTGACCGTAGTGCAAGACGCATCGTGCACAAGGAATTCGATCGCCTCCTTGTGGTTCAGGATCATCTGGGTCTCGATGGCTGCCTTGCCCTCCGCGGCTTGGCCTTTCTCGAGCAGCTGCATCGTGTCTAGCCGACTGTAGGTGTTGCCTTCCAAGTGCGACGACGCGTAGGACAGGTCGATCAGCAGGCGATCGAGAATATCGTTTGCGAATGTGCCAGCAGCCGGCACAGTGTCTGCGGGGGGGCTGCCCATCGCCAGCAGCCCCTGGCGCAGTTTTTGACTCAGGTAGTACGTGACGTTGGGCTCGTAGTTGTCAAGAAGTCCTCTCTCGTGACCGACTGGCTTGCGCAAATGCGCCGGCAGCCGCACTGCGTCGCGGATGCCGGCGCCGGCCTCGGACACGCGGCTGTATGGCTCGGTGACTTGCAGTCCCAGGCGCTGGGTTCCAGGGCGAGAGCCTGGTGCTAGCTTCAGCGCATACCGCGCGCCACGCTTTTCGCCGTGGCGTTCGACCAACTGATGCGCGGTGAGCTCGTTCAGCCAGCGCTGCAACGTTCGGCGGGCAGGTGGAGGAATCAGCAGCCGCTCAATGGCGTCGATCGCCACAGCCGGGAGAGGCGGTGCGGGGATCACGGCAAGAAGGCGCTGCTGCCGTGGATCGGCCAGTACGGCTTCTTGCGAACGAGAGAGAGAGGTGGGAGAGATCGGCATTGAAATCACGAGTGCTTCTTGCGCCAGTTAGCGCCACTCTGAGCGCCACATATTGGTCGCGCCGTCGCCTATTATGCGCCAAATAGCGCCATTCTGAGCGCCTAGCAGCGTAAGCATCCAGGCAAGTCATGTTGATCTGCTGAGCTCTGCCTAAGATGCTCGTGTCCACCAAGGGGCAACCCGGAATCTCGATGGCCGCTGTCGCAATGGCCCATGGCATCAATGCCAACCTGCTGCAGCGCTGGGTTCACGCGGCAGCTCAGCCACTTGCCGGGACGGCGCCCGACTCTGCCTTGCCCGGTGCCGCCCAGGCTGGCCCGGACTCGCCAATTGCGGTCCCAGACTCCGTCGAAGCGATGCGCGGCGGCACCGCCGGGAGAACGGCTAGCCTGCGGGCACGGCGTCCAAGGTCTGGAATACCGCGATCACGTTCATCAGCGACTCGGCCTGATTGCTAAGGCTCTCAGCAGCCGCTGCGCTCTGCTCGACCAGTGCGGCATTCTGCTGGGTGCCACGATCGATGGCGGCGACCGCCTGGTTCACCTGGCCGATGCCGCTGCTCTGCTCGCCGGCGGACGCATTGATCTCGCCCATCAGGTCGCTCATGCGGCGCACCTGGCCGACGATGTCCGTCATCGTACTGCCGGCCTCGCCGACCAGGGCACTGCCGGCTCGCACGCGTGTCGTGCTGGCCTGGACTAGTGCGCGGATCTCTTTCGACGCCTCGGCGCTGCGCTGGGCCAACGTCCGCACCTCGCCTGCCACGATCGCAAAGCCCCTCCCCTGCTCACCCGCGCGGGCGGCCTCGACGGCAGCATTCAATGCCAGGATGTTGGTCTGGAAGGCGATGCCATCGATCACACCAACGATGTCGGCGATCCGCTCGCTGGAGGCCGCGATGTCGTCCATGGTGCTGACGACGCGTTGGACGACGGCGCCGCCACGACCCGCAACTTCCGCGGCCGAACGAGCCAGATCGTTGGCCTGGCGCGAGTTGTCGGCAGCCTGCTGGACGGTGCCGGTCATCTGCTGCATCGAGGCTGCCGTCTGCTGTAGCGCCGACGCCTGCTGCTCCGTGCGGCTTGACAGATCTTGGTTGCCGCTGGCGATCTCCCTGGACGCGTTGGCGATGCCATTCGCCGAGTCCCGTACCTGACCGACCATCGTGGCCAAGCTATCGTTCATGCCCTTGAGCGCTTCCAGCAACTGGCCCGTCTCGTCCCTGCGGTCGATCTCGATCTTCGAGCGCAGGTCCCCCGAGGCCACGGCGCGGGCGAGCTGTACCGCTCGATTCAGTGGTTTCGTCACTGCATTGCTCAGCAACCAACCCATGCTCAAGGCCGCCAGCACTGCGGCGCCGCTCGTCATCAGCATCGTCACCCGATCCTGCCCATAGGCTTCGGCGGCAGCCGCGGCCCGCGCCGCCGCCTGTTGGTCCTCGTAATCAATGAAGGCGGCGGTCGCGGCCATGAGCGCAGCGAGCAACGGCCGGCACTCGGCGTTCATCTTGGCCACTGCCTCCTCCTGGCGGCCGGCCAGCACCTTGCCGACGATGTCGAGCGCCACGGGCCCATACAGCCCCTCGACGCGCTCGATCTCGGCGACCAGTGCGCGCTCGCGATCGCCCAGGTCTGCGGCTCGGGCGAGGGTCTTGTGGAGCCGGACCAGGCCATCCTGGACGTCCCTGTGGGCTTGCGTGACCAGAGCCTTCTCCGCCTCGCGCTCGCTGCCCTCGGTGACCAGCACCAGGTTGCGGGCGGCGATCGCACGCCGTTGCGCCGCTGCGCGGATATCCACGGCCAGGTGCTCGCGCTGCCCCACACCCTGCAGGTAATCCGCAAAGCGTGCGTTCGAGCGGCCCAGTGACTGCAGCGACAGCAGCGAGACTGCCAGCACCACGGCGGCCAGCAGCGTGAAGGCAAGCATCAGCTTGGCGCGCATGCGCAGGTTGCGAAAGCTCGGTATCGATGTTGTGGTGCCCACGTCCCTGTTCCTCTGCGTTGTTTCAATAGCTGATGCTGACGGCGACGGTATCGGTGTAGGTGCCCGGCACGGCGTTGGCAAGGGAGAGTAGGCGACCGTAGATGTTCAGCGTCTGCGCGCCACCAGTACCTGTGCCTGTTACGGTTGAGCTGCCGGCCGTGCCATCGCCCCAGACGGTTACCCGGCCGGCGTCTTTGTAGAGCTGGTAGGCCAGCGTGCGCGAGCCGCTTTTCATCGTCCGGGCCGCGAAGTTCGAGCCGCCACCGGCGTTGCTGCCCGCGCTCAAGGCCACGGTATAGGGCGTCGTGTTGGAGCACGTCAGCGTCAGCGTGGAAGTTGCGTCGATCGGCGCTGTCGTACCCAAGGGATCGATGGAGCTACTGAAGTTCAACGTGGTGCCCGAGATGGTGCACGAAGCCACGACAGAAGCGACCACCTGAAAGCTGTCGCCCGCAATACCGGCCACGGCGAGGCTGGGCGACGACAGCAGTACAGCAATCGGCGAGAGGCGCCTGGCATCAATCATCATCTGTGCTACTTTCCTTTGCCTGAGCCAAGTGCCGAGGGCACCTTGTCGGTTGTGCGGGCGAGTCGTTGCAGTGATCGTGATATTTGCGCAATGCGCGGCTGGCGAACAGCAGCCCAGCACCGCTGGAGGCCGCTGACGTTGCAGGCAATTGACGTAGGGAACTTACCTACAACGGCCACAGGTAGGTGATGAGCGTCACAGAATGCGGACGCTCACCGGTTTGATCAAGGCACAGGCCGCCACGTGATGGGCTGAACGCCTTGCGGCAGAGGCTGACCGACGATACGAGGCGCCGAGCGCCGCGGTCGCCGTCGTGCATGATCTGGCCGACCGAGGAATCCGTAGCGCCCGACAGCCGCGCCCACGCGCGAACGAGGCCTTACGATCCCGGTTCGCTAGATGAGAACCTCCACAGGTTTGGAAGTCCTCGAACCCAGGCAGCAGGACTTCCGTTGATGGAACGTCCCCGTTTCTGAAATCCAAAGATTGCGGGCACCGCCTTGAACAGGTATCGGCTGTGCCGATCCGAAGCGGATACGGCGGGCAAGGCCTCACGGCCCGACGCGCGGCAACTCTGCAATCGCGACTACCGCCGCGCAACCCTCCGCGAGCGCAGCCGGCAAGCCAGGCGTGACTGGATCCGTCGGCACCCCGCAGGTCAGTGAGAAGGCTCGATCAGTTCCACCGCCGCGGCCAACACCTGGATCGCCTCGAAGCCATCGAGATCCGCCGCGCGGACCACGTCCTGCGCCGCGTCCAGCGCCCCGGTGCGCCGGCCCGCGGCCACCTTGGCCACCATCGCGCCGAGCTCCTTCATCCGGGCCGGATAGCCTGCGCCCAGCAGCATCCGTGCGGTATTGCGGGTTTCGTAGAACTTGGGCGCCAGGCCGGCTGCCGAACTCGTTGCGCTCATCTGTTGGCTCCCGATACACATCTCGCCACCCCCGTCAAAAAGAGACCCGGACACCTCACGGCGCCGGGCGAGTCCTCTGGGCCGGGGAGGGACGAAGAAAGAAAAGGCACCAGAGGCAAACTGACTTTAGATTCGCTTGCGACGGGCCGCCGTAGGACAAGACCGCATTCCGGCATGACCCGCAGCCCGCGAGGCGAAACGCGAGACCAGCTAGGCGCGGCACGGCTTCGGGCGCGGTGAAGGTCGCAGGGGCGCTGCGCGCGCCACCGCTCGCAACCTGTGCGCCGCGTCGGTCATGACGCGGCTACGAAGTTGCCTGAGTTCGGCACCTCGCCCATGTGACATCGGCAAAACGAAAGTGCCCCCGCAAGGGGGCATTTTCATTGGGATAGAAGCCGCGGTCAGGGCTTGGGCAGTGCCCGCCCAGTCGTGATCTGGTTGCCCAGAACCTGCGTGGCGACGCTGATCCAGCCGTTGGCCACCATGCCGGTCGGCTTGTCCAGCGCGCCGGAGTTCAGCTTGGCCGTGGTGAACGTGCACTGCGTCTCTGCGCCCACGGCGTTGGCCTCGGCACGCAGCAGCGTGGCGCCGGTGGCATCGACCAGGCTGATGTCGCAGTTGTCCGCCTTGGAACCGTAGGCGCCGCCCTGGGTGTAGCTGATGCTGAAGACACCGTCGAGCACCGAGGCGCTGGCACCACCAATGGCCGTGTTCACGGCCGCGACCGAGGCCGGCGTGACGGTCGTGATGGTGGCGAACAGGTTGCTGGCATTGGCCTGCGCGAAGGGCTTGGACAGCGGCACGGCATTGACTTCGTAGAAGAAGGCCTTGACCACCTGTCCGTTGCTGGCCGCCTTGAGCGCCCAGGCGTAGATGCTGCCGGGCTTGACCTGCGACTCGTCGATGCACGGCGTGCCTGTGGGCGCATTGGCCGCAGCCACGTCAACGCAACTTTGCAGTGCCTCGCTGGTGCCGTAGAAGCCCGTGCCGGTGCCGATCACGTAGGTGTTCTGGAAGGGATCGGACGAGCGGTTCAGCGTCAGCTTGACGGACGCGCCGACCGGCGAACTCGCGTTGCCGGAGTAGGCCACGATGCCGGGGCCGCGCACATCGACCGTGCCCACATCGACCATGAAGCCGGCCGCCACTTCGTCGGCGACGGCGCCGCGCTCGATGTGGAAGGCGCGTTCGCGCGTCAGCGTCGAGGCCGTCTCGTTGCGGGCCACGCGGGCCATCATGTGCATGTCCAGATGCTGGGCACCGGCCCAGCGCCAGCCACCGGGGCAGCCGGTGTAGGCCGCACCCTTGACGAAGCTCTGCGGCTCGCCGGACATGCCGCTGCTGCTCACCTCCATCAGCACCCAGGCGCTGGTCGGGTTGCCCGAGCTGTCCACGATCACCGGCGAGCCGCCATTCGCGCGGGCATTCAGGATCGTGCTGACCTTGTTGGTCGTGGTCGAGTCCGTGAGGATGGCGATCTCGCTGCTGCTGAGCAGGCCCAGATTGCGGCGCGCCAGGTCGTTGGCCTTGACCTGCAGACCGGCGTTGAACGGCGCATCACCGCTGGTCAACAGCGCGACGACGTCCGCCTTGGCCGCGCTGAAGCTGTTGAAGTTGGGATCGATGAAGGGCGAGACCTGGTCGGCCGTGGGCTTGGTGAAGCCCGTGCTCGGGTACAGCGCCGAGAGCGAGGCCAGGCAGGCGTTGATCTCCGGCAGCACGGTGGCGACCTTGTCGGCGGCCGTGACCTGCGCCGTGGTCGGCGCGGTGACGGTCAGCGTGCCGCTGCTGCTGATCTGGCCGATGGTGTCGTGCGTGGCCACGAGCGTGACCGTGGCCTGGCCGGCGGCGTCGGGTGCGACGAGGATGCGGTCGAGCACGCCGTCCATGCCCGTGCCGTTGGCGGCGAAGACGCCGTTCAGTGGGTCGGTGCCGGCCGCGTTCAGCGGCGCAATCATGGCGGCGACCTGCGTTGCCGCGTCCTTGAGCTTGGTGCCGGTGGTGGCGGCCTTGAGCGCGTCCGTGCAGGCGGTAGGGGCCGTCGTGCTGCCGCTGGCCACCGTGCAGGCGTCGACCAGCGTGCTGCCCGTCATCGAGCCGGAGGCGGCGGCCACGATCAGGTCGGTCAGCGGGGTCAGGTTGACGGTCTGACCGGCGGCCGTGGCCACTGAGGTGAGCGAGACCAGTCGGCCGCCGGAATTGCCGGTGATGGTGAGCAGGTAGGGCGCGGTCAAGCTGCTCACGTCAACCGTGTAAGCGCCAGTGGCGCTATTGGTCGTGGCGGCGGTCGAGACCTTGCCGTTGACATCGATCGCGACCACCGTTCCCTGGATGGCGGCGCCAGTGGCGGCCGTGCCGGTAACGGTCGTCGGTGCGGGCGGTGTCGGAGCGGG
>NZ_LYVQ01000028.1 GCF_001984095.1 Pelomonas sp. KK5
GTGGGTGACCGCCGACCCGCCGCTGCCCGCCGGCGCGGTGCGCTGGGCCGATGCGCTGTCCGCCGGCCACCAGCCCGGCCCGCACACCGCCGGCCCCGATGACATGGCCCTGCTGCCCTACACCTCGGGTACCACCGGCCTGCCCAAGGGCTGCATCCACACCAACGCGACGCTGATGTCCAACACCGTCGGCGGCGGCCAGTGGGGGCATGCGGGCGCGGAATCGGTGGGCCTGTCGGTGGTGCCGATGTTCCACATCACCGGCATGCTCTACGGCGTGCTGGGCTCGATCTACCTGGGCATGACCATCGTGATCCTGCCGCGCTGGGATCGCGAGCTGGCCGGCAACGCGATCTCGCGCCACGGCATCACGCACTGGACCTGCATCCCGACGATGATCATCGACCTCTTCGGCAGCCCCAACTTCAAGAGCTTCGACCTGGGCCGGCTGAAGAACCTCAACGGCGGCGGCGCGGCGATGCCGCATGCGGTGGCCGAGCGGCTGAAGGCCGAGTACGGCCTGACCTTCTGCGAGGGCTACGGCCTGACCGAAACCGCCGCGCCTTCGCACGGCAACCCGCCCGAGCGGGCCAAGCTGCAGTGCCTGGGCATCCCGATCTACGGCGTCGATTCGCGCATCGTCGACCCGGTCACGCTGGAGGAGATGCCGATCGGCGAGGTGGGTGAGATCGTCACCCACGGGCCCATGGTGTTCAAGGGCTACTGGCAGCAGCCGGATGCCACCGAGGCGGCCTTCATCGAACTGGACGGCAAGCGCTTCTTCCGCACCGGCGACCTGGGCCGCATGGACGAGGAGGGCTACTTCTTCATCACCGACCGGCTCAAGCGGATGATCAACGCCAGCGGCTTCAAGGTCTGGCCCTCGGAAGTGGAGATGCTGCTGTACAAGCATCCGGCGGTGCAGGAGGCCTGCATCATCGCGGCCAAGGACGCCTACCGCGGCGAGACGGTGAAGGCCGTCGTCGTGCTGCGCGCCGAGGCCAAGGGCAAGACCAGCGCCGAGGACATCACCGCCTGGGCGAAGGAGCACATGGCGGCGTACAAGGTGCCCAAGCTGGTGGAGTTCGCCGACAGCCTGCCCAAGTCCGGCTCGGGCAAGGTGATGTGGCGGCTGCTGCAGGAGAAGGAAGAGACGTCGTCCTCAAAAGCCTGAGCCGGGCTGCTTCAGGAACTCGATTTCCTCGGGCGTGGACTCGCGGCCGAGGATCGCGTTGCGGTGCGGGTAGCGGCCGAAGCGCACGATGACCTCGCGGTGGCGGCGGGCATAGTCCAGCGCGTCCTTGAGCCGCGCATCACTGGCGGCCAGCGCCTCGAACTCGTGCACGCTGCGGTCCTGCACGGCGAGATCCTCGGCGTGTTCCAGCGGCATCAGCGCGAACCAGCGCTCCAGCGGCGCCAGCTCCACGCCGCTGTGCAGCAACTCCAGCGCGATCGTCAGCGCCTGCGGGTCGCCCGCGAAGGACCGGGCCTGCCCGCGGAAGGCATTGCGGGTGAACTGGTCCAGCACCAGGATGGCGGCGAGCTTGCCCTGCGGCCTGACCAGCCAGTCGTGCAATTCACCGTCCAGTGACTTCTCGATCAGTGCGCCGAAGCGCCGGCGGATCTCCTCGTCGAAGGCCTCGTCCTTGACGAACCATTGGCGGCGGATCTGGCCGTCGTCCGCGCTGCCTACGGCGCCGAACCAGAAGTTCAGCACCTGCTGCACCGCCGCCGGCTCCAGCAGCCGCTGCCAGCGCCGGTGCCGTGCCATGTGGACCTGCACATAGCTGCAGGCCGGCACCACCTGCAGCGCCAGCGGCGCGGCCCAGTGCAAGGCGTGCTCGACCATCTGCCCCGCCAGCCCCCGCCCGCGCAGCGCAGGATGCGTGCCGGTGTGGGTGAAGACCAGGCGCTCTCCCTGGCGCACATAGCTCACGTCGAGCGGATAACCGTCAAGTTCAGCGGTGAACTCGCCGCGCGCCTCATCGTGCGCGATCGTCAATGTGTCCTTCATGGTTTGCTCCTATGCCGAGGGCGCCCTGCGCTGTTCCAGAATCCGCGGATGAAAAAGACCGCCCTGCTGCTGTTCGCCGTCGCCACCCTGCTCGGCAATGCCCGTGCCGCTGACGACCTCATCTTCCAGCCGAATGCCAATCTCTACGCGGAGGGTATCCCGGCCGTGAGCCTGGCGCTGGCGAAGTCGGTCGAGCGTTATAACGACTTTCGCGGCCACGGCTTCGCGGCCTGGCATCCGGGCAAGCGCGAGATGCTGGTGAGCCACCGGCAGAAGGGCGCCAACACCGCGCAGATCTATCGCCTGGCCTCGCCGATGGGCGAGCTGGAGCCGCTGACCGAGGACAGCGACCCGATCAGCCAGGCCAGCTACGAGCCGCTCGCCGGCCGCTACATCGTCTTCCAGCGCGCCAGCGGCGGCAACGAGGTGAGCCAGCTCTACCGCCTGCAGGGCAAGGACAAGCCGGTGCTGCTGACCGACGCGGACCAGCGCAACGAGTTCGGCGGCTGGCTGCACGGCAGCGCCCGCATGATCTACACCAGCGTGCCGATCGACCGCACCGCCAGCGGCGGCTCGCGCGCCGAGATCAACACGAGCTTCTGGCTGATGGACCCGGACAAGCCGGCCGAGCGCAAGCGCCTGGCCGAGCTGCCCGGCGGCGGCTGGGGGCTGACCGCGGTGTCTCGCGATGACCGCCAGGCCGCGCTGATCCAGTACATCTCCGCCACCGATTCGCGCCTGTGGCTGATGGACCTCGCCACCGGCGAGCGCCGCCAGTTGCTGCCCGCCGCCGACGACAAGGGCAGCAGCAAGGCCAGCTACGCGGGCGTCGACTTCAGCGCCGACGGCAAGTCCCTGCTGGTGGTCACCGACCGCTTCGGCGAGTTCCAGGAACTGGCGCGCCTGGACCTGGCGAGCGGCAAGCTGGATCGGGTCACGGCCCACATCCCGTGGGACATCGAGGACGCCACGCTGACCGAGGATGGCAGCCGGCTGGTCCTCGTCGCCAATGCCGATGGCCGGCGCGAGCTGCACTTCCTCGACGGCCGCACGCTGAAGGAACAACCGGTGCCGGCCGGGCTGCCGGCCGGCAGCGTGACGACGGTGCGCTTCGACCGCCAGCGCGGTGAACTGGCCTTCGCCGTCAACGGCGCGCAGGGCCCCAGCCAGCTGTTCACGCTCGACGCCAAGGGCAAGCTGCAGCCCTGGACCCAGCCCTATGTGCCGGAGGGCATCGACACCGCGAAGTTCGCCGAGCAGCAGATCGTGCGCTGGAAGAGCTTCGACGGCCGCTCGATCTCGGGCCTGCTGACGCTGCCGCCGGCCGACCGCTTCCCGGGCAAGCGCCCGGTGCTGATCAGCATCCACGGCGGGCCCGAGGGCCAGGCCGGCGTCGGCTTCCTCGGCCGCAACCGCTACTTCACGCAGGAGATGGGCGTGGCGCTGATCCAGCCGAACGTGCGCGGCTCCAGCGGCTTCGGCAAGACCTTCATCTCGCTGGACGACGGCTTCAAGCGCGAGGACTCGGTCAAGGACATCGGCGCGCTGCTGGACTGGATCGCCACCCAGCCGGGGCTGGACGCCTCGCGCGTGATGGTCACCGGCGGCTCCTACGGCGGCTACATGACGCTGGCCGTGGCCACGCACTACTCCGACCGCATCGCCAGCGCGCTGGACGTGGTGGGCATCTCGCACTTCCTCACCTTCCTGAAGAACACGGAGAGCTACCGTCGCGACCTGCGCCGCGTCGAGTACGGTGACGAGCGCGAGCCGGCGATGCGCGATTTCCTCGAGAAGATCTCGCCGCTGACCAACGCGTCGAAGATCAGGAAGCCGCTGTTCGTCGTGCAGGGCCGCAACGATCCGCGCGTGCCCTACACCGAGGCCGAGCAGATCGTGGCCAAGGTGCGCGAGAACGGCACGCCGGTCTGGTACCTGCGCGCCGCCAACGAGGGCCATGGCTTTGCGCGCAAGGAGAACCAGGATTACCAGTTCTATTCGACGATCCTCTTCATGCAGCAGACGCTGCTGAAGTAACTCCTTACCTGCCGAGCTGCTGCCAGAGGAAGGAATACTCCAGCGCCTGCATCGTCGCGCGCTGCTCGTTGTCGGCCGCGCCGCCGTGGCCGCCTTCGATGTTCTCCCAGTACAGCAGCGGGTGGCCCTGGCTCTCCATCAGCGCGGCCATCTTGCGGGCGTGGCCGGGATGGACGCGGTCGTCGCGGGTCGAGGTGGTGAACAGCACCTTGGGCGTCTTCATGCCCGGCTTGACGTTCTGGTAGGGGCTGTACTTCGAGATCCACGCCCATTCGGCGGGCACGTCCGGGTCACCGTACTCGGCCATCCAGGAGGCGCCGGCCAGCAGCTTGTGATAGCGCTTCATGTCCAGCAGCGGCACCTGGCAGACGACGGCGTTGAAGAGCTCCGGTCGCTGCAGCATCGTGGCGCCGACGAGCAGCCCGCCGTTGCTGCCGCCCATGATGCCCAGGTGCTTCGGCGAGCTGATGCGGCGCTTGATGAGGTCCTGCGCCACGGCGATGAAGTCGTCGTAGCTGCGCTGCTTGTGGGCCTTGACGGCCGCCTGGTGCCAGCCCGGCCCGAACTCGCCGCCGCCGCGGATGTTGGCGATGACCAGCACGCCGCCGCGGCCATACCAGGCCAGGCCGCGGCCGCCCGAGTAGGCCGGCGCCATCGAGACCTCGAAGCCGCCGTAGCCGTAGAGCAGGGTCGGGTTGGCGCCGTCGGCTCGGGCGCCCTTGGGCCAGATCACGAAGTAGGGCACGCGGGTGCCGTCCTTCGATGCGGCGAACAGCTGCTGCACCTTCATGCCTGTGGCATCGAACTGCGGCTGGCGCGACTTGTAGGGTTCGCGCGCATCGGTGCCGGCCTTGGCGAGGTAGAGGGTGTCCGGGGTCAGGAAGTCGGCGTAGTGGACCCAGTAGCGATCGGCCAGTTCGTCCTTGGCGAGTTCGCTGTCGTACAGGCCCGCCACGCTCAGCGTGCCGGGGAAGGGCGCCTCGATCTTGCGGTGCGTCGGCTTGACGGCGGCGAAGCTCCATTCCTCCAGCCTGCTGGCCACGTTCTCGCTGATGTTCAGGATCACCTGCTCGTGGGTCACCGTCCAGCCGGCGAGCGAGCGGGTCTTGGTCGGCTTGAACAGGATCGTGAGCTTGCGTTCGCCGCGCAGCCAGGCGGCGGCGTCGGCGAGCAGCAGCGAACCGGCCGCATAACGCTGCTTCCCGACTGACCAGTCGCTGCGCGGGTGCAGCAGCAGGCGGCCGTTCCAGAACTGCTCCTGCAGGTCGTCGGGCAGGTCCAGTGCGCTGAGCTTGCCGTCGGCGCCGAGCAGGAAGCGGGTCTGGCGATAGAAGTCCAGTGCGCGGGAGAAGATCGTGTGCTCGAACCCCGGCGTGCGGTCGACCTGAACGCTGACCGAGACGTCCTTGGCCTCGCCTTCGAACACCGTCTTCGCCTCGGCCAGCGGCGTGCCGCGGGTCCACAGCTTGACGACGCGAGGGTAGCCCGAATCGGTCAGCGAGCCGGGGCCGAAGTCGGTGCCGACGTAGAGGTGGTCGGCGTCGCGCCACTCGGCGCGCGACTTGGCCTCGGGCAGCGCAAAGCCGCCGGCGACGAAGGCCTTGGCCTCGGTGTCGAACTCGCGTGCCACATGGGCATCCGAGCCGCCGCGGGACAGGTAGACCAGGCAGCGCTTGTAGGTCGGGCCCAGGCAACTGGCGCCGTGGAAGACCCAGCTCTCGTTCTCGGCGGCGCCGAGTGCGTCCAGGTCCAGCACCGTCTCCCAGGCCGGCTCGGGCTTGGCGTACTCGGCCAGCGTCGCGCGGCGCCACAGGCCGCGCTTGTGCTGCTCGTCCTGCCAGAGGTTGTAGAACCAGGGGCCGAGGCGGCTGACGCCGGGAATGCGGTCGCGCGCGTTCAGCACCTTCAGCAGGTCGGCGCGCAGTCCCTCATAGGCCGGGCCTTTCAGCGCCCGCTCGCTGACGGTGTTGTGCTCGCGCACCCAGGCGAGCGCTCGCTCGCCCTGCACGTCCTCGAGCCAGAGATTGGGATCTTCTTGGGCCATGGCGACTCCGCAGGACAGCAACAGGGTGGCGAGCAGCGACTTCACGCTTGGGCTTCCTTCAAGGCGTGCGGGTGGATTTCGACGGAGGCCTGCGAGGTCGAGACGTAGATGCCGCCGTCCTGCACGGTCACCTGCAGCTGCATGCTGCGCTCGGCCAGCGCAGCCAGCGCCTGCGACTGCTCGGCGGGAATCTGCCAGACGGCCAGGCGCGGCACGCGGGTCAGCTTGCCGGCGATGCCCTCCCACCAGACCGGCGTGCTGGACGCATAGGCATAGACGCTGACGCGGCCGGAGCGCCCGTGGGCCTTCTGCAGGCGGCGGTCATCGGGCTGGCCGAGGTCGATCCAGTGGACGACCTCGCCGGTCAGGTCGCGCTCCCAGAGGTCGGGTTCGTCGACGTCGGACAGGCCCTTGGTCAGCTCCAGCTTGCTGTGGGTGTCGTCGGCCGGCGCGTTCAGCGCAAAGGCGAGGATGCGGATCATCATCCGCTCGTCGGTCTCCGACGGATGCCGTGCAATGGTGAGGTTATGTTCGCCGTAGACGTTGCGGTCCATGTCGGCGATCTGCAGCAGGGCTTTGTGGATGGTGGCTTTGATGGCCATGGGGCGGCGGACTCCGGACGGGGGCTGGCAAAGCGGGCAATTATCGGGCCGGCATCGGGCCGGCTTACTGGTCGTTTCTGGAGGTTTCGGTCGACCGTGGCATCATTCGACCCTTCGCCGCCGCCCGTCGCGGAGGCTTGTTGATATCACGCATCGCCATGAAACGACTCCTGATCTCCCTCGCTGCTGCCGCCGTCCTGCTGCCTGCCATGGCGCAGACGACGGTCAACCCGAACGCCAAGGTCGACCCGAAGAACAACAAGGTCAGCAAGCCCGTCGTCGAGAAGGCCAAGCCGAAGCCGCAGCTGACCCGTGACCAGCTGCGCAGCTGCATGGACCGCAGTGATGCCAACAACGTCGAAGCCGACAAGATCAAGGGCCTGCAGGACAAGTACAAGGCTGACAGCGCCGCGCTGAAGCAGGAAAAGGCGGACATGCAGAAGCAGGAAGAGGCCAACGCCGCCCAGCTCGCCGCAGCCAAGGAAGAGCGCACCGCCATCGAGAAGTTCGGCGCCGACCTGACCGCCAACGGCTCCAAGCTGCCCAAGGACGAGCTCGAAGCCAAGAAGAAGGAATACCAGACCCGCGCCGCCGCCTTCGACGCCACGGCCAAGCAGGTCAGCGAGGCCAACAACGCGATGAACGCCCGTCGCGAGGCCTTCAACGCCCGCATCCCGGCCCTGGAAGCGCTGTTCAAGGAAATGGACGATCGCACCGAGGAACACTCGGACAAGATCAACGCCTGGAAGACCGAGTGCAGCAACAAGACCTTCGAGGAAGCCGACGAGATCGCGATCAAGAAGGAACGCGCCGCGGCCGGCAAGCAGTAAGCCGCTTCGGAGCTTGAGAATGACAAAGGGGCCGCGAGGCCCCTTTGTTCTTTGTGGCTGCTGCGCGCCGCGTGACGATCGTCAGACCAGCCCCTGCTTGCTCGCCAGCACCGCGGCTTCGGCGCGGCTGCTCACGTTCAACTTCTTGTAGATCGACTTGATGTGGTCGTTCACCGTGAACCACTTGATGCCCATCAGGTTCGCGATCTCCTTGATCGTGAAGCCCTTGCTGAGATAGGTCAGCACCTCGTTCTCGCGCGGCGTCAGGCGTTCCCACTCGGGCGGCGGGTCGAGCACCACGCCGCTGCGGCCGGGCGCGAACTGCGCGTTGGACTGCAGGCTGCCGAAGCCGGACTGCAGCGGCATCGGGCCGCTGTCGCCGGTGGAGCCGGGGCGGAAGTGCGAGAGCAGACGGCGCGCGATGGCCGGCGAGAGCGGCGGCTGGCCGCGCACGATGCGCTGCAACTCTTCCACGAGCACCTCGAAACGGTCTTCCTTCAGCAGGTAGCCGTCGGCGCCGCACTGCAGCGCGGGGAACAGGTGGTCGTCGTCGGAGTAGAGCGTGGTGACGATCTTGGTGGCCGGCGTGCCGGCCACTTCGCCGAGGAACTCCATGCCGTTGCCGTCAGGCAGTTCCAGGTCCACCAGCATCAGCTTGAAGATGCCTTCCGGGCCGGTCTCGGCCAGGCGGGCCACATGGCGGCGGGCGGTCTCGAGATCGCCGGCTTCGGTGATGTCCATCGCGTCGCTGAAACTCTCGCGAACGACCCGGCACAGAAAACTGCGGGCGACCGGGTTGTCTTCGATGATGAGTACTTTGACTGCCATGGTGTGCTCTGCGATCCGGAGTGAGCGAAGTGAGTCAATCCTAGCCCACAAAGCCTTACAAACCGCGTGACATATGCACAGCGCCCCCCAGCCGTGTGGCGGAGGGCGCGGCGGGCTGCAATCCCCTTAAATACTAGGGATTGCTCAATACCAGCTTGCCCACGACCTGCCTGCTCGCCATGCGCTCGAAGGCCTTCGGCAACTGCTCCATCGGCAGCACGGCATCGAGCACCGGCTTGACCTTGCCCTGCGCATACCACTGGGCCAGTTGCCCCAGCATCTCGGCATTGCGGCGGGGCTCGCGGCGCGCGAATTCGCCCCAGAAGACGCCCACCAGCGAGGCGCCCTTGAGCAGCGCCAGGTTCAGCGGCAGCGCCGGGATCTGGCCCTGGGCGAAGCCGATCACCAGGTAGCGGCCGCGCCAGGCGATCGAGCGGAAGGCCGGCTCGGCGAGGTCGCCACCGACCGGGTCGTAGATCACGTCCGGGCCCTTGCCCTCGGTCAGCGCCTTCAGCTCCTCGCGGAAGTTGCCGGTGCTGTAGTTGATCGAGGCATCGGCGCCGAGCTCGATGCAGCGCGCGCACTTGGCGTCCGACGAAGCGGCGGCGATCACGCGGGCGCCCGCGGCCTTGGCAATCTGGATCGCCGCGGTGCCGACACCGCCGGCCGCGCCCAGCACCAGCACCGTCTCGCCCGGCTGCAGGGCGGCCCGGTCGATCAGCGCATGGTGGCTGGTGGCATAGGTGCAGATGAAGGCCGAGGCATCCTCGAACGGGAAGCCGGGTGGCAGCGGCATGGCCAGCGCCGCGGGAATGCAGGCGTGGGTGCCGAAGCCGCCGGTGCCGCCGAAGGCCGCCACCGCATCGCCGACCTTCAGCCCCTTGACGCCTTCGCCGATCGCATCGACGACGCCGGCGAACTCGGTGCCCGGCACGAAGGGCAGCGGCGGCTTCATCTGGTACTTGTTCTGGATGATCAGCAGGTCCGGGAAGTTCAGGCTCGCGGCCTTGATGGCCACGCGGATCTGGCCGGCGGCAGGCTCGGGCGTGGGCAGTTCCTTCCAGACCAGCGCCTCGACGCCGACGGGGTTTTCGCAGAGCCAGGCTTGCATTGTTTCGTCTCCTTGAGGGGTTTGCGCGGGATCATAGGCAGCGCTGGTTTGGGTATCGGTCGCCCAGGTGACGCGGTGCCTACAATGAGCCCATGCGCATACTGATCGCCAATGATGATGGGTACCTGGCGCCGGGGCTCCATGCCCTGGTGAAGGCGTGCGAAGGCCTCGGTGAGATCGACGTGATCGCGCCCGAGCAAAACGCCAGCGGTACCTCCAACTCGCTCACGCTGAGCCGGCCGCTGTCGGTCTACACGGCGGCCAACGGCTTCCGCTATGTCAACGGTACGCCCTCGGACTCGGTCCATGTGGCGCTGACCGGCCTGCTGGACTACAAGCCCGACCTGGTGCTCTCCGGCATCAACAACGGCGCCAACATGGGCGACGACACGCTGTACTCCGGCACCGTCGCTGCGGCCACCGAGGGCTATCTGTTCGGCATTCCGTCGATCGCCTTCTCGCAGGCCGAGAAGGGCTGGGGCGAACTGGAGGCTGCCGCCGCCGCGGCGCGCCAGATCGTCGAGCAGGTGATTGCCGGCGGCCTGGCCCATCCCTTCCTGCTGAACGTCAACATCCCCAACCGCGCCGATGCCGCCAGCCTCCCGCGGCGCATCACGCGGCTGGGCCGGCGCCATGCCAGCGAGGCGGTGATCCGCCAGAAGAGCCCGCGCGGCGAGACGATCTACTGGATCGGCCCGGCCGGCGATGCCCGCGAGGCCGGCGAGGGCACCGATTTCCATGCCACGTCCAACGGGCAGGTCTCGATCACGCCCCTGCAGGTGGACCTGACCGACCACGCCGGCATGCCGGCATGGCGCGCGCGGCTGGGCCTGCAGGGATGAGTGAAAGTAACGCCAAGCCTCGACGGTTTCCGTTGGGCCTGGACAAGCTGGCTTCGCCCGCTGCCGCGAAGCCCCGCGAGGTGCTGATGCCGCAACGCCACCTGCGCGAGGCGGCCGCCGACGCGGCCCGCCAGCAGTCGCCTGCCGGCCTGGGCCTGGACTCCGACAAGGTGCGCCGCCGCATGGTGCAGCGCCTGCAGGCCGAGGGCCTGGCCGACGAGCGTGTGCTGCAGGCGCTGGCCTCGGTGCCACGCCACGATTTCGTGGACAGCGCGCTGGCCATCCAGGCCTACGAGGACACCAGCCTGCCGATCGGCCATGGGCAGACGATCTCCAAGCCCTCGGTGGTCGGCCGCATGATCGCGATGCTGTTCGCCGGCTCGACCGCGGCCGCCAGCGGGCGGCTCGGCAAGGTGCTGGAGATCGGCACCGGCTGCGGCTACCAGGCCGCCGTGCTGGCGCTGCTGGCGCGCGAGGTCGTCTCGATCGAGCGCCTGAAGCCGCTGCACGACAAGGCCCGCGCCAACCTGGCAGCCCTGCGCGGCACGCGTGTGCGCCTGGTGTACGGCGACGGGCGCGTGGGCCACGCGCCGGCCGCGCCCTACGACAGCATCATCGCGGCAGCGGGGGGCGACGACATCCCGCCGGCCTGGCTCGCGCAACTGGCGCCCGGCGGGCGCCTGGTGGCGCCGATGGCAGCGCCGGGCGGCCGCGGCCAGGTGCTGGTCGTGGTCGACCACCTGCTGGAGCGCGGCCAGAGCCGCTTCGTGCGCAGCGAGCATGAGGCGGTGCTGTTCGTCCCTCTAAAATCAGGCGTGATGTGAGGCCCACGGGCTTGCTCACCGCTCGACAGTCCGCGCCAACCCCGCACCCGGTGGTGCGCCCACAGATTCACAAGCGACGCATGCAAAAGACCTCCCAACGTTCCCTCCAGGTTCTTCTGGCCCTCGTCGTGGCCGCCGGCCTTTCGGCCTGCTCCGTCACGCCGCGCCGCGCGGCACCGGTGGAGGACCGTGCGCTGGGCAGCAACGGCACCCGTCCCGCGCCGCCGTCCGGCCCGGCATCGGCGGCCAGCGCCCCCAGCGATACCAAGCCGCTGCCCGGCGCGGAGAACGCCGGCAAGCCCGGCTACTACACAGTCAAGCCCGGCGACACGCTGATCCGCATCGCCCTGGACAACGGCCAGAACTGGCGCGACCTGGTCAAGTGGAACGGGCTGGACAAGCCCAACCTGATCGAGGTGGGCCAGGTGCTGCGCGTCGTGGCGCCCGGCGTGGACCCGACCGCAGTGGCCACGCGGCCGATCACCAGCGGCAAGGTGGAGTCCCGTCCGCTGGACAGCAAGCCGGTGGCCGGCGCCGCCTCGGCACCGGTGGCCGCAGCCAGCACGCCGGCTCCGGCGGTCGCTGCCGCCCCGGCTCCGCGCGACACCGGCGGCGATGACGAGCCCGCCTGGGGCTGGCCGGTCGCCGGCGCGGTCAGTGCCGGCTTCGATGACCAGCGCAACAAGGGCCTGGACTTCAACGGCAAGGCCGGCGAGCCGGTGCTGGCCGCCGCCGATGGCCGAGTGATGTATGCGGGCTCCGGCTTGCGTGGTTACGGCAACATGGTCATCATCAAGCACAACAACAACTACCTCACCGCCTACGCGCACAACCAGACCCTGCTGGTCAAGGAGGACCAGGCGGTGCGCAAGGGCCAGAAGATTGCCGAGATGGGTTCCAGCGACGCCGATCAGGTCATGCTGCACTTCGAGGTGCGCAAGCAGGGCAAGCCGATCGACCCGGCCAAGCTGCTGCCCGCTCGATAGCCCGAATCTTGCGCTGGATGGGCTCAGCCACTTCATGTCATGAAACGTGCTGCGCCCGACAAAACCGATGCTCCTGCATTGCCGCCGCTCGCGGCCCTGATCGGATCGACCAACGGCGAGGCGCCGCCGCCGGTTGCCGAGGAAGGTGCCGATGAAGACGAGGGCGTGCTTCGCAATGGCGCGATCGAGCAGGGCGAGGTCGAGGTGGGCAATGCGCTGCAGGCCTACCTGCGCGACATCCGCCGCACCCCGCTGCTGACGCCCGATCAGGAATACGAGACGGCCCAGCGCGCCCGCGCCGGCAGCTTCGAGGCGCGCCAGGCGATGATCGAGCACAACCTTCGCCTGGTCGTCAGCATCGCCAAGAACTACCTCGGCCGTGGCCTGCCGATGAGCGACCTGATCGAGGAGGGCAACCTCGGCCTGATGCACGCGATCGGCAAGTTCGAGCCCGAGCGCGGCTTCCGTTTCTCGACCTATGCGAGCTGGTGGATCCGCCAGAGCATCGAGCGCGCGCTGATGCACCAGGCGCGGCTGGTGCGGCTGCCGGTGCATATCGTGCGCGAGCTGAACCAGGTGCTGAAGGCGCGGCGCGCGCTGGAGGCGCTGCAGGGGCAGCGCGGCGCGGAAAGTGTCGTTCGCGCCGAAGACATCGCGTCCGCCCTGGGTCGTCCGCTGGAGGAAGTGTCGGAGCTGCTGGCCTTTGCCGAAGTGCCGAGTTCGCTCGATGCGCCGGTGGACCGCAACACCGAGGGCGGCGAGTCGATGATGGACCTGGTGGCCGACGAGCAGGCGGTCGACCCGCTGGGGCTGCGGCTGTCGCATGAAATCGAGCAACTGCTGGACCATGGCCTGGCCGGGCTCAACGAGCGCGAGCGCGAGGTGCTGGCGGGGCGCTACGGCCTGTCCGATCGCGAGCCCGAGACCCTGGACGTGCTGGCGATTCGCCTGGGCCTGACGCGCGAGCGCATCCGCCAGATCCAGATCGAGGCACTGGCCAAGCTCAAGCGCAACATGATGCGGCACGGGGTCGATCGGGATTCCATCTTCTGAGCCCGGGGATAATCCCCGGCATGAGTCAAGTTTCGGAATGGCTGAAGGTCGATGCGCTCGACCTGGACGCCCAGGGCATCGCCCGCAATTCAGAAGGCAAGGTCGTTTTCATCGAGGGCGCGCTGCCCGGCGAAGAAGTCCAGATCACCGTCGGCCGCAAGAAGAACAACTGGGAGCAGGGCGCGCTGACGGCGCTGCGCCGCGAGAGTTCGCAGCGCGTGTCGCATCCCGCCTGTCCGCATTTCGGCCTGCATGCCGGTGCCTGTGGCGGCTGCAAGATGCAGCACCTGCATACCGGCGCCCAGGTGGCCGTCAAGCAGCGCGTCGTCGAGGACAACCTCTGGCACCTCGGCAAGGTCAAGGCCGAGACGCTGATGCGCCCGATCGAAGGCCCGGCCTGGGGCTACCGCTACCGCGCGCGCTTCTCGGTGCGCTACGTGCCCAAGAAGGACAAGGTGCTGATCGGCTTCCACGAGCGCAAGAGCCGCTATGTGGCCGACATGGAAGTCTGCAAGGTCGTGCCGCAGGCGGTCAGCGACCTGCTGCTGCCGCTGCGCGCGCTGATCATGGCGATGGACGAACGCGACCGCCTGCCGCAGATCGAACTGGCGATGGGCGACCAGGTGATCGCGCTGGTGGTGCGGCACCTGAACCCGCTGGGCGCGGCCGACAAGCAGCGGCTGCGCGACTTCGCCGCCGAGCATCCGGCGGTGCAATGGTGGTTGCAGCCCAAGGGGCCGGACACGGTGCACCTGCTGGACGAAGGCGGCCCCGAGCTGTCCTACGCGCTGCCCGAGTTCGGCGTCGTGATGCCTTTCAAGCCGACCGACTTCACGCAGGTCAATCCGCACATCAACACGGTGCTGGTGGGCCGCGCGCTGCGGCTGCTGGACGTGCAGAAGAGCGAGCGCGTGATCGACTGGTTCTGCGGCCTCGGCAACTTCACGCTGCCGCTGGCGACGAAGGCGCGCGAAGTGCTGGGCATCGAGGGCAGCGAGACCCTCGTGCAGCGCTCGCGCGAGAACGCGAAGCGCAACGGGCTGGATGCGAACACGAGCTTCGTCGCCCGCAACCTGTTCGAGATGACGCCGGCGCAGCTCGCGCTGGACGGCGTGGCCGAGAAGTGGCTGGTGGATCCGCCGCGGGACGGCGCCTTCGCACTGGCCAAGGCGGTGGCCGATGCGGTGCAGGATCCGTCGCTGGCGCCGGGCTGGACGCCGCCGAAGCGGATCGTCTACGTCTCCTGCAACCCGGCCACGCTGGCGCGCGACGCGGGGCTGCTGGTCAATGTGGCGGGCTACCGCTGCACGAAGGCGAGTGCGGTGAACATGTTCCCGCATACCTCGCATGTCGAGAGCATCGCGGTCTTCGAGCGAGACTGAAAATGAAAACGGGGTCCGCGAGGACCCCGTTTGCTTTGGGCGTTAGCGGATCTTAGCGACGATCGCCGCCAAAGATGCCCAGCAGCGACAGCAGGCTCTGGAACACGTTGTACAGGTCCAGGTAGATGTGCAGCGTGGCCGAGATGTAGTTCGTCTCGCCGCCGTCGATGACGCGCTTGACGTCGTACAGCATGAAGGCCGAGAAGATCACCATCGCCATCGCCATGGTCGCCAGCATCATCGCGGAGGACTGCATGAAGATGTTCACGATGCCGATGACCATCAGGATCACCGCGCCGACGAACAGGAACTTGCCCATGCCGGACAGGTCGCGCTTGATCACCGTGGCGAGCGAGGCCATGGCGAAGAAGATCGCCGCCGTGCCGCCGAAGGCCATCATGATCAGCTGCGCGCCGTTGCTGTACGAGCGCAGCGTCAGCGCCAGCAACTGCGACAGCATCAGGCCCATGAAGAAGGTGAAGCCGAGCAGGGCGACGACGCCGGTGCTGCTGTTCTTGGTGCGCTCGATGACGAACATCAGGCCGAAGGCGCCGACGAAGAACAGGATCGTGCTGGCGCCGAAGCCCATCGCCGCGATCACGCCGGTGGTGACGCCGATCCAGGCGCCCAGCACCGTCGGGATCATCGACAGCGCGAGCAGCCAGTAGGTGTTGCGCAGCACCTTGTTGCGGTCGCCCGCAAAGGCCACGGTGCGGCCGTATTGGTCTTGCACTTGGTCAAACATGGAAAACTCCTTTCGTCTCACTGGGCATCACTCTAGCAGCGCACGCTGGGCAGAATTGCGATTTCCAGCAGGAATTCCCTGTGGGGATGCCGCTAAAGTGAGGCTTCCCAAAAGGATATCAAGCCATGAATCAGAAGCCTTACCTCAGCCTTAACGACGTCAAGAAGATCGCCGCCGCCGCCGAGGCCGAAGCCATCGCCAACAAGTGGGCCGTCAGCATCGCCATCGTCGACGATGGCGGCCACCTGCTGTGGCTGCAGCGCCTGGACGGCGCCGCCCCGATCTCCGCGCAGATCGCGCCCGCCAAGGCGCAGACCGCCGCTTTGGGCCGCCGCGAGTCGCGCCTGTACGAAGAGATGATCAACCAGGGTCGCGTCTCCTTCCTGAGCGCACCCGGCCTGCAAGGCCTGCTGGAGGGCGGTGTGCCCATCACCGTTGACGGCCATGTGGTCGGCGCCGTGGGCGTCTCCGGCGTCAAGTCGACCGAGGATGTGCAGATCGGCAAGGCCGGCATCGCTGCGCTGAACTAACCGACTATTTCGGTGGGGTCGCGTGGTTCGGGGTAACCCTGATCGGCTATACTTGATGGGTTTACCCCCAACCACCCGCCCCCAGCGAAACTCGACCCGTTTCCACCACCGGATTCAGGCTCGTACCAGGCCCGTCGCCGACTGACGAGCCCCGGTGCCCGAGCAGAGCTGGGCGCGCACAAACCGGAGTTCCTCCCCGTGCTGCCTGATCTGCTCAACAAACCCAAAGCGATCCTTGCCCTGGCAGACGGCACGATCTTCCAAGGCACCTCGATCGGCGCTGCCGGTCACACCGTCGGCGAAGTGGTGTTCAACACCTCGCTGACCGGCTATCAAGAAATCCTCACGGACCCGAGCTACTGCCGGCAGATCGTCACGCTGACGTATCCGCACATCGGCAACTACGGCGTCAACGAGGAAGATGTCGAGGCGTCGAAGGTCTTTGCCGCTGGCCTGATCATCAAGGAAGCGCCGCTTCTCGACTCCAACTTCCGCAAGACCCGCACGCTGCAGCAGTACCTGCGCGACGAGGGGACGGTCGCCATCGCCGACATCGACACGCGCCGCCTGACGCGCGTGCTGCGCACGACCGGCGCGCAGAACGGCTGCATCCTGGCGCTGGCCGCCGGCGAGGCCGTGACGGAAGCTCATATCGCCGATGCGATTGCGAAAGCCAAAGCGGCCCCGAGCATGGCCGGCCTGGACCTCGCCAAGGTCGTCAGCCGCACCGAGCAGCAAGCCTGGACGCAGACCGAGTGGAAGCTCGGCAGCGGCTATGGCGAGCAGACCGCGCCGAAGTTCCACGTCGTCGCCTACGACTTCGGCGTCAAGAGCAACATCCTGCGCATGCTGGCCGAGCGTGGCTGCCGCATCACGGTGGTGCCGGCGCAGACTCCCGCGTCCGCCGTGTTCGACCTGGAGCCGGACGGCGTTTTCCTGTCCAACGGCCCCGGCGACCCGGAGCCCTGCGACTACGCGATCAAGGCCACCACGCAGCTGATCGAATCGGGCATCCCGGTCTTCGGCATCTGCCTGGGCCACCAGATCATGGCGCTGGCTTCGGGTGCGAAGACCTTCAAGATGAAGTTCGGCCACCACGGCGCGAACCACCCGGTCAAGGACCTGGACAACGGCCGCGTGTCGATCACCAGCCAGAACCACGGCTTCGCGGTCGACGCCGAGACGCTGCCGGCCAATCTGCGCCCGACGCATATCAGCCTGTTCGACGGCACGCTGCAGGGCCTGGCCCGCACCGACAAGCCGGCCTTCTGCTTCCAGGGCCACCCGGAAGCGAGCCCCGGCCCGCACGACATCTCCTACCTGTTCGACCGCTTCATCGGCCTGATGGCGAAGGCATAAGGATTCAGACGCCATGGCAAAACGTACCGACATCAAGAGCATCCTCATCATCGGCGCCGGCCCGATCATCATCGGCCAGGCCTGCGAGTTCGACTATTCCGGCGCCCAGGCCTGCAAGGCGCTGCGCGAAGAGGGCTACCGCGTCATCCTCGTCAACAGCAATCCGGCGACGATCATGACCGACCCGGACACCGCCGACGCGACCTATATCGAGCCGATCACCTGGCAGGTGGTCGAGAAGATCATCGCCAAGGAACGCCCCGACGCGATCCTGCCGACGATGGGCGGCCAGACCGCGCTGAACTGCGCGCTGGACCTGCACAAGCACGGCGTGCTCGACAAGTACAAGGTCGAGATGATCGGCGCCAACGAGCACGCGATCGAGAAGGCCGAGGACCGCCTGAAGTTCAAGGACGCGATGACCAAGATCGGTCTCGGTTCCGCGCGCTCGGGCATCGCCCACTCGATGGAAGAGGCGCTGGCCGTCCAGAAGAAGATCAAGGAAGAGACCGGCAGCACCGGCTTCCCGATGGTGATCCGCCCCAGCTTCACGCTGGGCGGCACCGGCGGCGGCATCGCCTACAACCCGGAAGAGTTCGAGGAGATCTGCAAGCGCGGCCTGGACCTCTCGCCGACGAACGAACTGCTGATCGAAGAGTCGCTGATCGGCTGGAAAGAGTACGAGATGGAAGTCGTGCGCGACCGCGCCGACAACTGCATCATCGTCTGCTCGATCGAGAACCTGGACCCGATGGGCGTGCACACCGGCGACTCGATCACCGTCGCCCCGGCCCAGACGCTGACCGACAAGGAATACCAGTTGCTGCGCAACGCCTCGATCGCGATCCTGCGCGAGATCGGCGTGGACACCGGCGGCTCCAACGTGCAGTTCTCGATCAATCCGAAGGACGGCCGCATGGTCGTCATCGAGATGAACCCGCGCGTGTCGCGCTCCTCGGCACTGGCCTCCAAGGCGACCGGCTTCCCGATCGCCAAGATCGCCGCCAAGCTGGCTGTCGGCTACACGCTGGACGAGCTGAAGAACGACATCACCGGCGGCATCACCCCGGCTTCGTTCGAGCCCTCGATCGACTACGTCGTCACCAAGATTCCGCGCTTCGCCTTCGAGAAGTTCCCGATGGCCGACTCGCGCCTGACGACGCAGATGAAGTCCGTCGGCGAAGTGATGGCCATGGGCCGCAGCTTCCAGGAGTCCTTCCAGAAAGCGCTGCGCGGCCTGGAGACCGGCATCTCCGGCATGGACGAACGTTCGACCGATCGTGAAGAGATCGTCCAGGAGATCGGCGAGCCCGGTCCCGAGCGCATCCTGTTCGTGGCGGACGCCTTCCGCGTCGGCATGAGCATGGAAGAAGTCTTCGAAGAGACGGCGATCGATCCGTGGTTCCTCGCGCAGATCGAGGAACTCGTGAAGATCGAGAACTCGCTGAAGGGCCGCACGCTGGCGAGCCTGTCGACGGACGAGCTGCGCCTGCTGAAGAAGAAGGGCTTCTCCGACAAGCGCCTGGGCAAGCTGCTGGAAACGAACCAGTTCGAGGTTCGCAAGGCCCGCGTCGCTCAGAACGTCCGCCCGGTCTACAAGCGCGTAGACACCTGCGCCGCCGAGTTCGCCACCGAGACCGCCTACCTCTACTCGACCTATGACGAAGAGTGCGAGGCCGAGCCCACCAGCAACAAGAAGATCATGGTGCTGGGCGGCGGCCCGAACCGGATCGGCCAGGGTATCGAGTTCGACTACTGCTGTGTCCATGCGGCCCTCGCGATGCGCGAGGACGGCTACGAGACCATCATGGTCAACTGCAACCCGGAGACCGTCTCCACCGACTACGACACGTCCGATCGCCTCTACTTCGAGCCGGTGACGCTGGAAGACGTGCTCGAGATCGTCGACAAGGAAAAGCCGGTCGGCGTGATCGTGCAGTACGGCGGCCAGACGCCGCTGAAGCTGGCGCTGGACCTGGAGAAGGCCGGCGTGCCCATCATCGGCACGACACCCGATTCCATCGACATCGCCGAGGACCGCGAGCGCTTCCAGAAGCTGCTGCACGAGCTGGGCCTGAAGCAGCCGCCGAACCGCACCGCGCGTACCGAAGAGCAGGCCGTGGCCCTGGCCAACGAGATCGGCTACCCGCTGGTCGTGCGCCCGAGCTATGTGCTGGGCGGCCGCGCGATGGAAATCGTGCACGGCGACAAGGATCTGGAGCGCTATATGCGCGAAGCGGTGCGTGTGTCCGACAAGTCGCCGGTGCTGCTGGACCGCTTCCTGCAGGACGCCGTCGAGGTCGACGCCGACTGCATCAGCGACGGCGAGACGGTGATGATCGGCGGCATCATGGAGCACGTGGAAGCCGCCGGCATCCACTCGGGCGACTCGGCCTGCTCGCTGCCGCCGTACACGTTGTCCAAGGAACTGCAGGACGAACTGCGCCGCCAGACCGCGGCGATGGCCAAGGCGCTGAAGGTCGTCGGCCTGATGAACGTGCAGTTCGCGATCCAGGGTGACGTGACCGGCGGCCTCGACAAGGCGACGGTCTTCGTGCTGGAAGTGAACCCGCGCGCCTCGCGCACGGTGCCCTTCGTCTCGAAGGCCACCGGCCAGCAACTGGCCAAGATCGCCGCGCGCTGCATGGCCGGCCAGAAGCTGTCGGACCAGAAGGACCGCAAGGGCCGCGTGCCGGCCGAGGTGATCCCACCGTACTTCAGCGTCAAGGAAGCCGTCTTCCCGTTCAACAAGTTCCCGGGCGTGGATCCGATCCTGAGCCCCGAGATGCGTTCGACCGGCGAGGTGATGGGCGCGGCCAAGACCTTCGGCGAAGCGATGCTGAAGAGCCAGCTCGGCGCCGGCTCGCGCCTGCCGCGCCAGGGCAACGTGCTGATCACGGTAAAGAACAGCGACAAGGTGCGCGCCGTGGCCGTGGCCAAGGACCTGCATGCGCTCGGTTTCGGCGTTATCGCCACCAAGGGCACGGCCGCGGCCATCGCGGAAGCCGGCGTGCCGGTGACCGTGGTGAACAAGGTCAAGGACGGCCGGCCGCACATCGTCGACATGCTCAAGGGCGGCGAGATCCAGCTGGTGTTCACGACCGTGGACGAGACCCGCGCCGCGATCGCCGACAGCCGCCACATCCGCCAATCGGCGCTGGCCAACCGCGTGACCTACTACACGACGATGGCCGGCTGCGAAGCGGCGGTCGAGGGGATGAAGCACCAGGACGGTCTGCTGGTGCAATCCCTGCAGGAACTGCACGCTGAACTGAACTAAACTTTCCCCGACCACCCATTCCGCCGCCGTGTTCCGGTTCTTCCGGGGCGCGGCGGCGGAACTGCTTTTCTGAACCAAGGTTTTACTGAAAATGGCCACGATCCCACTGACCAAGCGCGGCGCTGAAATGCTCAAGGAAGAGCTGCATCGACTGAAGACGGTCGAGCGACATGCCGTGATCCAGGCCATCGCCGAAGCCCGCGCCCAGGGCGACCTGTCCGAGAACGCCGAGTACGAGGCCGCCAAGGACAAGCAGGGCTTCATTGAAGGCCGCATCCTCGAGCTGGAAGGCAAGCTGGCGGCTGCGCAGGTGATCGACCCGTCGGCCGTGGACGCCGGCGGCCGCGTGATCTTCGGCGCCACCGTGGACCTGGAAGAAGAGGCCAGCGGCTCGGAAGTGACCTACCAGATCGTCGGCGACGACGAGGCCGACCTGAAGCAGGGCAAGATCTCGATCAGCTCGCCGATCGCCCGCGCGCTGATCGGCAAGGAAGCCGGCGACGTGGCGGATGTCATGGCGCCTGGCGGCGTCAAGCGCTACGAGATCGTCGAAGTCCGCTACGTTTGAGCAGCGTGAAGCTGTACCGCGTTCGCACGATGCTGGCCGCCCTGTGGGGCGGCCTTCTCTTGTGCGTGGCCTTCGTGGCGACGAACAGCGCCTTCGCGGTGCTGGAGCGGGCTCAGGCCGGGATCTTCGTGGCGCGGGTGTTCGCGCTGGATGCCAACATCAGCCTGGCCGCGGGCCTGCTGCTGATGGTGATCGAGCGGCGGCTGACGCGGGATTCGGGCGGGCCGAATTTCACGGCCAACTTCCTGCTGCCGGCCGGTGCCTTGTTCTGCACGGTGGCCGGCTACTTTGCGCTGCAGCCGGCGATGGAAGCCGCGAAGGCGGGGCAGGGCAGCGTCTCGTTCCTGACGCTGCATGCGATCTCGCTGGGCTTCTACGGTGTGAAGGGCCTGCTGGTGCTGGCGCTGGCGTGGCGCGCGACGGCGTTACCGCCGCGCAGCTAACGCATTAGTTCGACTGCGCCAGCTTCTTGGCGCTGGTCGTGCGCTTCTTGGCGCGCTTCACCTCGCCGCCCTGGGCGATCCGCTGGTTGCCCAGCAGGTTGATCTTCTTCATCTGCGGACGGTGGTTGCCGCTCTTGGAGAACTTGACGATCTTGACCACGCGCGGGCCGGGCATCGCGTCCTCGGCGCGCTCGGCGGCTTCCTTCTCGGGAATCGGGCGCCACAGCACCAGCAGCTTGCCGATGTGCTGGATCGGTGCCGCGCTCAGCTGGTCGGCCAGGATGTGGAGCATGCCTTCGCGAGCAGCGCGGTCGTCGGACAGCACGCGGACCTTGATCAGGCCATGGGCATTCAGTGTGTTGTCGATTTCCTTCACCACGGCCGGGGTGAGTCCATCGCCGCCCACCATGACGACGGGGTCGAGGTGGTGCGCGTCGGCACGCTTGTCCTTGCGCTGGGCAGGGGTCAGTTGGATAGCAGGCATAACCCTTATTATCGTTGGAAGATGAAAGTTCAGACCAAAAGCAAGAAAGTCAACAAGGCCTGGCTCAACGACCATGTCAACGATCCCTATGTGAAGCTGGCGCACAAGGAGGGCTACCGCGCCCGTGCCGCCTACAAGCTCAAGGAGATCGACGAGGAGTTGAAGTTGCTGCGGCCGGGCCAGGTCGTCGTCGACCTGGGCGCCGCGCCCGGAGCCTGGAGCCAGTACCTGCGGCGCAAGTTCGCCCCCGCGGGCGCCGGTGTCGGCGAACTGAACGGCACGATCATCGCGCTGGACCTGCTGGAATTCGAGCCGATCGAGGGCGTGCAGTTCATCCTCGGTGACTTCCAGGAGGATGCGGTCTTGAAGGAACTGGAAGGCGCGCTGGCGGGGCGGCCGGTCGATGTGGTCGTCTCCGACATGGCCCCGAACCTCAGCGGCATCGAGAACGTCGACGCCGCCCGCATCGCCAACCTGATCGAGCTGGCGCTCGATTTCAGCCAGCAGCACCTGAAGCCGGACGGCGCCCTGGTGGCCAAGGTCTTCCACGGCAGCGGCTATTCCCAGCTGGTCGATCTGTTCAAGGCGCAGTTCAAGAAGGTCAAGGCGATCAAGCCCAAGGCCTCCCGCGATCGCTCCTCTGAAACATTTCTTGTCGGCATGGGCCTGAAGGCAGTTGCGGCCAAGCGGTAATCTGTTGCATTCCGCGATATGACCGCAGGAACAGGTCAGGGGCTTGACTGCAATAGAATCAACCCCATGTGTCGGGCTATGCCCGTGGACGCCCCGCTCGGGGGCGGCCGGTAAGAAATGACGACGAAGGAGTCGCGGTGAACAATCAGTGGTTCTCGAAGGTTGCCGTCTGGATCGTGATCGCCCTGGTGCTGTTCACTGTATTCAAGCAATTCGGCGACCGGGGTGCGGTGGGCGGCAATGCGCTCGCCTATTCCGACTTCCTCGAAGAGGTGCGCGGCAAGCGCATCAAGCAGGTCACCCTGCAGGAAGGCACGGGCGGCACCGAAATCGCCGCCACCCGTACCGATGACACCAAGGTCCGCAGCACCGCCCCGTTCTGGGATCGCGGCCTGTACGGCGACCTGATCAACAACAACGTCAAGTTCGACGTCAAGCAGCGCGAGGAGCAATCCTTCCTGGTGTCCATGCTGATCAGCTGGGGTCCGATGCTGCTGCTGATCGGCGTCTGGGTCTACTTCATGCGGCAGATGCAGGGCGGCGGCAAGGGCGGCGCCTTCAGCTTCGGCAAGAGCAAGGCCCGCATGCTGGACGAGAACAACAACACCGTGACCTTCGCCGACGTCGCCGGCTGCGACGAGGCCAAGGAAGAGGTCAAGGAGCTGGTGGACTTCCTGAAGGATCCGCAGAAGTTCCAGAAACTCGGCGGTCGCATCCCCCGCGGCGTGCTGATGGTCGGCCCTCCGGGTACCGGCAAGACGCTGCTGGCCAAGTCGATCGCCGGCGAGGCCAAGGTACCGTTCTTCACGATCTCGGGTTCCGACTTCGTGGAAATGTTCGTCGGCGTCGGTGCCGCCCGCGTGCGCGACATGTTCGAGCAGGCCAAGAAGAGCGCCCCCTGCATCATCTTCATCGATGAAATCGACGCGGTCGGCCGCCATCGCGGCGCTGGCCTCGGCGGCGGCAACGACGAGCGCGAGCAGACGCTGAACCAGATGCTGGTCGAGATGGACGGCTTCGAGACGAACCTCGGCGTCATCGTCATCGCGGCCACCAACCGCCCGGACATCCTCGACCCCGCGCTGCTGCGCCCGGGCCGCTTCGACCGCCAGGTCTACGTGACGCTGCCGGACATCCGCGGCCGCGAGCAGATCCTGAACGTGCACATGCGCAAGGTCCCGATGGGCCAGGACGTCAACCCCAGCGTGCTGGCGCGCGGCACGCCCGGCATGAGCGGCGCCGACCTGGCCAACCTGGTCAACGAGGCCGCGCTGTTCGCCGCCCGCCGCAATGGCCGCGTCGTCGAGATGATCGACTTCGAACGTGCCAAGGACAAGCTCTACATGGGCCCCGAGCGCAAGAGCATGGTGATGACGGACGACGAGAAGCGGGCCACCGCCTATCACGAGTCCGGCCATGCGATCGTCGCCGAGATGCTGCCGGGCACCGACCCGGTCCACAAGGTCACGATCATGCCGCGCGGCCGCGCGCTGGGCGTCACCTGGCAACTGCCGGAGCGCGACCAGTACAGCAAGTACTACAAGCAGATGCTCAACGAGATCAGCATCCTGTTCGGCGGCCGCGTCGCCGAGGAACTGTTCCTGAAGGACATCTCCACCGGTGCTTCGAACGACTACGAGCGCGCCACCCGCCTGGCCCGCGACATGGTCACCCGCTACGGCATGAGCGAGGTGCTGGGCCCGATGGTCTACGCCGAGAACGAGGGTGAGGTCTTCCTCGGCCGCAGCATGACCAAGACGGCCAATATCAGCGAGACCACGCAGCAGAAGGTCGACGCCGAGATGCGCCGCATCCTGGACGAGCAGTACGCGATCGCCAAGAGCATCCTGGTGAACCACCGCGACAAGGTCGAAGTGATGACCGATTCGCTGATGAAGTGGGAGACGATCGACCGCGACCAGGTGCTGGACATCATGGCCGGCCGGCCCCCGCGCGGCCCCGGCGAATCGCCGACGCCGCCCAGCGGCGGCCCGAGCGGTACGCCGCCGGTCAGCACCGACGGCGCGCCAGCCGCGGCCTGATCCCCGACAGGCACCCGAGGCCCGACTGAACAGGTCGGGCCTTTTTACTTCCATCGACCGATTCTTCTTTCCATGCACTGGCAGACCGCCCGCTTCCGCATCGACCTGAGCCGCCCGCGCGTGATGGGCATCGTCAATGTGACGCCCGACTCCTTCTCCGATGGCGGCCAGCACGGCACGGCCGCGGCCGGCATCGCGCACTGCAAGCGGCTGGTGGAGGAGGGGGCCGACATCCTGGACATCGGTGGCGAATCAAGCCGCCCCGGCGCCACGCTGCTGACCGTGGAAGAGGAATGGCAGCGCATCGCCCCGGTACTCGCCGAGGCCGTGAAGCTGAACGTGCCGATCTCGGTCGACAGTTTCAAGGCCGAGGTGATGCGCCGCGCGCTCGACGCTGGCGCCGACATCGTCAACGACATCCACGCGCTGGAGTCCGACGAGGCGCTGCGCGCCGTGCAGGCCCAGCCGCAGGCCGGCGTCTGCCTGATGCACATGCGCGGCGACTCGCAGACGATGCAGGGCCTGGCTCAGTACGAAGACGTTACCGTCGAGGTAGGCCGTTACCTCGACGCACGGGCCCGTGCCGTCCGCGAAGCCGGCATCGCTGCCGAGCGCATCGTGCTGGACCCGGGCTACGGCTTCGCCAAGACCACCGAGCACAACCTCGCGCTGCTGGCTCGGCAGTCGGAACTGCTGAAGCTCGGCTACCCCGTGCTCGCCGGCCTGTCGCGCAAGCGCATGGTCGGGGACCTTACCGGCCGGCCGGTCGGCGAACGCCTCGCCGGCAGCCTCGCCGCTGCCCTGGCTGCCGTGGCGCAGGGCGCGCGCATCATCCGCGTCCACGACGTGGCCCCGACCGTGGACGCCCTCACGTTGTGGGTGGCCGCCGGCGGATCGACGGGGTCGACTGACCGACAATAGCGCCCACCGAATATAAGCAGGAGATGCTCTCGATGAGCCGTACGTATTTTGGAACCGATGGCATCCGCGGCACCGTCGGCCAGTCGCCGATCACGCCGGATTTCATGCTGCGCCTGGGGCATGCGGTCGGCCGCGTGCTGCACAAGGAAGCGCGTGGCGGCAAGCCCAGCGTGCTGATCGGCAAGGACACGCGCATCTCCGGCTACATGATCGAGTCGGCGCTGGAGGCGGGCTTCGCCTCCGCTGGCGTCGACGTGCTGCTGACCGGCCCGCTGCCGACGCCCGGCGTCGCCTACCTGACCCGCGCGCTGCGCCAGGACCTGGGTGTCGTCATCAGCGCCTCGCACAACGCCTACCCCGACAACGGCATCAAGTTCTTCTCGGCCAAGGGCGAGAAGTTGCCCGATGCCTGGGAGATCGCCGTCGAGCAGGCGCTCGAGGAGCCCGCGAACTGGGTCGACTCCGCCAGCCTGGGCCGCGCCAAGCGCATTCCCGAGGCGCGCGGCCGCTACATCGAGTTCTGCAAGAACAGCTTCGGCCCGGACCTCACGCTCAAGGGCCTGAAGATCGTCGTCGATGCGGCCAACGGCGCCGCCTACAACGTGGCGCCCGAGGTGTTGCACGAGCTGGGCGCCGAGGTCATCTCGATCGGCTGCAAGCCCGACGGCTTCAACATCAACGCCGGCTTCGGCGCCACCTCCCCGGCCGCGCTGGTGGCCGCGGTCAAGGAGCACGGTGCCCACTACGGCATCGCGCTGGACGGCGATGCCGACCGGCTGCAGTTCGTGGACGGCGCCGGCCGCCTCTACAACGGCGACGAACTGCTCTACGTGATGGTGGCCGACCGCCAGGCCCAGGGCCAGCGGGTGCCGGGCGCCGTCGGCACGCTGATGACGAACATGGCCGTCGAGCTGGCGCTGAAGGCGCGCGACGTCGAGTTCGTCCGCGCCAAGGTCGGCGACCGCTACGTGCTCGAAGAACTGGCCGCCCGCGGCTGGCAGCTCGGCGGCGAAGGCTCCGGCCACCTGCTGGCGCTGGACAAGCACACGACGGGCGACGGCATCGTCAGCGCGCTGCTGGTGCTGCAGGCGATCCAGCGCACCGGTCGCCCCCTGGCCGAGCAACTGGCCGGCGTCGAGCTGTTCCCGCAGACCCTGATCAACGTCCGCATGCAGCCCGGCCAGGACTGGAAGGGCAATGCCCGCCTGGCCCAGGAGCAGGCCGAGGTGACGGCCGAACTCGGCCGCCGCGGCCGCGTGCTGATCCGCGCCTCCGGCACGGAGCCGCTGCTGCGCGTGATGGTCGAAGCGAGCGATGAGCAATTGGCGCGCCAGTGCGCGCAGCGACTGGCCGAAGCCGTGAAAAACTGACCGAAATGCGGCTGTCACAAAGTTTGTGACAGCCCGTCGAGGCTGGTTGTTAGTTGTCACTGGCTTGTCATATTGGGTTTCTACGATGGCGAGAGTTGCCCATCAACCAACCCAACGGACAGGCTACAGATGAAATTCAGCACGCTTCACATCGCAGCATCGATCGCCACCCTGGCCCTGCTGCCCATGATGGCGAATGCTCAGGACGTCACCGGCGCCGGCGCCTCCTTCCCGGCTCCGGTCTACGCCAAGTGGGCCGATGCCTACAACAAGGCCACCGGCACCCGTATCAACTACCAGTCGGTCGGCTCCGGCGCCGGCATCAAGCAGATCAAGGCCAAGACGGTCGACTTCGGCGCTTCCGACGCTCCGCTGACCGATGAGGAACTGGCCAAGGAAGGCCTGATCCAGTTCCCGACCGTGATCGGCGGCGTGGTGCCCATCGTGAACATCCCCGGCATCGCTGCCGGCCAGATCAAGCTCGATGGCAAGACCCTGGGCGACATCTACCTGGGCAAGATCGCCAACTGGAACGATGCGGCCATCAAGGCGCTGAATCCCGGCGTCAAGCTGCCCGACACGCTGATCACCGTCGTGCGCCGCGCCGACGGCTCCGGCACCAGCTTCCTGTTCACCAACTACCTGTCCAAGACCAACGCCGACTGGAAGTCCAAGGTCGGCGAAGGCACGGCCGTGAACTGGCCGGCCGGCGTGGGCGGCAAGGGCAACGAAGGCGTCTCCGCCTATGTGATGCGTCTGAAGAACTCGATCGGCTACGTCGAGTACGCCTATGCCAAGCAGAACAAGATGGCCTTCGTGCTGATGAAGAACCAGGCCGGCAACTTCGTCTCGCCCAGCGACGAGGCCTTCAAGGCTGCCGCCGCCGGCGCCCAGTGGGACAAGAGCTTCTACCAGGTGCTGACCGAGCAGGCCGGCAAGGACAGCTGGCCCATCACCGGCGCCACCTTCATCCTGATGCACAAGACCCAGGAGAAGCCCGCCAACGCCGCCAACGTGCTGAAGTTCTTCGACTGGGCCTACGCCGCCGGCGGCGACAAGATGGCCGACGACCTCGACTACGTGCCGCTGCCCGGTACGCTGAAGGACCTGATCCACAAGCAGTGGGCCAGCAACCTGAAGGACAGCGGCGGCAAGGCCATCACCATCCGCTGATCGCATGCCCTTCGCAGAAGGGTCAAAATCGAAGCCCGGCCACCTTGTCGCAAGGCGCGCCGGGCTCTCTTTCGAGCAAGTCAGCAAGCTAACCCCTCAACCAAGCGGAGTCCCCTTGGCTGCCATCCTCCCCGCCAATCCCCTCGAGATGGCTGACCGCGCCGAGCGCGTGCAGCCGCTCGGCCCGCCACCGTCGCGCAAGCGAGTCGCGCCCTGGGCCGACACCCTGTTCGCCGCGCTCGCGCAGGGCGCCGCCTGGCTGACGCTGGCGATGATGGCCGGCATCATCATCTCGCTGCTGGTCGGCGCCGCGCCGGCGATCCAGAAGTTCGGCCTGGGCTTCCTGCTCAGCACCGACTGGGATCCGGTCAAGGAGAACTTCGGCGGCCTGGCGATGATCTACGGCACGCTGATGACCTCGTTCATCGCCTTGCTGATCGCCGTGCCGGTGAGCTTCGGCATCGCGCTGTTCCTGACCGAGCTGTCGCCGGGCTGGCTGAAGCGACCGCTGGGCATCACGGTGGAACTGCTCGCCGCCGTGCCGTCCATCGTCTACGGCATGTGGGGCCTGATGGTCTTCGGGCCGCTGCTGTCCTCCTGGGTGCAGCAGCCGCTGCAGGCGCTGCTGGGCAACGTGCCCTTCCTGGGTGCCCTGGTGTCCGGCCCGCCGGTGGGCATCGGCATCCTGTCCGCCGGCATCATCCTGGCCATCATGATCATTCCGTTCATCGCCTCGGTGATGCGCGACGTGTTCGAGGTCACGCCGCCGATGCTCAAGGAATCCGCCTACGGCCTGGGCTCGACCACCTGGGAGGTCGTCTCCAAGATCGTGCTGCCCTACACCAAGACCGGCGTCATCGGCGGCGTCATGCTGGGCCTGGGCCGTGCCCTGGGCGAGACGATGGCCGTCACCTTCGTGATCGGCAACACGACGCAGCTGAATTCGCTCTCGGTCTTCGAGGCCGCCAACAGCATCACCTCGGCGCTGGCCAACGAGTTCGCCGAAGCCGGCGAGGGCCTGCACCAGGCCTCGCTGATCTATCTCGGCCTGGTGCTGTTCTTCATCACCTTCGTCGTGCTGGCGTTCTCGAAGCTGCTGCTGAGCCGCCTGAAGAAGAATGAAGGAGGTCGGGCATGAGCCGTGAATCGATGCAGGCGCGCCGCCGGCGCGTCAATGCGGTGGCGCTGACGCTGTCCCTCGGCGCCATGGCCTTCGGCGTGTTCTGGCTGGTCTGGATCCTCTACGAGACGGTCCACCTGGGCATCGGCGGCCTGAACGTCGCCACCTTCACCGAGATGACCCCGCCGCCGCAGGCGGAAGAGGGCGGCCTGGCCAATGCCATCGCCGGCTCCGCGATGATGGTGGCGCTGGCCACCTTTGTCGGCACCCCGATCGGCGTGCTGGCCGGCGTCTACCTGGCGGAATACGGCCAGAAGAGCTGGCTGGGCAGCGCGGTGCGCTTCATCAACGACATCCTGCTGTCGGCTCCGTCCATCGTCATCGGCCTGTTCATCTACTCGCTGGTGGTGGCGAGGATGAAGAGCTTCTCCGGCATTGCCGGCGTGATGGCGCTGGCGCTGATCGTGATCCCCGTGGTGATCCGCACGACCGAGAACATGCTCTCGCTGATCCCCAACGCGCTGCGCGAGGCCGCCTACGCGCTGGGCACGCCGAAGTGGCGCGTGATCCTGTCGGTGACGCTGAAGTCGGCCCGCGCCGGCGTGATGACCGGCGTGCTGCTGGCGGTGGCCCGCATCTCGGGCGAAACCGCGCCACTGCTGTTCACGGCCCTGTCGAACCAGTTCTGGAGCGCGGACCTGAGCCAGCCGATGTCGAGCCTGCCGGTGACGATCTTCAAGTTCGCGATGAGCCCCTACGAGAACTGGCAGAAGCTGGCCTGGGCGGGTGTCTTCATCATCACGATGGGTGTGCTGGCGCTGAACATCATTGCCCGCACCCTGTTCAAGAACAAGCACTGACAAGCAACGAGCAAACCATCATGGACGCGAAAGTCGAAATCCCCGTCACCGAGCGCGCCAAGCTGTCGGTGCGCAACCTGAACTTCTTCTACGGTGGCTTCCACGCGCTGAAGAACATCAACCTGGACATCCCGGAGAAGAAGGTCACCGCCTTCATCGGCCCCTCGGGCTGCGGCAAGTCCACGCTGCTGCGCACCTTCAACCGCATGTTCGAGCTCTATCCCGAGCAGCGCGCCGAGGGCGAGATCATCCTCGACGGCAGCAACATCCTGGCCAGCAAGGAAGACGTCTCGCTGATCCGCGCCAAGGTCGGCATGGTGTTCCAGAAGCCGACGCCGTTCCCGATGTCCATCTACGACAACATCGCCTTCGGCGTGCGCCTGTTCGAGACGCTGCCCCGCGTGGAGATGGACGAGCGCGTGGAGTGGGCGCTGAAGAAGGCGGCGCTGTGGACCGAGGTCAAGGACAAGCTGAACCAGAGCGGCTCCGGCCTCTCCGGCGGCCAGCAGCAGCGCCTGTGCATCGCCCGTGGCATCGCGATCAAGCCCGAGGTGCTGCTGCTCGACGAGCCCTGCTCGGCGCTGGACCCGATCTCCACCGGCAAGATCGAGGAACTGATCCACGAGCTGAAGAGCGACTACACGGTCGCCATCGTGACCCACAACATGCAGCAGGCCGCGCGCTGCTCGGACTACACCGCCTACATGTACCTGGGCGACCTGATCGAGTTCGGCCCCACGGCCGAGCTGTTCATGAAGCCCAAGCGCAAGGACACGGAAGACTACATCACGGGCCGTTTCGGCTGAGGCGCAAGCAATGAGCGACAAGCATCTTTCGACCCAATTCGACGCCGAGCTGAGCGGCATCTCCACGCGCGTGCTCGAGATGGGCGGCATGGTCGAGGCCCAGGTGGCCCAGGCCGTGCAGGCGCTGACCACCTTCAGCACCGAGCAGGCATCCTTCGTGCTGCAGACCGAGGAGAAGGTCAATGCGATGGAGGTCGACATCGACCGCAACCTGCACAGCATCATCGCCCGCCGCCAGCCGACGGCGCGCGACCTGCGCCTGCTGATTGCCGTCTCCAAGACCATCGCCAACCTGGAGCGCGTCGGCGACGAGGCGGCCCGCATCGCCCGCACGGTGCAGCGCCTGATCGATGCCGGCGTGTCCACCCGGCTGCCGATCTCGGACCTGTCCTTCGAGGCCCAGCTCGCCACCGCGCAGCTGCGCAAGGCGCTCGACGCCTTCGCCCGCCTGGACGTGGACCGCGCGCTCGAAGTGCTCAAGCAGGACGACGAGATCGACAAGGAATTCGACGGCCTGATGCGCAAGCTGATCACCTACATGATGGAAGATCCGCGCACGATCTCGGCGGCCATCGACCTGGTCTTCGTCGCCAAGGCGATCGAGCGGGTCGGCGACCACGCCAAGAACCTGGCCGAAGTGATCATCTACGTGGTCAAGGGCACGGACGTCCGCCACAACACGCCGGAAGCGGCAGAAACCATGGTGCGCTGAAGCTTATGGGAATGAGCCGAATCCTGGTGGTCGAAGACGAGGCCGCCATCGCCGAGCTGATCTCGATCAACCTGCGTCACGCGGGCTTCGAGGTCGCCATCGCCGCCACCGCCAGCGCCGCGCAGGACGAGGTCGACCGCGTGCTGCCCGACCTGGTGCTGCTGGACTGGATGCTGCCGGGCCAGTCGGGCCTTGCGCTGGCGCGCCAGTGGCGCTCGGCCACGCGCACCAAGGAGCTGCCGGTCATCATGCTGACCGCCCGCGCCGAGGAGAGCGACAAGGTGTCAGGTCTTGATGCCGGCGCCGACGACTACCTCACCAAGCCCTTCTCGACCAACGAGCTGCTGGCCCGCATCCGCGCGGTGCTGCGCCGCAAGGCGCCGAACGCGCTGGATGCGGTCGTGGAAGTCGGCCAGCTGACGCTGAATCCGACGACCCACCGCGTCAGCCGCGACGGCGTCGAACTGAAGCTGGGCCCGACCGAGTTCCGCCTGCTGCACTTCCTGATGACGCATCCGGAGCGGGTGCATGCGCGCTCGCAGCTGCTGGATCGCGTCTGGGGCGACCATGTCTTCATCGAGGAGCGCACGGTCGACGTCCACGTCAAGCGGCTGCGCGAGGCGCTGGACAAGGTGCAGTGCGCCCGCATGATCGAAACGGTGCGTGGCGCCGGTTACCGGCTGACACAGCACGTCAGCGCCCTCTCGGCCTGATACTGGGCCGATGAAGGACTCGCTTGCCTGGCTGCCCCCGCGGCTGATCTACGCGGCGCTGTCGGTCGCGATGGCCTCGCTGGTCGGATGGTGGGTGGATGGTGCCTTCCACCACCGCTGGCTGACGATGCTGGCGGTGGCCGTCAGCGGCGTGGCGGTGGTGACCGTCGTCGACGCCGTGCGCGGCCATCGGCTGCTGCAGTGGCTGCGCGGCGACCAGGACGGCACCGCGCCGCGCGACACCGGCCTGTTCGGCGAGATCGCCTATCGCATCGAGCGGGCGATCCGCGAGCGCGACAAGACCATCACCCGCGAGCGCCTGCAACTGGCCCAGTTCCTTTCCGCCATCGAGGCCTCGCCCAACGGCGTGCTGATGCTGGACGAGAACGACCACATCCACTGGTGCAACAGCGTGGCGGCCGAGCACTTCGCGCTCGATGCCCGGCGCGATCTGCGCCAGCGCATTACCAACCTCGTGCGCTCGCCGGGCTTCGTCACCTACCTGCAGGCCGGCCAGTTCGCCGAGCCTCTGATGCTGCCCAACGTCCGCGGGCCGGGCACGCTGTCAGTCATCGTAAGAAGTTATGGCGACGGCATGAAGCTGGTGCTCTCGCTGGACATCACCGAGCGCGAGCGGGCCGATGCGATGCGTCGTGACTTCGTCGCCAACGTGTCGCACGAGATCCGCACGCCGCTGACCGTGCTGGCCGGCTTCATCGAGACGATGGATTCGCTGCCGCTGTCCGAAGCCGAGCGCCGCCGCGTGCTGCAGCTGATGGGCCAGCAGACCCAGCGCATGCAGACCCTGGTCAGCGACCTGCTGACGCTGGCCCAGCTGGAAGGCAGCCGGCGGCCGGCGGCAGACCAGTGGGTGTCGCTGGACGGGCTGCTGAGGCGGGTCGCGTCGGACGTCACGGCCCTGTCGGCCGGCCGCCATCGCATCACGGTGCAGGCCGAGACGCGGGTGGAACTGGCCGGTGTCGAGGCCGAACTGCTCAGCGCCATCGCCAACCTCGCCACCAACGCGGTGCGCTACACGCCGGACGAGGGCGCGATCGAGATCCAATGGCGCCAGCTCGGCGACGGCGCCGGCGAGATCAGCGTGATCGACACCGGCGTGGGCATCGCCCGCGAGCACATCCCGCGCCTGACCGAACGCTTCTACCGCGTGGACGGTAGCCGCTCACGCGAGACCGGCGGCACCGGCCTGGGCCTGTCCATCGTCAAGCACGTGCTGCAGCGCCACGGTGGGCAACTGCAGGTGGAGAGCGAGCCGGGCAAGGGCTCGAAGTTCAAGCTCGTGCTGCCGGCGTCGCGGGTGCGCCAGGCGGCGGCGCAGGCGCTGGCGGCGGTGGTCTGAGAGACGTCAACGACGCCTGAGCACGACGTAGTTCAGCTGCCGCTCCGAGGGGCGGCGCACGACGGCGATCTGCTCCCAGCCCTCGGGCACCGTGGCCAGCCCGCTCTGCACGGCCCAGCGGCATTCGCTCTTCGCCAAAGGCAGGTCGGCGCGCACGGTCCAGCGGCCCTGGAACTCCAGCGCGGCCAGCATCGACAGGGCCTGGCCCGGCGCAGCCACGCAGGCGCCGTCGGTCGGCAGGTGCGGGCGCAGCCGCTCGACCAGCGGGCTGTTGCTGCGCACGTAGTTGGCGATCGGCAGCCACAGCGTCATCGCCAGCAGCCAGCACAGGGCGACGCCGCCGGCCGGTAGCGCCAGGCTCTTCCAGAAGGCATGGCGGATGCGGGCCGTACGCCAGCGCACCAGGGCCAGCCAGGCGGCCGTGGCCACCAGCGCGAGCAGCAGGGCGACCAGGTTGAAGCTCGGCTGGAAGCCGACGTACAGGCGCTGCACGTTGGCCAGCGGCCGGGTGCTCGGCCAGCCCCATTGCATCGACAGGTAGTACAGCCAGACGAAGATTGCGCAGGCGGTGAAGAAGAACACCGCGTACCAGTCCATCGCCGCGGCGATCCCGCGCCTCAGCGTCGGCAGCGCGAAGGCGGCCAGCACGGCGAGCGCGGGCAGCGCGAGCAGCAGCGCGCTGTCCTGGCCGTTCATCAGCAGGCTGGTGACGATCGGCACCAGCGCCGTCACGGTCGGCACCAGGATATGGCGGCGCTGCCAGTGCGAGCGCCAGCGCCACAGCGTCCACAAGGCCAGCGGCCAGACCGGCCAGCAGAACCAGCCGATCAGGGCCAGCATCTCGGTGGGTAGCGCGATGCCGTCGTCCAGCCGCACGCGCCAGGCCCAGCCCTTGAAGGCGGTGGCGCTCAGGGCCGTCAGCAGGCCGGCGCCAAGCAGCCACCAGGCGAGCACGCGCACCTCCTCGTAGCTGGAGCGGCGGCACAGCCAGGCACCGATGACGGTCAGCGCCAGGGCCACCGCCGGAGCCCCGCTGGCACCCAGCATCGGCAGCGAGACCAGCAGCGCCCAGCGGGCCTTGCCGGCGCGGAAGGGCGCGGCGGCCATGCCGTAGAGATAGAGCGTTATGGCGAGCAGCTGCAGCAGTTCGGGCGTGGTCTCGTGGCCCAGCCGCAACAGACCCAGCGTGGCGATCATCGCCAGCAGCGCGCCGTCGGCCAGCGCGCGGGCGTAGTCGATCGAATGCGCCTCGCCGCCGAAGGCGAAGGCCACCGGCTGCGCGGCCTCGGTGCGCGCGAGATGGAAACTGCTGTACCAGGCGAGTATCAGCACCAGCGCCAGCGCGACGGCGTAGGGCAGCCGCGCGGCGAAGGCCGCGTCGAGGAAGGGCAGGGCCTTGATCGCCAGCGCGCCGATCCAGTAGGGCAGCGGGGCACCCTCGGCCGGGATGCCGGCGATGGCCGGCTGCCACCAGGAGGCATGGCCCTGCGCGATGCTGGCCATGAAGCCGAAGGCGGAGAGGTCGGCATTGCGCCACGGGTCGCGGCCGAACAGGCCGGGCAGCACATAGGCCGCGCAGAAGGCCAGCAGCGCCCAGCGCGGCAGCCGCTGCGCGCCGCGTTCGGCAACGATGGCGGGGGTCGGGAGATTCACGCGGTCTGGAGTTCTAGTTGTTCGGGAAGGTCGGTCGGCATCATGCCCCAGGAAATAAAAAAGCAGCCCGAAGGCTGCTTTCTGAGATGCAAATCCGAAGAGGATTTACTTCTTGAACTGGGCAAACTTGTTGCGGAACTTCTCGACGCGACCGCCCAGGTTGTCGATGGACTTCTGGGTGCCCGTGTAGAACGGGTGCGATTCGCTCGTGGTTTCCAGCTTCACCAGCGGCATGGTCTTGCCGTTGAATTCGATGGATTCCTTGGTCTGGATGGTCGAACGGGTCACGAACTGGAAGCCGTTGGACTGGTCCACGAAGACAACTTCGCGGTAGTTGGGGTGAATGCCGTCTTTCATGGAGCTCTCTCGAGATCAGTGCCGGGAGCCACGCCGCAAACCAGATGCCGCGCACTTTCCTGCTTAGGGAACCGCGGATTATAGGGGAAATGAAAAAGGCCGGGCAAGAGCCCGGCCTGTGGATGCCTGAGGTCGGATCAACCGCCGCGGCGCATCATGTCGAAGAAGTCGTGGTTGTTCTTCGATGCCTTCATCTTGTCGAGGATGAACTCCATCGCCTCGATCTCGTCCATGTTGTAGAGCAGCTTGCGCAGGATCCAGCTCTTCTGCAGGATCTCGGGCTTGAGCAGCAGCTCTTCGCGGCGGGTGCCGGACTTGTTGATCAGGATCGACGGGTAGACGCGCTTCTCGGCCATGCGGCGGTCCAGGTGGATCTCGCAGTTGCCGGTGCCCTTGAATTCCTCGTAGATGACTTCGTCCATCTTCGAGCCGGTGTCGATCAGCGCGGTGCCGATGATGGTCAGCGAGCCGCCTTCCTCCACATTGCGCGCGGCGCCGAAGAAGCGCTTGGGGCGCTGCAGCGCGTTGGCGTCGACGCCGCCGGTCAGCACCTTGCCGGAGCTGGGCAGCACGTTGTTGTAGGCGCGGGCCAGGCGGGTGATCGAGTCCAGCAGGATCACCACGTCCTTCTTCAGCTCGACCAGGCGCTTGGCGCGCTCGATCACCATCTCGGCGACCTGCACGTGGCGGGCGGCCGGTTCGTCGAAGGTGGAGCTGATGACCTCGCCGCGGACGGTGCGCAGCATCTCGGTCACTTCTTCCGGGCGCTCGTCGACCAGCAGCACGATCAGGTGGCAGTCCGGGTGGTTGGCCACCAGCGCGTGCGCCAGGTGCTGCATCATCACCGTCTTGCCGGTCTTGGGCTGGGCCACCAGCAGCGCGCGCTGGCCCTTGCCGATCGGGGCGATCAGGTCGACGATGCGGCCGACGATGTTCTCGTCGCCACGGATCTCGCGCTCGAGCCTGAACTGTTCCTTGGGGAACAGCGGCGTCAGGTTCTCGAACATGATCTTGTGCTTGCTCTCCTCGGGCGTGAGGCCGTTGACACGGTCCACCTTCACGAGCGCGAAGTAGCGCTCGCCGTCCTTGGGCACGCGCACCTCGCCTTCGATCATGTCGCCGGTGTGCAGGTTGAAGCGGCGGATCTGGCTCGGCGAGAGATAGATGTCGTCGGTGGAGGCCATGTAGCTGGCCTCGATCGAGCGCAGGAAGCCGAAGCCGTCCGGCAGGACTTCCAGCACGCCGTCGCCGAAGACCTGCTCGCCGGCCTTGGCGCGCTTTTTCATGATCGCGAACATCAGCTCCTGCTTGCGCAGGCGGGCAACGTTCTCGATCTCCAGCTCTTCGCCCATCTTGATCAGGGCGGAGACGTGAAGCGCTTTCAGTTCGGAAAGATGCATGGGTGAACACCCGGTGAGAGGGCCGATCTCCCTGCCCAGGAGCGGCGGCCAGAAGCTTCGGCGATGTGCCACAAGCGCCCGTGCGGGAACCCGTCAGGGGTCGTCACACGAACAACGTCAAATCAAGAAACGCGGGAGCTTGGGCGCCGAGTCCATGCACGGTCACCCAAGGCGGGCCGGCATGTTGGCAGTCGGTCCGGCGCGCTGTTTACAGCAAGCGCGCCGGCCTTGGAGAGGAATTATAGGTGCTGGTCGAGGAAGGCCGTCAACTGGGCCTTCGACAGCGCGCCGACTTTCGTGGCGGCGAGCTGGCCGTCCTTGAACAGCATCAGCGTCGGGATGCCGCGGATGCCGTACTTGGCCGGCACTTCGCGGTTCTCGTCCACGTTCATCTTGGTGACCTGCAGGCGCTCGCCGTAGGTGGACGAGACCTCGTCCAGGATCGGGGCGATCATCTTGCAGGGGCCGCACCACTCGGCCCAGTAGTCCACCAGCACCGGCTTGCCGGACTTGATGACGTCGGTGTCGAACGACGCGTCGGAGATGTGTTTGATCAGTTCGCTGCTCATGGGGGATGTCCTTGGACGTACGGGAAGATTCTGACACAAAGCCCCTCGGCACGAGGGAGAGCGGTCATCGACATCCAGGTGAGGGCAGGGCGACCCGGTTCAAGACGCAAGTGCTGACCCTGGCGACCCCTGACGGCGAATTTCGACTGACCGCTCCGGAGGCGGGTGAAAACCGGGCTAGAATACGAGCTTCGTCGGAGCGTAGCGCAGCCTGGTAGCGCATCTGCTTTGGGAGCAGAGGGTCGCGAGTTCGAATCCCGCCGCTCCGACCACCAAAATGATTGGCCCGCAACGGTGTCTGCCGTTGCGGGCCAAGTCATTTCTGCGCCGCGGTTCTGCGCCGCGACAAGGCCTCAGATGAACATCCGCACCCCCGGCTTCATCTTCGGCGTGAAGTGCTTCAGGGGCTGGCGGCCCTGCAGGTGCTCGATGAAGTAGTCCCAGGTCCGCTTGTGGAAGTAGGCCTCGGCCGAGAAGCCGTGGTTGCGGCCCGGCAGCATCAGCAGGTCGAAGCTCTTGCCCGCGGCGATCAAGGCATTGGCGAAGTGGAAGAGGCCGGCGGGCTGGATGTTCTCGTCCAGGTCGCCGCCCGCCAGCAGCAACTGGCCCGCCAGCCGCCCGGCCATGCGGCTCGGCGACATGGCCTGGTGCTTGGGCGCCACCTCGTCCGGCCGGGTCTTCACGAAACGGTCCGCCTCGTAGGCGGGCCGGCCGAAGTAGTTCTCCAGGCCGGCATAGGCCCAGGCCACGTCGTACATGCCGGCCGAAGACACGCCCACCTTGTAGAAGTCGGGCTCCAGCAAGAGCGCCGCGGCCGTGCCGTAGCCGCCGAAGGAATGGCCGCGCACGCCGACGCGGGACAGGTCCATCCAGGGCCGGCTCGCCGCCGCGCCTTCCAGCGCCGCCCGGTGGTGCGCGGTGCCCCAGCGGTCGGCCTGGCCGTAGGTCATGTCGTGGAAGGCCTTGGAGCGCGACGGCGTGCCGGGCCCGTCCAGCACCGCCACGATGAAGCCCAGGTCCGCCAGCGTGTTCATGCCGTAGAGGAAGGAGCCGTTGATCCCGTCGAGGAAGGTGCGCGGCTGGGCGACGATCTGCGGGCCGCCGTAGATGTGTTCGATGACCGGATAGCTGCGCTGCGGATCGAAGTCGCGCGGCTTGACGAGCACACCGTAGAGCTCGGTGACGCCGTCCGCGGCCTTCGCGGAGAAGATCTCCGGCGGGCGCCAGCCGGCGGCTTCCAGCGCGGACGCATCGGTGCGCGCGATCTCGCGGATCGCCCGGCCGTCCTCGGCATCGCGCACGATGAAGCGGGCCGGCAGGTCGACCCGCGTGACCGTATCGAGGAAATAGCGCGCGGAGGGCGAGATCGGCCTCAGGCCGGCGGGGCGGTTCAGCGAGCGCACGACCGCGGGCGTCGGCTCGCCGCTGAAGCCGTGGTCGGCATCGTCCGACGTCAGCAGCGTGAGGCCGGCGTTGGGGCCGCCGCTGCCATCGAGGTCCACGCGGTAGAGATGGCGGTAGTACGGGTGACGTCCGGGCTCGCGGCCGCCGGCGGTGAAGAACACGCGGTCCTCGGTCATCCCGATGATGTCGTTGACCGCCCATGCGCCCTCGGTGAGCGCGCGCACGGCGCCGGTCCGCAGGTCCAGCAGGTACAGGTGCCCCCAGCCCGATCGCTCCGAGAACCAGATCGCCTCGCGCCCGTTGGCGCGCATGCGCACATTGGCCCGGTTGTAGAGATAGCTGTTGAAGTCGAAGAAGCTGTCCACCACCTCCTGGTGGATCACCCGCGCCGCGCCGCTGGCCAGCTCGATCTCGACGAAGGCCGCGCGCCGCGCGTCGAAGCTCGTGGCCACCGTGTGGGCATGGCGGCCATCGGCGCTCCACCACAGCGCGCCGACATCCGGGCGCAGCTTCAGGCCGTCGGTCAGCGGGCCGATCGGCGTGCGCGCGCCGCTGTGGCTGTCGATCAGCGCGAAGGCGTGCGGCGGCGGCGCCTCGCCGAGCATCGTGTGGCGGATCAGGTGCAGCTTGGGCCGCACCGAGCCGTCCGCGGGCACGTATTCCACATACGGATAGGGCTCGACGCCGCGCTCGTCGGCCCGCTCGGCGAGGATCAGCCGCCCATCGTCCGACCAGTGCAGGCCGGTCGGTAGCGGCGGGACCTGGCCGCGGTTCTCGGCCACGCGGCGCATGTTGAAGTCCGGGCCGTGGCCCCAGGCGAAATGGGCCTCGCCGTCGGTGGTCAGCGCGCGTTCCTCGCCGGCGCTGTCGCGCACCCACAGGTTGTGCCCGCGCAGGAACAGCACGCGGCCGTCGGGCCCCGCGAGCTCGGCCGGATTGGCGCGCGGCGCCGGCGTGGCGGAAGCATCGACGGGATCGATGCGGAAGTTGCCCTTTGCCGTCGTGGCGACGAGGGCGGCACCGCCGTCCACGAACTCGAAGCTCGTGATCGGCAGCGCGGCCGCATCGGCCGGCACCTCCACCGAGCGCAGCGCCTGCGCCACGCGCTCATGGTCGAAGGCCGGCCGGCTCTCGCCGGTGGGCGCGTCGACGACGAGGAAGCGGTGGCCGCCCTGGTGCTCGTCCTTGAACCAGAAGCGGTCCTCGCGGCCGAACCAGTGCGGCACGATGTGCGCGTTCCTGACCAGGTCCAGCACATGGCCCGGCCACAGCTCGATGGCGCGGGTGTAATCGGCTTCTCTCATCGCTCCGCTGGCTGCGATCGTCGTCACTTCGGTGCTCCTCGGGGTCAATACCGCGCACCTTAGCCAGCTGCCACAGCGGGCGCTTTGGGCAAGGCCCGCAGTTTTTACTCCGGATGCATCATCATGATGTTCATCGCGGAGCACCTCCCGCCACCACCCGCTTCACCGCCTCCACGATCGCGGCGACGGTGATCCCGAAGTGCTCGTACAGCGCCGCCACCGGCCCCGATTCGCCGAAGCTGTCGATGCCGACGACGGCGCCCTCGAGGCCGACGAGCTCGCGCCACCAGCCGGTCACGCCGGCTTCCACCGCCACGCGCGGCAGGCCTGGCGGCAGCACGGCGGCCTGCCAGGCTGCGTCCTGGCGTCGGAAGCGGAACCAGGACGGCAGCGAGACCAGGCGCACCGCGATGCCCTCGGCCGCCAGCGCCGCCTGCGCCTGCGCGGCCAGCTGCAACTCGCTGCCGGTGGCGATCAGCACGGCGCTCGCCGCCTCGGCGTCGCGCAGCACATAAC
>NZ_LYVQ01000029.1 GCF_001984095.1 Pelomonas sp. KK5
CCGCCATGCTGGCTGTGCGGTCCCGCCTCGCTCTCGCCGCCGCGCATGCTGTGGCCCGACATCGAATTGGCCCCGCCGCGCGAATCGCCATGGCCGGCGCTGCCGCGCACGCGCAGGTCCTGCGGGCGCAGGCCGCGGCTGCGGAACATCTCGGCGATGTCGGCATAGCAGGCGCGCATTTCCTGGGCCAGCGCGCGGGTGAGCTCGTCGGTCAGGGTTTCGCGGGCCTGCGGGTCTTCGGTGACGGCCTGCACGCCTTCCAGCAGCGCCTGGCCGATCAGTTCGGGCCGCAGCGGGTTGCGGCCGCCGGCGGAGAGGCCGCCGACATAGGACTCCACCTCGCGCAGCTCCCACTCGCTCTGGTGGCCGATGGCCAGGCCGATGCGGTCGGCCGCGACCAGCGCGTCCACCGCGTCGTCGTCCATCAGCGAAAGCTCGGTCCACTGGGCCTTGGCGGCCTTGCCGGGGGCGGCGCGTGGCGCCTCGCCGGTCGACTGCTCGCCGGCCACCTGGGTGCGCAGGCTCTGGTGGAAGCGCAGCGCGAACTGGCTCTGTTGCTGGCGGAACACGAATTGCGCGGCCAGCAGCGCGTCGCGTCGCTTGATCTGCCCGGCCGAGAGTGCCGACAGCCCCAAGCCTTCCGCGCAGCGCTCCGCGGCCTGCTCGGCGGCAGTGCGCACGCGCTGCAGCGCGGCTTCGAGGTGCGGATTCAGTCTGGACTCGGGCGCATTCATCTCACGCAGGGCCGGGAAACACGGGGGATTGACACCCGATGAAGTATCGCCCCAAAGCCTCGCAGACACGGGCAAGCCGAGCGCCGCGCCGGGTCTCGTGCTGCCAACTAGCTAACGCTGCAGCGCAGCGAAACCTTTGCTTACTGCCGGAAATCAGGGCCGGCGGGCCAGCGAGTCGCGGATCTCGCGCAGCAGCACGATGTCTTCCGGCGGGGCCGGCGGCTCGCTCGGCGCCGGCGGCGGCACGTGCTCGACGCTGCGCTTGACCTTGTTGATCTCGCGGATCATGACAAAGATCACGAAGGCCAGGATGACGAAGTTCAGCAGGATGGTCAGGAAGTTGCCGTAGGCGAACAGCGGCACGCCGGCCTTGGTCAGCGCCTCGTAGGTCTCCGGCCCCTTGAAGTCGGCCGGCGCGGCGCCGAGCTTGATGAAGTAGTTGCTGAAGTCGAGGCCCCCGACCACCTTGCCGACCAGCGGCATGATCAGATCCTTGACCGCCGAGTCGACGATCTTGCCGAAGGCGCCGCCGATGATGACGCCGACCGCCAGGTCCATCACATTGCCCTTGACGGCGAATTCCTTGAACTCGGAAGCAAATCCCATGGTGTCTCCGTTGAAGCTGGGCGTTAGGCCCAGGTGCAGCGGGCCATTTGAACGGCTGTGCGATGGCAAAACAACGACTGTCGCGCCCTGGGTGCAGCCCATGGTTCTGCCCGATGGGGTACGTCATGCCTTGCCGCTATAGTCGCCGGTTGCTCCCGAATCTCGCATCACCTGAAATAAGACCTCTGTAACCAGGCTAGGAACTTCATGAGTGACCACCAAGTGGACCAAGGCAAGCGCACCTGGCTGATTGCCACCAGTTGCGCTGGCGCCGTCGGTGGCGTTGCCACCGCAGTGCCCTTCGTCAGCACGTTTGCGCCGTCCGAGCGCGCCAAGGCGGCCGGCGCGCCGGTGGAGGCGGACATCTCCGGCCTGAAGCCCGGCGAAAAGATGACCGTCGAATGGCGCGGCAAGCCGGTGTGGATCCTGCGCCGCACGCCCGAGCAGATCGCCGAGCTGCCCAAGCTCGACGCCCAGCTGGCCGACCCGGAATCCAAGCGCACCGCCTACCCGATCCCGGCCTATGCCAAGAACGAAGGCCGCTCGATCAAGCCCGAGTACCTGGTGGTCATCGGCATCTGCACCCACCTGGGCTGCTCGCCCAGCGACAAGTTCGTCGCCGGCCCGCAGGCCTCGCTGCCCAACGACTGGGCGGGCGGCTTCCTCTGCCCCTGCCACGGCTCGACCTTCGACCTGGCCGGCCGCGTCTTCAAGAACAAGCCCGCGCCGGACAACCTCGAGGTGCCGCCGCACATGTACCTGTCCGACACCCGCCTTCTGATCGGCGAGGACAAGAAGGCCTGAGAACGGCCCGCGGTAGGACGACAAGCACAACGAGATAGAGGCAACACATGGCTGCTGAATTCAAGGAAGCTCCCGCCGGCGCATCGGCCGGCACGCGCTTGATGACCTGGGTGGACAACCGCTTCCCGGCATCGAAGATGTACAAGGAGCACATGTCGGAGTACTACGCTCCGAAGAACTTCAACTGGTGGTACATCTTCGGCTCGCTGGCCCTGCTGGTGCTGGTGATCCAGGTGGTCACCGGCATCTTCCTGGTGATGCACTACAAGCCGGACGCGACGCTCAATGCCTCCGGCATCCCGATCGCGTTCGCGTCGGTCGAGTACATCATGCGGGACGTGCCCTCGGGCTGGCTGATCCGCAACATGCACAGCACGGGCGCCTCGTGCTTCTTCCTGGTCGTGTACCTGCACATGTTCCGGGGCATGATCTACGGCTCCTACCGCAAGCCGCGCGAGCTGGTCTGGATCTTCGGCTGCGCGATCTTCCTGTGCCTGATGGCCGAGGCCTTCATGGGCTACCTGCTGCCCTGGGGCCAGATGAGCTACTGGGGCGCCCAGGTGATCGTCAACCTGTTCAGCGCCGTGCCCTACATCGGCCCGGACCTGGCCCTGCTGATCCGCGGAGACTACGTCGTCGGCGACGCCACGCTGAACCGCTTCTTCAGCTTCCACGTGATCGCGGTGCCGCTGGTGCTGATCGGCCTGGTGGTGGCGCACATCATCGCGCTGCACGAGGTGGGTTCCAACAACCCCGACGGCGTCGAGATCAAGGGCCCGAAGACCCCGAAGGACGCGAACGGCCACTCGGTGGACGGCATCCCCTTCCACCCGTACTACACGGTCCACGACCTGTACGGCACCTGCCTGTTCCTGATGGTGTTCTGCGCCATCGTCTTCTTCGCGCCGGAGATGGGCGGCTACTTCCTGGAAGCCAACAACTTCATCCCCGCCGATCCGCTGAAGACGCCGCTGCACATCGCGCCGGTCTGGTACTTCACGCCCTTCTACTCGATGCTGCGCGCCACGACCGACGTGATGGTCAACGTGCTGTCCGGCATCATCGGCATCGCCGCGGTGGTGGGCGTGCTCAAGGGCCGCTTCTCCGGCGCCGCCAAGGTCGGGCTGCTGGTGATCGCCGCCGTCGCCGTGTTCCTGCTCAAGACCTACGACGCCAAGTTCTGGGGCGTGGTGGTGATGGGCGGCGCGGTCGTGATCCTGTTCTTCCTGCCCTGGCTGGACCACAGCCCGGTCAAGTCGATCCGCTACCGCCCCGACTGGCACCTGTACCTGTACGTCGTCTTCGTCCTGTACTTCCTGGTGCTCGGCTACCTGGGCATCCAGCCGCCGACCGAGGCCGGCACGATCGTCTCGCAGATCGGCACCCTGTTCTACTTCGGCTTCTTCCTGCTGATGCCGTGGTGGAGCCAGCTGGGCAAGTTCAAGACGCCGCCCGATCGCATCACCTTCCACGCCCACTGATCGATCGACGACCGGAGTGAAAAGAATGACGAAGAAATTCATCGCCACGCTGCTGATCGGTCTGGGCCTGCTGGGGCTGCAGGGCGGTGCGCAGGCCAACGAAGGCGGCGCGCCCTGGGACAAGTTCCCCACCTACAAGATGGAGGACATGGCGGCCCTGCAGAACGGCGCGAAGCTGTTCGTGAACTACTGCCTGAACTGCCACCAGGCCTCGTTCATGCGCTACAACCGCCTGCACGATATCGGCCTGACCGACCAGCAGATCAAGGACAACATGCTGTTCTCGGGCGGCAAGGTCGGCGACCTGATGCGCACGACGCTGGACCCGAAGCAGGCCAAGGAATGGTTCGGCGCGGTGCCGCCTGACCTGTCCGTGATCGCCCGCTCGCGTTCCGGCGAGCGCGGCTCGGGCGCCGACTACCTCTACACCTACCTGCGCACCTTCTACCGCGACGAGACCAAGGCCACCGGCTGGAACAACGTCGCCTTCCCCAGCGTGGCGATGCCGCATGTGCTGTGGGAACTGCAGGGCGTGCGGGTGCCGAAGATCGAGGAAATCGAGGATCCGCACGAGCACGGCCTGAAGACGCACGTGATCACCGGCTTCGATCAGGTGACTCCGGGTAAAATGACGCCCCGCCAGTTCGACGACGCAGTCGGCGACCTGGTCGCCTACCTCCAGTGGATGGGCGAGCCGGCTCAGAGCGAGCGCTTCCGCCTCGGCGTGATCGTGCTGCTGTTCCTGTCGGTGCTGACCGTCTTTGCGTGGCGCCTGAATGCTGCCTACTGGAAAGACGTCAAGTAAACCGCGTTGAATAACGCTCCGTCTCGACGGAGCGCCCCCCGAAGCGCAGTGGGACGCTCGCCGAGCCTCCCGCTGCGTTTGCTTTTTGGAAGGCGTTTAGTTCACACTCTCGCCTTTGCCCTGTTTCACCTGTTCTGTCTGTCTCTCGGGAGCTCGCCGCCATGATGGTGCTTTATTCTGGAACCACCTGCCCTTACTCGCACCGTTGCCGCTTCGTGCTGTTCGAAAAGGGCATGGACTTTGAAATCCGCGATGTCGACCTCTTCGCCAAGCCCGAAGACATCGCCCTGATGAACCCGTACAACGAGGTGCCCATCCTCGTCGAGCGCGACCTGATCCTGTATGAGTCGCACATCATCAACGAGTACATCGACGAGCGCTTCCCGCACCCGCAGCTGATGCCCGGCGACCCGGTCGCCCGCGCCCGCGTGCGCCTGTTCCTGCTGAACTTCGAGAAGGAACTGTTCGCCCACGTCAACGTGCTGGAAGGCCGCAGTATGGCCGTCAAGGCCACCGACAAGCAGCTCGAGAAGGCCCGCGCCCAGATCCGTGACCGCCTGACCCAGCTGGCGCCGATCTTCCTGAAGAACAAGTACATGCTCGGCGACGACTTCTCGATGCTGGACGTGGCCATCGCCCCGCTGCTGTGGCGCCTGGACTACTACGGCATCGACATGTCCAAGAACGCGCTGCCGCTGCTGAAGTACGCCGAGCGCATCTTCTCGCGCCCGGCCTACATCGAGGCGCTGACGCCGTCCGAAAAGGTCATGCGCAAGTAAGCGGCATGGACCAGACCACGGGAAGCGGTGGCGCCGCGTCGACCTCGACGCGGCCCTACCTGATCCGCGCGCTGCACGACTGGTGCACCGACAACGGCTTCACGCCCTATATCGCGGTCCACGTCGACCGTTCGGTGCAGGTGCCGATGGAGTACGTCAGCAACAACGAGATCGTGCTGAACGTCGGTTTCGACGCCACCAGCGGGCTGGACCTCGGCAACGAGTTCATCCAGTTCAAGGCCCGCTTCGGCGGGGTGGCGCGCGAGATCATCGTGCCGGTCGACCATGTCGTGGCGATCTACGCGCGCGAGAACGGCCAGGGCATGGCCTTCCCGGCGCCCGAGGCCCAGCCGGGCGGCGGCGCGGCAGCGGAGGCGACGACGACGGCCAGCGCAGCGCCGGTTGCGGCCGTGCAGGCGCCCTCGCAGCCGCGCCCGGCCACGCCGCTGCGCGGCCTGCGGCTGGCGCCGAACCCGGACGCGCCGTCGGAGGCGCCGGAGGCCCAGCCCGACACCGGGCCGGGCGACGACGAGCCGGACGGCCCGGGCTCCGGCGGTGGCCGGCCCTCGCTGAAGCGCGTCAAGTAGCCGGGAAGAACCCCGCGCCAGGCCGCACTGGATCAGGCACCTCCTGCCTGGCCAGCGCGGCCTTTCTTTTTGTCATCGAGCCTGCTTCAGAACGCCACGCCGGCGCACAGGACGATGTTCGCGTAGGGCGTGCATTCGCCGGAGCGCACCACGGCCCGGGCCCGCAGGCTCACGCGCTTGAGTTCCTCGTGCGACACGCGCTCCGGCTGCACCGGCAGGAGCCCATGGCACCAGGCGGGAAGCGCCGTGCTGCCCTGCTCAGGACCGGCCTCCGTCGCAATCAGCGCACGCTCGACCTGCAGTTCCGCCAGCACCGCCTTCAGCACCTCCGCCACCCGCGGCACGCCGGGTGTGAGCGCGAGGTCGATGCGCAGCGGCCCGGCGGGAATGGGCAGGCCGGCATCGGCGATGACCAGCATGTCGCCATGGCCCATGCTCGCGATGACCTGGGACAGCTCGGCATGCAGCAGGGCGGTTCGTTTCATGGACGGGTCCAGTCGCTGGGAAGAAGGGAAAGATGGGGAAGTGGAGCGCTGCGCAGCACCGCCTCGCGCCGCGGGATCGACGGCTGGGCGCCGGCCTGCTGGACGCACAGGGCGCCCGCGCGAATGCCTTGGCGCACGGCGTCGTCCAGCGAGGCGCCGCTCGCGAGCTCGGTGGCGAGGGCACCCAGGAAGGTATCGCCCGCAGCGGTCGTGTCGACCGCCCGGACGGCGGGCGCCGGGTGGTGGCGCTCGCCGGCGGCATCGATCGCGACGGCGCCCTGAGCGCCGAGCGTCACCACGACGCGACGCACGCCACGCGCGTGCAGCGCGCGGCCGGCCGCCGCGGCCTGCTCGGGCGCATCGGCGCTCAGGCCGGTGAGCGCGTGCGCCTCGACCTCGTTGAGCACCAGCGTGTCGATCATCGGCCACAGCGCCTCGGCGATCGGCTGCACCGGCGAGGGGTTGAGCAGCACCGGGCAGCCGGCCTCGTGCGCGGCCATGATGGCGAGTTCAACCTGCGCCATCGGGCTCTCGAACTGGGTCACGAGGAAGGCGGCGCCGGCGAGCTGCGCGCGCAGTTCGCTCGCGTCGAGCTGCAGTCCGCCATTGGCGCCGCCGATGATGACGATGCGGTTCTGCCCGTTGTCCTCGACCAGGATCAGCGCGGTGCCGGTCGGTAGCGTCGTGTCGGTGCGAAGGGCGCTGGTGTCGATGCCGTCGCGCGCGAGCGCGTCGCGCATGGCGCGCCCGTGGTCGTCGTCGCCCACGCAGCCGATCATCAGCACGCGTGCGCCCTGGCGCGCGCAGCTCACTGCCTGGTTGGCGCCCTTGCCGCCGGGAACGGCGCTGATCGAGCGGCCGACGCAGGTCTCGCCGGCCACCGGCGCCGTGGCGACGCGCAGCACCAGATCCATGTTGAGGCTGCCGAGCACGACGATGTGCGGCGCGGGCGGGCGGGCAGAAGTGTCGCGGTCTTGTTCCATTGCTAGCGGGACTTGCGGGCGGTCGAGGCGCGCACATGCAGTTCGGGTTGGAGCACCACCTTGCGCGGGTCGCGCCGGCGGCCGGCGATCCGTTCGAGCAGCATGTCCACCGCGAGGGTGCCCATGCGGCGCTTGGGCTGGGCCACGGTGGTGAGCGCCGGGCTGGTGTAGGTGGCAAGCTCGATGTCGTCGAAGCCCACCAGGGACAGGTCGTCGGGCACCCGCACGCCGCTCTCGTAGGCGGCGCGCAAGGCGCCGATCGCCATCAGGTCGTTGCAGACGAACACGGCGGAAGGCAGCTCGTCCGGCCCGGCGCGGAGGATGGCGTGCATCGCTTCATAGCCGCCCTGGCTGGTGAAGCCGCCGCGCCACAGCAGCGCATCGGCCTCGCCGCTCTCGGGCGTGCAGCCGTTCTCGGCCAGCGCGACCCGCCAGCCGGCGATGCGCTGCTCGCTCGGAGCCACGCCGGCCGGCCCGCCGATGCAGGCGATGCGCCGGTGCCCCAGCGACACCAGGTGTCGCACCGCATCCATGGCGCCCTGCATGTGGGCGGTCTCGACCAGGTCGCAGCGGGGCTCGGCGATCTCGCGGTCGAGCAGCACGATGGGCACCTTCAGGCCGTCGAGCTGGCGGGCCAGCGTCTCGTCGTTGCCGGTGGAGACGACGATCAGGCCGTCGATGCGGCGCTCGGTCAGCACCTGCAGGTAGACCCGCTGGCGATGGGGATCGTCGTCGGTGTTGCACAGCACCAGCGTGTAGCCGGCGCCGAAACAGCGCTCCTCGACCACCCGCACGATCTCGGCGAAGTAGGGGTTGGAGCTGTTCGGGATCAGCATGCCCAGCGTCGACGTGGTGTTGCTCTTGAGGCTACGCGCCATCGCGTTGGGCACGTAGCCGAGCTCGCGGATCGCGCTCTGCACGCGCTCGCGCCCGCCGGCGCTGACCGGCCGCGTGCCGTTGACGACGTGCGAGACGGTGGTGACCGACACGCCGGCGTGCCGCGCGACGTCCTTGATGGTGGTCATGCTGCGGGGCGCTCCTGCTCAGGCAGCCTTGCGTTCGGCGCGACGCTGGCGCAGCGTGTCGATGATCACCGCCACGACGATCACCGCGCCGGTGATGATGCGCTTGCTGGGCTCGCTGGCGCCGACCTGCGCCAGGCCGGCCTCGAGCACCGCGATGATCAGCACGCCGAAGAAGGTGCTGATGACCGAGCCGCGCCCGCCCATCAGGCTGGTGCCGCCGATGACCACCGCCGCGATCACCTGCAGCTCGACGCCCACGCCCGAGTTGGGGTCCGCCGCCTCGAGCCGCGCCGCCTGCATCAGCCCCGCGAGGCCCGCCAGCAGGCCTGTCAGCGCGAACACCACGATGCGGATCGGCCGCGGGTCGACGCCCGCCAGCCGGATCGCTTCCTCGTTGGTGCCGATGCCCACCACATAGCGGCCGAACACCGTGTGCGACAGCACCAGCTGGCCCACGATCACCAGCACCAGCGCGAGCAGGAAGGCGGCCGAGATGCCGCCGATCCAGGGCGCGGCCAGCCCCGCGATGGCATTGCCCACGTACTGGGTGCGCGAGTCGGTCACCAGGTAGGCGCCGCCGCGCACGGCTTCCAGCATGCCCAGCGAGACGATGAAGCTCGGCAGCCGCCAGGCCACCGAGATGGCGCCGGTCGTCGCGCCGCAGACCAGGCCGGTCGCCAGGCCGAGCAGCGTGGCCAGCGGCACCGGCACGTGCCACTGAAGGATGGCCGCGGCGGTCACGGCCGCGCTGAGCGCGAGCACCGAGCCGACCGACAGGTCGATGCCCGCGATGATCAGCACGAAGGTCATCCCGACCGCCATCACGGCCAGCGCCGGGATCTCGTTGGCGATGGTGACGAAGGTCTCGCGCGTCAGGAAGTATTCGCTGAGGCTGCCGAACAGGCCGACCATGCCGGCCAGCACGACGATCAGACCGATGTAGGTGCCGAACTGTCCGAGCAGCGAGCCGCTGCCGGGCGAACGGGGGGAGGAGGGTGAAGCAACAGGCATCGTGGACATGGCATCAATGAAGTTGGGTTCAGTGAGAGGGGGCGCTGCTGGCGCCTTCGCCGAAGGCCGCGGCCAGGATCGATTGCGTGTCCCAGTCGCCGCGCTCGAACACGGCCACCAGGCGGCCGGCGCGCATGACGCCGATGCGATCGCACATGGCCATCAGTTCGCGCAGGTCGCTGGAGACCATCAGCAGCGCCTTGCCTTCGTCGGCCATGCGGTCCAGCTCGGCATAGAGGTCGGCGCGGGCGCCCACATCGACGCCGCGCGTGGGCTCGTCCAGCAGCAGCACCTTGCATTCGCGGTGCAGCCAGCGCGCGAACACCACCTTCTGCTGGTTGCCGCCGCTGAGCGTGGCCACGCTCTGTTCCTCGTCGCGTGAGCGGATGCGCAGCGTCTGCACCAGCCGCCGCGCGATGGCGCGCTCGGCGCCGCCGCGCAGCCAGCCCAGGCGCGAGATCGAGCCGAGGTCGCTGAGCGTGGCGTTGATGCGGATCGAGCGGGGCAGCAGCAGGCCCTGCGACTTGCGGTCCTCCGTCACCAGGCCGATGCCGGCGCGCGCGGCCTGCATCGGCGAGCGCCAGCGGCCCGCCTCCGGCTGCCGCGCGGCGGGCCAGTGCAGCTCGATCGCGCCCTGGTCGGCCCGGTCGGCGCCGAACAGCAGCCGGATCAGCTCGGTGCGGCCCGATCCCACCAGGCCGGCGATGCCCATGATCTCGCCGGCGCGCAGCTCCAGGTCCACGCCGTGGACCGCCCGGCCGCGGCCGATGCCGCGCGCGCTCAGCATGCGCGCCCCGGCCACGCGGCGCGGCCGGCCGTCATGCTCGTGCACCGCGCGGCCGACCATGCGCTCCACCAGCTCGGACTCGCGCACGCCGGCCATGGGCCTCACGTCGACCAGCCGGCCGTCGCGCAGCACGGCCACCCGGTCGGCGATGCGCTGCAGTTCCTCCAGCCGGTGCGAGACGTAGATGATGCCCACGCCGCGCGCCTTCAGCAGGGCGATCTGCTCGAACAGGTGCTCGGTCTCGCGGGCCGTCAGCATGGCGGTGGGCTCGTCGAGGATCAGCACCCGGGTGTCGTCGAGCAGGTTGCGCGCGATCTCCACCATCTGCTGCTGGCCGACGCCCAGCCGCGCCACCGGCACGGCCGGGTCGATGTGCGACAGGCCGATCTTGGCCAGTTGCACCCGGGCCGCCTCGTGCAGCGCGGTGCGGTCCAGCCAGCCCAGGCGCCGGGGCAGGCGATCGAGCAGGAGGTTCTCCGCCACCGACAGCGTGGGCACCAGGCCGAGTTCCTGCAGCACCATGCGCACGCCGCGGGCCTCGGCCTCGCGGCGCGAGCCCGGCAGGAAGGGCTCGCCGGCCAGCGCCATCGTGCCCCGCGTGGGCGCGGCGAGGCCGCAGACGATCTTGGAGAGGGTGCTCTTGCCGGCACCGTTCTCGCCGGTCAGCGCAAGCACCTCGCCACGCTCCAGCGTGAGGTTCACGCCGTCGAGCGCGGTCGTGGCGTAGTCCTTGCCGATGTCATGAAGCGCCAGCAGGGGCGCGGCGGTGTCCGTGGGCATGGCGGGTGCTGCGGAGGACTTACTTGGTGACCAGGACCACGTCGGTCTTGATCTCGGCGGGCATGTCCGACTGGCTCTTCTTGTCGGCGATCGCCTTCAGCGCCGTCTCGATGCCGAACACGGCCTGCTTGGCGCCGAACTGGTCGGCCGTGGCGAGCATGCGGCCATCGGCCAGCATCGGCTTGACGGCGGCGATGTTGTCGTAGCCCACCACCTGCACCTTGCCGGTCTTGCCCGCGGCCTTCACGGCGGCGATGGCGCCCAGCGCCATGCTGTCGTTGCCGGCCAGCAGGGCCTTCAGGTCGGGGTGTTCGCGCATCATGCCCGCGGCCACCGTGTTGCCCTTGTCGATCTCCCACTGGCCGGACTGCACGCCCACCACCTGGGCGCCCGCGGCCGTCATCGCATCCTGGAAGCCCAGCGTCCGTTGCTGCGCATTGAAGGTGGTGGACACGCCTTCGATGATGCCGACCTTGTCGCCGGACTTCAGGCTCTTGGCGAGGAAGTCGCCCACCAGCTTGGCGCCGGCGCGGTTGTCGGGGCCCACGAACGGCACCTGGATGTTCTTCTCCTTCAGGGCGGCGGCGTCCAGGCGGTTGTCGATATTGACCACGACGATGCCCTTGTCGATCGCGGTCTTGATGACCGGCACCAGCGCCTTGGAGTCGGCCGGTGCGATCACCAGCGCATTGACCTTCTGCGCCACCATCTGCTCGACCATCTTGATCTGCGCCGCGGTGTCGGTCTCGTCCTTGATGCCGTTGGTCACCAGCGTGTACTTGCCCGCATTGGCCTTCTGGTGCGCCTTGGCCCCGTCTTCCATCGTGCGGAAGAACTCGTTGGCCAGCGACTTCATCACCAGGGCCACCTTGGGCTTGTCCTGCGCCAGGGCGGGTGACCCGACGAGAGTGCCCAGGAGGGCCAGGGCCGCGGTGGTCTGGGCGGTACGGCGGGTGAGCTTCATCATGCATGTCTCCTGTGTTTGTGGGAAAGGGACCAACACCGATCGCTTGGTCCGCGGTGCATCGTAGTGAGCCGAAGCGCAATGCGCAAACGTTTGCGCCTGCGTTTTTTCGGTATTTACCCGAAGTTATCCCTAGCACTTCCGCGCGGCCGGGCGTCCCGCTCGGCCTGCCGCCCGCTGCGGGCAGCCCGTTTTGGTTTGCCCCTACAATGCGCTTCCTTCAGCCGGCTTAGCTCAGTTGGTAGAGCAACCGCCTTGTAAGCGGTAGGTCATCAGTTCGAATCCGATAGCCGGCACCATTAATTCAGAGATAGTCCTTGTAAATCAAGGGCTTAGATTCAAAAGAGACGGGAGAGTGTGCTACTAACTGTGCTCCAGGTGTGCCACAAGGGCGCTTCTGGGGACTCATTGGGCATGCTCCTTGATCCTCTATCTCACCCGTTCCCTGAGCCTCATGGCTAAACACCTCTACCTGAGGGGTGGTACGTACCAATTCCGCTTGCGTGTCCCCAGCGACTTAGCTGAGCGGTATCCCTCCCCCGTCATTCGACAGTCTCTCAAGACTGCTGATCCCCAGGTGGCCGTCAAACTCGCGGGGGAACTGCACAGACAGTTTCAGTCCTCGTTCGTGGCTATGCGGGCGAATGCCTCCCTGGTGCCTACTGCTGTCGTGAAGTCAGCCCAGGCCTTGGCCGACTCCTTGCCGCCCTTGGACATGGACACGAGCTACTTTGAGGATCGGTATCAGGCCTACGTGAAGGCCAAGCGCATTCCTCCTGATGTGCTGGAGCAGAACCCGGACATGGTGAAGGAGGGGCATTACCTGACCCCTACGGAGCAGAAGGCCCTAGCCATCCTGCGCACCCCTGAGGATGCCCAGGGGCAGCCCCGTCTGAGTGATGCCCTGGCGATCTACCTTGCCACGCACCAGAACACGGCCAATAAGAGGGCCACGGACAGGGCTGCGCGGGACTGGGGGCATCTGGTGTCCTTAGCTGGCGACATTCCCGTGCTGGCGCTGGTCCGTGAGCATGCCCGTAGCTATGTCGTTCAGCGAACCGCCAAGGGCTCCAAGACCGCCACTGTCCGAAGGGCTGTGAACACGGTGAATGCAGTGCTCAACGTGGCGATCCGTGAACTGGACATTAAGGGTGCCATCAACCCCTTCGCCGCAGTCCTGATCCCGAACGAGGGCAGGGACACCAAGGATGTCAAAACCCCTTCGGCCCGTGAGCTACGAGAGGTGTTGGAGGCCCATAGGGATGACCGTAGTACCCCCGCCCTCCTGATCCGCTTGCAACTGGCCACCGGGGCACGTATTGCTGAAGTGGCAGGCCTGGGGGTGGGCGATGTGGTGTTGTCCGGTGATACGCCGTACATCAAATTCCAGGTGCACCCATGGCGGCCCCTGAAGAACGCTCATAGCGTGCGCAATGTTCCCCTGGTGGGTGATGCCCTTGAGGCTGCTAGGCATGCCCTGGACACCGCTATGAGCCTCCCAGGCGGCACGGGCACGCGCACCTCCAACTTCCCCCTGTTCCCTCAATACGCTCGGAATGCCAACGGCGGGGCTACCGCATCGGCCACGGTGAACAAGCGCCTGAGCCCCTGGGCGTTCAACTCCCACGGCTTCCGCCACGGCATGAAGGATGTGCTCCGGGAGGTGGGTTGCCCCGAACCCATCCAGAAGGCCATTCAGGGCCACGCAGGGGACGGCATCAGCGCAGGCTATGGCGAGGGCTACAGCCGCCGCATGAAGGCCGAATGGCTCACCAAGGCCATGGCGCACATTGAGGGGGCGCTGTGATGCTCAAGCAATGTCTGTCTGAGGGCTGGGTACCCGTGGACGTGGCTATGGCCCCAAAGCACGCTCATGTGCTGGTGGTCGGCTTCCCTGGCGATGATCCGGCCTTCGGGGAGTGCTACGAGGTGGCAAAGCTGCTTGACCGCTGGCCTGAAGCTCCCGGTGATGCCTGGGTGCTCGCCAACGATGATCGTCTGCCGCTGTGGTTCACGCCTACGCATTGGCGATCCCTGATTCCGCCTGACGCCTAACCCCTGATTCCATGGGGCTTCCGAGCCCCTTGCTATGCAATTTGCACCCCAAGGGAATGCATAGGGCTCTCTAGGCTCCGTGGTTCTCTTGAGCATTTCACTCTCAAGATTCGATGGACAACGCAAGACTTCAGGCCCTAGAGACGCAATGGGCCTCCCTCCCGGCGTCTTCACGCATCCCCAGGCCCCCAGGGGTTCTCGCGCTCAAGTCCCTGACGCTGATCCCTTCGGTGTTCCAGTGCAGGCCTGAGGCCAACGCGAAGACTGGGGTGACTGAAGGGGGCAGGCTTCACCTCGCCGGGCTCACGCGAGTCCTCAAGGATTCCCCGGATGACGAGCTAGACCCGGTGACGGTCCTGAGCATCGGGAGTAAGAACATCCTCGTTGACGGCCATCACAGGGTTGCGGCGTACAGGGCTGCCCAGCGCTCAACGATCCCGGTCATCTACTTCAATGATCCCGAGGGGCCTAGGGCCGCTGTGCTGGGCGTGGGTCAGGTCAACCGCAAGACCAAGCTCTCCATGTCCACTGCTGAACGCACTCAATGGGCCTGGGAGCTAGTCAAGGCCGGGGGCTTCACCAAGGCTGAGGTAAGCGCTGGCGCTGGCGTGAGTGATCGCACGGTAGGCACGATGCGCATGGTTCTCAGGGGCCTCAATGATGAGGGGGCAGAGGTGCCAGCCTTCTGGCTAGATGCTCGCCCAGGGCGTGAGGGGTTCGATCATGAATCCGCCGCCAAGCAGGCTCAGGAGTGGGCACGCAGGTTCTCCGAAGTCCTAGGCCCCGCCAAGACCTTCACCTCCACGGGAAAGAAGGCGATGCTGGCCGACGCCCTGATGCTTTGGAGTCCCAGGATTGCCGAAGAACTGGTGGCACTGTTGGCTGAGGACATGGACATGACCGCCAAGGTACAGGAGCTTCACGCCCAGAAGCTGGATGAGCTAGCCGGGGAGGCTCTAGACACCCTGGTCTACACCAAGGCCAGGGAACTGATCGAAAGGGGTGAGTACACGGCCCCAGGGCCTGACGGTGGTGCTCTCGACTTCTAAGGCCCATCCTTCTCGTGAAGAAGCCGCTGGGACATGAACTTAGATTTCTTGTCTTGTGTTTTGTCACCTCAGGTCCGATCCCGGATGCTGATCACCGTGGCGCGGCTAATGGTGCGGCCCTTTGGCTCCGAGAAACGACGGGCGACTTCGGACACCGAGACACCCTGCGCCAGCAGTGAGCGAATCTCATCCTGCTCCTCGGGGCTAGTCTTCGATGGTCGGCCCATGTGCTTACCTTCGGCCCTGGCTCGCGCCTGACCGGCCTGGGTGCGCTCAATGATCAGGTCTCGTTCGAAGTCGGCTACGGCAGCCAACATCTTCACCATCAGCGCCCCGGCGGAGGATGTCAGGTCCAGGTTTCCAAGCTGAAGGACGACCAAGCGGATACCACGTTCGATGAACAGGTTCACCGTCTGCTGAACGTCGATGCTGTCCCGGCCAATGCGATCCAACTTGGTGACGATCAGCGTGTCGCCGTCCTCCATACGATCCAGGAGCTTCTGAAAGCCTTGTCGCTGTGATGCTGGAACGGACCCCGACACCTGTTCCTCCACGAAGCGCCGAGCATCGACCTTGTATCCCGCTGCCGTGATCTGCTCGCGCTGGTTCTCGGTCAACTGTTCGACTGTGGAGACGCGGGCATAGGCAAAGACTCGGGACATGGCTGGCACTCAATGTGTTGGAAACTGGTGTCAGTATCTGAGGATATGTTGATATTGTCAATGCCCTATGTTTCCAACACTAGATGGCGCAGTGTTAGAAAGCGGCCACTTCCTCACAGGCATCGCAATTGCCGGGCTTATGACGTACTCATGCACGCATAAGGGCTGTACCCGAGCAGAACAACGACTGCTATGCTGCATAGTTGAACCTCACTCACACCAAAAGCACCGTGGCCCTTCACCTAAACGTCCCAAAAGACGCACAACTTAAGCTGGCACTCTTGGCCGGTCTTTCTGACGCGGGCTTCAGCGAACTGCTTGAGTTCATGCAATCGAGGGCGCAGGAGTTTGGGGCTTTAGGAAACCTCCGCGATGCTGCTGCCGAATTGAAAGTCTGCAGCGCCGAGGCAGCAGACATTGCTCAGGCAATTTTCCCTGTGGTGATGTCTCACATAGCAGACGGCGAGAAGCCGAGTGATGTGACCAATGCGTTGCTTGCGTCAATTAAGGCCAACACGGGTCGGACGTTTCTGACGTCTGCAAAAGAACTCGCGCTTTTGAAGCAGCGCCTACTGCTTGTGCTTTCCAACGATGAAATCGGGATCAAAGCAAAGGCAATTTCTCTGACCACGGAGCGGCCAGCGTTGTTGCAAGAGGTCAAGATCATTTCTGACATTCGCCCGGTTTTCGGCATTGGTAAGGGCAAAAGCGAGAAAATAGAGGCTTGCTCAATAATGCACACATTGGTCTTGAAAAGCTATCAAGACGGTGAATACAAGAGTCAATTCATTGCGCTGGACGCGAATGATCTTATTGCGCTGAAGAATGTTGTAGAACGGGCAAGTGCCAAGGAGACTGCAATGGAGTCATTCATAGCAGCCGCCAAAGTATCCAGAATTACGGTCAAGTAATCGGAGAAACAATGGCCCAAGATCTTTATGATTTCGAGTTCTACCAACAAACCAATTGGTCAGAGCCGGATGTATCAAATTGGCCTGCTCCGCGCACGCCACTAAATCAGCAGAAAACTCATATTCGCCGACAGCCTCCCGTTAAGCGTGTCCGCATTGTTAGCGCCCCCCAAAAAATGGAGTGGCTGCAAAACCAAGAAAGCGTGGACGTGAAGAGGGAATTCCGAAAGCTAAGGACAGCCCTTGATTCCAGGATGGGTCCAGCCGGGTTGTTACGCGATCGACTCTTCTCCCCCGAGTATGCTGCAATAATTGGCCTCGGGCCTAGGGTTGTACCAGTACTGCTCAAGGAATTGCAGAAGTCCGTGGAGCCTTGGTTTTGGGCACTAAAGGCTATAACTAGAATAGACCCCGCGCAGGATGTAGCGCCTGGGGATTTCGGAACAATCGCTGAATGCTGGGTGGAATGGGGCAAGAAAAACAAACTCCTGTGAAGGAGAGCTTCACGCTTCGCAAGAAGATCAATGAATGGTTTCCCGACGGTACGAAGAATCTAGCCTCACTTTCAATTACCAGCCCGATTGACTGGAAATACAATTGTGTTGCTTGGGCCGTCGGATTGAACAATACATGGCTTGAACCTTCCCCCGCCGGCTCCTGGCCAGTGGCTCACGCAGGTTCGTCCATAGACGCGTACGCGGTCATGTTCAATCACTATGGCTTTGTCGATGCAGCGGACGGAAAAAAAGAAAAGGGCCTAGAGAAAATTGTCATCTACGGTGATTCGGCCGGCAATTTCCTTCATGTAGCTCGGCAACTCGAAAATGGCAAGTGGACCTCGAAGCTGGGTGGCGAAAGCGATATAACGCACGCTACGCCTCAGACGTTGGCTGGCAAAATCTACGGAACGCCATTGAAGTACATGGCGCGACCAAAGCAAAAGGCTTCCTGAGCGAAGCCAATAGACCCAGATGTGTGCGCCTTGAATGGCGCTGTAGTTGCCCATGCCTTCGGGGAATAGCCAAATGTCGTGCTCTTATTCCCGAAGGCGATGAGGCGCGATGAACTAGTCGGCGGACACCCATCCGTGTCCAGCACCTTCACGCCCGTAGTCGCGTCGCTCCGTAGGCTTTTCGATTCTGTTCGCCAAAGTACCCCCCTGCGTCCGCCACCCCTCCCGCCTTCAAAAAGTCGGCTAAAGGTTGAACCGCTGTTGTTGTTGTTCGACCTTCGCGGTGAGTGCGTCGCCTGGGGAAAACGAAACGGTTCCGGCAAGTACCCCCTGGGGGTGCCGGGGACGCTCGCTGCGGAAGACCGGGGACCTGTTTCCCATGGCGATGACCCCCCAGGGGGCGCTCTGGTGGCAAATCCGGCCGTTCACTCGATTGGGGCAACGAATCGGTCATCCGGCTTGCCCCACTGGACATGCCAAGCGTCACCAGTCTTCTGATCCAGAAGAATGAAGGTGTAAATGTTCCTCGTCGGATACAGCGTGAAGCGCCCGGGCTCTCCTCCCGATGCAAGCGCCTTCTGGCTGAGTACGTCCGTAAGCCGATGGGACTTGTCCCCCCACTGCACTTGCCAGATGCGTCCATCGCGCGTGTCCAGCTTCAAGAAGGTGTATGTGTTGCGAGTGCTGAACAGGCGGTAAGGGGCGCTTGCGTCTTGCGTCGGCTCGACAAAGACCTCCTGAGCCAATGCGATGGATGCGAACAAAAGAGCAGCTACAGCGATGGCGAACGCTCGTTTCATGTCCTTCTCCTCATTGCCCTGTCAGCCGAGATTGTCAGTCTAGAGTCGGGGTCTACATCCGCCCGCTGAGCCTTCGCCGCGAGGTAGTCTGCCTTCGTGACACGCCGGGGAGGTGGGGTGATGGTCGGCTCAATCCAGGCTTGGGCTGTGCTGGTCGGCTGTTCCGGTTCCGTTGGGCGTGGGGGCTGGGCCAAGGGCGGGCTAGCCTTGGTCTTCTTCAGATCGCTGCCTAGATTGCTTAGGACGCCGCCGTGGCGCTCAGACGCCCAGAGCAGACCCAAGGAAAGCGTGAAGGCACCGCCCAAGCCGAGACCTATGGGCGCATCAGGGACGTAGTGGTGCAGCGCCAAGATGCCTCCGCCGAGCGCGACCAGGAAGTAGGGCAGGACGAGCCATCCGACAGTCAGCACGATGGCGAGACCCCCTAGCGCCAGTGGAATCAAGGCGAAAAAGATCAGAGCTTCAAACACGGCACTCCCTGTGCATCTAGTTGTTGGTCTGTCAGTTTCGCCCGGAGCTGCCGGGGCACGGGGCGTCTTGGGGTCAGGGTTTGCCAGGGCCTCGTTCGATGCCGGCCTGTACCACACGAAAGAGCACAAGTCGGTATCTGTCAGCCGAGGATGCGGCCTACGGGCTGCCCTTGTCCGTGCTACTCGGTGTGCTACAGACTGTGCTACATTGGCGACTCGGGCACTCTCTCGCCCTTATGAATCAATGACTTGCAGGTGTTGCTCTAGGAACCTAATCCGATAGCCGGCACCAGGAATCGATATCGCAAGGCCCCGTGGCGCAAGCCCCGGGGCCTTTCATTTCATGGCGCCAGCGCCTTCAGCGCCCGCTCGAAATCGAAGTCCCCCAGCGCCCGGTTCACGTCTTCGAGGCGCTGTCTCAGCGCCGGATCGCGCGCCCGCTCGAGCAGCGCCTCGGCCAGCTCGCCGGCATCGACCTCGCCCTCGGCCAGCATGCCGGCCAGGCGTTCGAGCTCGGTGTCGCCCGGCGGCGGATCGCTGGTGACGCGGGCGGTGGCTGCTTCATCTGCAAGGTCCGCCAGGCCGGCCAGCACCGGCGCCAGGGTCTCCAGCAGTTCCGCCAGCGGCGCCGCCAACAACGCCGGATCGCCCCCGGGCGCCGCGGCCGTCTCCAGCCGCCCGGCCACTTCGGCCACGCCCATCGCCCCGATGCTGGCCGCCGTCCCGCGCAGCGTGTGGGCCAGGCGCTGGGCCGCCTGCGGATCGCCGGCATCGGCGCGGGCGGCAGCGAACTCGGCCTCGAAGCGCGCCGCCGGGCCATTGCGGAACTTGTGCAGCAGGCGTTGGTACAGCTCCGCCTTGCCGCCCGCCGTGGCCAGGCCGCGGCGGGTGTCGATGCCGGGCAGGGTGGCGGCCGCCGAGGGCTTCACCCAGCGCGCGATCGTCGCGAACATCGTGTCCACGTCCAGGGGCTTGGGCACATGGTCCACCATGCCGGCCGCCAGGGCCTTCTCGCGGTCGCCGGCCATCGCATTGGCCGTCATCGCGATGACCGGCAGGCGCTGCCAGGCGGGGTTGCCGCGGATGCGCTCGGTGGCGGTGTAGCCGTCCATCACCGGCATCTGGCAGTCCATCAGGATGCCGTCGAAGGCGGCGTCGCGGGCCAGCAGGTCCAGCGCCTCCTGGCCATTGGATGCGCAGACGACGGTGATGCCCGCATCGCGCAGCAGGTCCAGCGCCAGCTCCTGGTTCAGCTCGTTGTCCTCGACCAGCAGCAGCCGCGCGCCGGCCAGTTGCCGCACGGCCTCGGCCTGGCTGCCGGCCTTCTCGGAGGCGCGCGTCTCCACCAGCCGCGTGATGCCCAGCGCCTCGCCCACGGCCTCCAGTAGCGTGGACGCGGTGACCGGCTTGGTCAGCACCACGCGGGGCCGCACGCCGCGCTGCTCGGCGGCGCCCAGCGCGTCCTCGCGCCCGTAGGCGGTGACCATGATGATGGTGGGCGCGCGGCTCAGGTGGGCCTCGCCGAGGCGCTGCATGGTCTCCACGCCGTCCATGCCCGGCATGCGCCAGTCCATCAGGATCACGTCGTAGGGCAGCGCGCGGCGGTCGGCGTCGGCGGTCATGCGCAGCGCCTCGGCGCCTTCGCGGGCCACGTCCACCTCCAGGCCGAAGCTGTGCGCCATGCCGGACAGGATCTCCCGCGCCGAGGCGTTGTCGTCCACCACCAGCACGCGGGTGCCCAGCAGCTCGTCGGCCCGCACCATGCGCCGCGGGCGCGGCTCGGCCTGCACGCCGAAACGGGCGACGAAGTGGAAGGTGGAGCCGCTGCCTGGCGTGCTCTCCACCCAGATGCGCCCCTGCATCGCCTCGACCAGGTTCTTGGAGATCGCCAGGCCCAGGCCCGTGCCGCCGTAGCGGCGGGTGGTCGAGGCGTCAGCCTGGGCGAAGCTCTGGAACAGGCGGCCGCATTGCTCCGGCGTCATGCCGATGCCGGTGTCGCGCACCTGGAAGTGCAGCTCGGCCTGCTGGCCGTCCGACGAGGCCAGCGCGATGCTCAGCACGACCTCCCCGCGCTCGGTGAACTTGACCGCGTTGCTGCCCAGGTTGACCAGCACCTGGCCCAGCCGCAGCGCGTCGCCGCGCAGCGCGGTCGGCACCTCGGCGTCCACGCGGAACAGCAGCTCCAGCCCCTTGTCGTCGGCCTTCAGCCCGACCAGGTTGGCCAGGTGGTCCAGCACGTCCTCGAGGCGGAAGTCCGCCGTCTCCAGCGCCAGCTTGCCGGCCTCGATCTTCGAGAAGTCCAGGATGTCGTTGATGATGCCCAGCAGGTTCTCGCCGGAGCGGTGCACCTTCTCGATGTAGTTGCGCTGCTTCTTGTCCAGCGGCGTCTGCAGGGCCAGGTGCGACATGCCGATGATCGCGTTCATCGGCGTGCGGATCTCGTGGCTCATGTTGGCCAGGAACTCGCTCTTGGCGCGGGTGGCCTCCTCGGCGGCCTCCTTGGCGCGGGCCATCTCGTCCTGCAGCAGCTTGCGCTCGGTGATGTCCTGGTGGATGCCCACCATGCGCAGCGCGCGGCCCTGGGCGTCGCGCTCGGTGGCGCGGCCCAGCGAGAGGATCCAGCGCCAGTCGCCGGCCTTGTTGCGCAGGCGGAACTGGGCCTCGTACTCGGCCAGCTCGGGGTCTTCGATGCAGTGGATGAAGTGCTGTTCGGCGCTCGCGGCGTCGTCCGGATGCAGCAGGCGGCGCCAGGCCGCCGCGGCGCTGCCGTGCTCGTCCAGCACCTCGTCCAGCGTGTAGCCGAGCATGCCGGCCCAGATCTCGCTCACGCGGCTGAAGCTCGCCGGCACGTCCCAGTCCCACAGGCCCAGCTTGCCGCCGCGCAGCGCGAAGTCGAGCCGCTCGGCGCTGTCGGCCAGCTCGCGCTTGGCGGCCAGCCGCGCGCTGACGTCGCGCACCGAGGCGCAGACGCAGTCGCCACGCCCGCCCAGCGCCGGCAGCCGCGACAGGCCCACGTCCACCGGGAACAGCGTGCCGTCCTTGCGCAGGCCCTGCAGCACCTCGTCGCGGGCCGTCATCGCCCGCGTGCCGCCCTCGCGCATGAAGCCCTGGCGCCGCTGCGGATGGCCCGGGCGCGCGTGCTCGGGCACCAGGCGTTCGATCGGCTGGCCGATCAGCTCGCCGTGGGCGTAGCCGAACATCTGTTCCAGCTGGCGGTTGACCATCTGGATCAGGCCCTGGCCGTCGGCGATCAGCAGGCCGTCGGGTGCGGCCTCGATGATGCCGCGGTACCAGCTCTCGGTGGCCTGGACCGCGGCGGTCTGTGCTTCCAGCTCCAGCGATTGCCGCTGCGTTTCCTCCAGCAGGCGGTTCGAGCGCGAGGCCCGCTCGAGGATCTCCAGGTTCATCGCCAGCACCGGCGCCAGCCCGTCCAGCAGGCTCTGCAGCAGCGGGCCGAAAGCCTCCGTCGTGGCCAGCTCCAGCACGCCCAGCAGGCGCTCGCCGCGCAGCAGTGGCAGCAGCACGATGGCCCGCGGCGGGCCTTCGCCCAGGGCGCTGCCGACCGGCAGGTAGCCGGGCGGCGGCTCGTGCAGGGCGATCGTCGTGCGCTCCAGCGCGCACTGGCCCGCCAGGCCTTCGCCGAGGCCGATCGGTCGTTCCAGCAGCGCCTGCTGGCCGCGATGCGCGTAGCCGCCCAGCAGGCGCAGTTGCTGCGAGTCCTCGTCGCAGGCAAACAGCAGGCCCCGGCCGATGCCGGCGACGCCGGCCAGCTGGCTGAACAGGCTGCCCGCCAGCTCCGTGTGGGAAGCGGCGCTCTGCAGCGCGCCGGAGATCTGGGCCAGCTGGGTCTTGAGCCAGTTCTGGCTGTCGCGCTGCTGCGCCACCTGCTGCAGCACCTGGACCGAGCGGGACAGCCGGCCCAGCTCGTTGCCGTAGTCCTGGTGCGGCACTTCCACCGTCAGCTGGCCCTGCGCCAGCTGCTCCACCGCGTGCCGCAGCCGTTCCTGCGGCTGCCGGATCGCCGTCGCCGCGACGCCGGCCGCCAGCGCACCCAGCAGCAGGCCGCCGACCAGCAGGGCCAGCGACTGCTGGCGCGTCTGGCCGGCCAGCACGGCGGACTGCTCCATGTCCTCGCGCGCGCCGCGCTCCTTGGCCTCGACGACGGCCTGCATGCGCCCGCGCACCGCGTCGCCATCGGTGCGGAACGCACGCGAGGAGACCATCGCCCGCGCCCGCTCGACCTCCCCGCGCGCCAGCATCGCCAGCGCCGCATCCACATTGGCCTTGTACTTGCCGTAGGCGTCCTCGAAGCGGATCAGGTCGGCGCGGGCCTCCGGCCGGAACACGCGGGGGCGCAGCTCGGCGAGGTCGCGGCGCAGCCGCTGGTCCAGCTCGGCGACCCGGTAGACGGCAAGCTCGCGGTCGCTGGGCAGGTCGGCGATCAGGGCCTGGCGCAGCTCGCGGCCCATGGTCAGGTAGTCGGCCTGCACGTCCTTGGCGTTGCTGATGCCCACCAGGTCGCGCTCGTACAGCTGCTGCTGGCGCTCCAGCAGGGCGCGCTGGGTGAGCAGGTCGTTCAGGCCCAGGCCCAGGGCCACCGCCAGCAGCACGGCGAAGCCCAGCAGCAGCAGGCTGGGCAGGCTGCGGCGTTCCAGCCAGGGCAGCAGGCCGTTGCGCGGGCTCCTCATCGCTCAGGAGGCGACGATGTCCGCCACGCGGGCCTTGGCCAGCAGCTCCTCGTCGCTGTCGACGTAGCGCTCGGCCACGGCACGGAACTGCTCGGCGATGCCGAGGAAGGCGTCCACCATGTCCGGGTCGAAGTGCCGGCCGCGGCCCTCGGTGATGATCTGCACGGCCTTCGCGTGCGGCATGCCGGGCTTGTAGACGCGGCGGCTGATCAGCGCGTCGTAGACGTCGGCCACCGCCATCAGCCGCGCCGAGACCGGGATGGCGTCGCCGGCCAGGCCCTCGGGGTAGCCGGAGCCGTCCCACTTCTCCTGGTGGCCGTAGGCGATCTCCTTGGCCACGGTGAGGAAGTCCACCTTCAGCCCGAGCCGGTCCTCGGCCTGCTGGATCGCGTCGCGGCCGAGCCGGCAGTGGGTCTTCATGATCTCGAACTCGTGCGGCTCGAAGCGGCCGGGCTTGAGCAGGATGCGGTCCGGGATGCCGACCTTGCCGATGTCGTGCAGCGGCGCGGACTTGAACAGCGTGGCGATGTAGCTGTCGCTCAACACCGCCGCGAAGCGCGGGTGCGCGCGCAGCGCCTCGGCCAGCAGCTTCACGTAGTGCTGGGTGCGGCGGATGTGGTTGCCGGTCTCGTTGTCGCGGGTCTCGGCCATCGAGGCCATCGCGAGGATGGTCACGTCCTGGATCGCCTGCAGTTCCAGCGTGCGGCGCTCCACCTCGGCTTCCAGGCTGTGGTTCTGGTCGCGCAGCAGGTCGGCCGCGCGCTTGAGCTGCAGTTGGGTCTCCACCCGCGAGCGCACGATCGGCGGGCTGATCGGCTTGGTGATGAAGTCCACCGCGCCGAGCTCGAAGCCGAGCTCCTCGTCCGCGGTGGCGCTCATCGCGGTCAGGAAGATCACCGGGATCTCGCGGGTGGCCGGGTCGGCCTTCAGCCGGCGGCAGACCTCGTGGCCGGAGAGGCCGGGCATCATGATGTCCAGCAGGATCAGGTCGGGCGGCTCGGCGTGGTGCGCGAGCTGCAGCGCCTTCTCGCCGTTGGCCGCCACCACGATGCGGTAGCGATCCTTCAGCAGGCCGGCCATCAGGGCCAGGTTGTCCGGGTTGTCATCGACGACCAGGACCTTGTGCCGGGCAAGGCCCGGCGAATGCGGCATCGACCCCATGTCTGAGAACTCCCCGTACTCTTGTATTTGGGTGCAACTGCCGGGCCAGCATACGGCAGCGGGGCAGGGGCAGGCAACCCAAGCACCGGCCCGGCGCCCTGGTATCGGTCAGTCGAGGTCTTGCGTTAGGGGCGCTTCAGGCCTGCGGGAGCAGCTTGATGCGCACCTTGCTGGGCAGCAGGCCCTGCTCGGCGATCAGCTGCTCCAGCCGCGGCTGCAGCTGGCGCAGCTTGGCGGCCACGGCGGCATTGGCCGCCAGCACCGTCCAGCCTTCCTCGTCGATCGGGCCGGGCTTGACGAAGCGCTTCAGCGCGCCTGGCAGGCAGGGTTCGACGATCGCCATGCGCCGGTTCGATTCCTGCAGCAGCAGTCCCAGCCGCGCCAGGCTGCCGCTGCCGCCCAGGGCCTGGGCGATGGGCTGCGGGTCGGGCACAGCGGGCCCGAGGCGGGCCCCGGGACGTCGGAAAGTGCGCATGGCGCCAGTGTAGTGGGGCCCCGGAGCCGTCATGGACCGGGTGCTAAACTGCCCCGCTTTGCGCGCCGGCTCCGCCCGGCGGGGCTTGCATTGCCGGGCTTGCAATGGACACGGCACGCCTCATCTCACGACAAAACCAGATCGACCACGCTGCATGTTGCCCAAGCTTCTCACCCAGATTTTCGGTAGCCGTAATGAGCGCCTGCTCAAGGAATACCGGCGTGTCGTCCAGAAGATCAATGCGCTGGAGCCTCAGTTCGAGGGCCTGAGCGACGAGCAGTTGCGCGAGAAGACCGCCGAGTTCAAGCAGCGCGTGGCCGGCGGCGAGACGCTGGACGCGATCCTGCCCGAGGCCTTCGCCGTCTGCCGCGAAGGCGGCAAGCGCGCGCTGAAGATGCGCCACTTCGACGTGCAGCTGATCGGCGGCATGGTGCTCAACGCCGGCAAGGTCGCTGAAATGCGCACCGGCGAAGGCAAGACGCTGATGGCCACGCTGCCGGTCTACCTGAACGCGCTGACCGGCAAGGGCGTGCACCTGGTGACGGTCAACGACTACCTGGCCCGCCGCGACGCCGAGTGGATGGCCAAGCTGTACAACTTCCTGGGCCTGACGGTGGGCATCAACCTGCCGCAGATGTCCCGCGAGGAGAAGCAGGCCGCCTACGCCGCCGACGTCACCTACGGCACCAACAACGAGTACGGCTTCGACTACCTGCGCGACAACATGGTCTACGAGCCGGCCGATCGCGTGCAGCGCGGCCAGGCCTACGCCATCGTCGACGAGGTGGACTCGATCCTGATCGACGAGGCCCGTACGCCGCTGATCATCTCCGGCCAGGCCGAGGATCACACCGACATCTACCTGGCCATCGCCAAGGTGGCGCCGCTGCTGAAGAAGCAGATCGGCGAGCTGGACATCCGCACCGGCGAGGGCGTGATCGAGCCGGGCGACTTCACGGTGGACGAGAAGTCCCACCAGATCGTGCTGACCGAAGACGGCCACGAGAACGCCGAGCGCCTGCTCGCCGAGCACGGCCTGCTGCCCGAGGGCGCCAGCCTCTACGACGCCGGCAACATCACGCTGATGCACCACCTGTACGCGGCCCTGCGCGCCAGCCACGTGTATCACAAGGACCAGCACTACGTCGTCCAGAACGGCGAGGTCGTCATCGTCGACGAGTTCACCGGCCGCCTGATGACGGGCCGCCGCTGGAGCGATGGACTGCACCAGGCCGTCGAGGCCAAGGAAGGCGTGCAGATCCAGAGCGAGAACCAGACGATGGCCTCGATCACCTTCCAGAACTACTTCCGCATGTACGGCAAGCTGTCCGGCATGACCGGCACCGCCGACACGGAAGCGTACGAGTTCCAGGAGATCTACGGCCTCGAGACGGTGGTCATCCCGCCGAACCGCCCGACCATCCGCAAGGACGAGCTGGACCTGGTCTACAAGACCAGCAAGGAAAAGTTCGACGCCGTCACCGCCGACATCCGCGAGTGCCACGAGCGTGGCCAGCCGGTGCTGGTGGGCACCACCTCGATCGAGAACTCCGAGCTGATCTCCGCGCTGCTGACCAAGGCCAAGCTGCCGCACAACGTGCTGAATGCCAAGCAGCACGCCAAGGAAGCCGAGATCGTCGCCCAGGCCGGCCGCCCGGGCATGATCACCATCGCCACCAACATGGCCGGCCGCGGCACCGACATCGTGCTGGGCGGCAACGTCGAGAAGCAGGTGCAGTTCCTGGAGGCCGACGAGGCCGTGCCGGCCGCCGAGAAGGCCGCCCGCATCCAGCAGCTGCACGACGAGTGGCAGGGCCTGCACGACAAGGTCAAGGCCGAGGGCGGCCTGCGCATCATCGCCACCGAACGCCACGAGAGCCGCCGCATCGACAACCAGCTGCGCGGCCGTTCGGGCCGTCAGGGCGACCCGGGCTCCTCGCGCTTCTACCTGTCGCTGGACGACTCGCTGATGCGCATCTTCGCCGGCGACCGCGTCCGCGCGATCATGGACCGCCTGAAGATGCCCGAGGGCGAGGCGATCGAGGCCGGCATCGTGACCCGCTCGATCGAGTCGGCCCAGCGCAAGGTCGAAGGCCGCAACTTCGACATCCGCAAGCAGCTGCTCGAGTACGACGACGTCTCCAACGACCAGCGCAAGGTCATCTACCAGCAGCGCAACGAGATCCTCGATGCGACCACGCTGGAAGAGCAGATCGCCAACCTGCGCGCCGCCGCGCTGGAAGAAGTGGTGCGCACCTACGTGCCGGCCGACAGCGTCGAGGAGCAATGGGACCTGGCCGGCCTCGAACGGGTGCTGAAGGACGAATGGCAGCTCGAGCTGAGCCTGGCCGCCCTGGTCGAGAAGAGCGACACCATCACCGACGAGGAGATCGTCGAGGCCGTGGTCGCCGCCGGCAACACGGCCTTCGGCGCCAAGCTGGAGCGGGTCGGCATCGAGCAGTTCACGCCCTTCATGCGCATGGTCCTGCTGCAGAGCATCGACCAGCACTGGCGCGAGCACCTCGCCTCGCTGGACTACCTGCGCCAGGGCATCCACCTGCGCGGCTACGCCCAGAAGAACCCGAAGCAGGAGTACAAGCGCGAGGCCTTCGAGCTGTTCTCCGCCCTGCTGGACGTCGTCCGCCTGGAAGTCACCCGCACGCTGATGAACGTGCGCATCCAGACCCAGGAAGAGGCCGATGCCGCCGCCGCCGCGATGGAGCAGCGCGCCGAGAACGTCAGCAACGTGCGCTATACGCACCCGAACGAGGACGGCTCGGTCTCCGAGGAGCCGGCCCCGCAGACCGCCGCCAACCTGGCCCAGCAGTTCGGCCATGTCGGCCGCAACGATCCCTGCCCCTGCGGCTCCGGCAAGAAGTACAAGGCCTGCCACGGCAAGCTCGCCTGAGCCCTGTAAAGCCAGGTCAAGCCAAGTAACGGGACCGTGACATCGTCGGATGTCACGGTCCTTTTTCATGGCCGGGCCCACGGGCACCCCGCTCATTCGAGGGGTCAGGGCGTGCCTGAGCGAGGAATATGTCTCGCGCCACCGGGATGGGGGATGCACCCCCCTAATTCGTACCCCTAGGATGGCTTCCATCGGTGCTGGGGGAGGGACCTCCAAGGGCCGACGAGAACACGAACAACGTTGGCCATCTCCTCATGAAACTCAAAAACGTCACCGTCTTCGCTGCCCTGGCCCTGTCGGCCGCAGCGGCCCTGGCCGATCCCGTGCTGAGCTTCAACTTCAGCGACACCGCGGACGGCAGCGGCGCCTACAGCGAGCAGTTCCACTTCACGCTGGCCCAGGGCGCCAACTTCTTCGGCCAGGTGGACGCCAGCTCCAGCGTCGCCGGCAACTTCACGATCGGCTCGCTGCTGCTGAGCAACGGCAGCACCGAGATCCTGTTCGATGCGTCCGCCAGCGGCGATGACGGCTTCGATCGCATTACCGATTCCAGCAGCTCGATCACCGTCAAGGGCCGTACCAGCTACACCTACACCCGCAGCTACGCCTGGGACTCAATCTTCCTCGGCGCCGGCGACTGGACCGTCACCGTGACCGGTTTCGACCAGGACGACAAGCTCGGTGGCGCGCTGAACCTGAGCCTGATCGACCCGCCGGCCAATGTGCCGGAGCCGCAGACGCTGGCGCTCAGCGCCGTCGCCCTGGCCGCGCTGGGCTGGGCCGGTCGCCGCCGCCGCTCGGTCCGTTGAACTTCAGGGTTAGCACATGAACAAGAAGACTTCCGCCCTGCTGCTGGCACTCGGCCTCGCGGCCACGGGCGCCGCCAGCGCCCAGGACATCCGCTACCTGTCCACCGACGGGATGACGATCACCACGTCCTCCACCACCGCTGGCTACCTGACCGGCGGCCTCGAGATGGTGACCAGCAGCGGCACCTCCTTCGAGGCCTTCTGCGTCGAGCTGGCCCAGGGCCATGCCACCAGCGCCGCGGGCTTTCAGAGCTATACCGTCGGCAGCTTCAGCACGGCCCAGTCCACGCTGCTGCAGGGCCTGTACTCGACCAGCTACGCCACGCTGAGCAGCCCCGCCGACAAGGCAGCGTTCCAGACGGCCGTCTGGGAGATCATGCAGGAGCCCAGCGGCACGGCGCTCAATGTCGGCACCGGCGACTTCCAGTTCTACTACCTCAGCGCCACCAGCACCGACACCCAGGACAATGCGTTCGCCGCGCAGGCCAATGCCATGCTGCTGGCAGCTTCCAACTACACCGGCTCGGCCCAGTACACACTGACCAAGCTCGTGAGCCCGACCTACCAGGACTTCGTCACCGTGACCGCGGTGCCCGAGCCCGAGAGCTACGCGATGATGCTGGCCGGCCTGGGCGTGCTGGCCTTCGTCGCCGGGCGCCGCCGCCCGCGCTGAAGCGCTTTCGGCAAGCAATCGAAACGGGCTCCTGCAGGGAGCCCGTTGTCATTGGCACTCCCTACAATCGCGGCCATTCCGTTCCCCTGCCGCGAGTCCGCCATGCCCGTCAATCTGCAAGCCCCCGATCCCGCTTCCCTGCATGCCGTGCCCGGCGTCCGCCTGGGCGTGACGATGGCCGGCATCCGCAAGGCCAACCGGCGCGACCTCAGCGTGATCGAGCTGGCGCCCGGCTCCTCGGTGGCCGGCGTGTTCACCGCCAACCGCTTCTGCGCCGCGCCGGTGCAGGTCTGCCGCGAGCATCTCGCCCTTGGCGGCAACGAGATCCGCGCGATCCTGGTGAACACCGGCAACGCCAACGCCGGCACCGGCGAGGACGGCCTGGCCCGCGCGCGCCAGAGCTGCCAGGCGCTGGCCGGCGCGATGGGCGTCAAGCCCGCGCAGATCCTGCCCTTCTCGACCGGCGTGATCATGGAGACGCTGCCGGTGGACCGCATCGTCGCCGGCCTGCCCGCCGCGATCGCCGCGCTGAAGGCCGACAACTGGGCCGAGGCCGCCGCCGGCATCATGACCACCGACACGCTGCCCAAGGCCGCCTCGCGCCAGGTGCAGATCGGCGGCGCCACCGTCACGCTCACCGGCATCAGCAAGGGCGCCGGCATGATCCGCCCGAACATGGCCACGATGCTGGGCTATGTGGCGACCGATGCGAACGTGGCGCCCGGCCTGCTGCAGGCCCTGGTCAAGGAAGCGGCCGATGCCTCCTTCAACCGCATCACGATCGACGGCGACACGTCGACCAACGACTCCTTCGTGCTGATCGCCACCCACAAGGCAGCTCATGCCCGCATCGACTCGCTCGACAGCGCCGAGGGCCAGGTCTTGCGCAAGGCGCTGATCGAGGTCTCGCAGCAGCTGGCCCAGGCCATCGTGCGCGACGGCGAGGGCGCGACGAAGTTCATCAGCGTGGTCGTCGAGGGCGGCAAGACCGAAGAGGAATGCAAGCTCGCGGCCTACGCCATCGCCCACTCGCCGCTGGTCAAGACCGCCTTCTTCGCCAGCGACCCGAACCTGGGCCGCATCCTGGCCGCGGTCGGCTATGCCGGCATCGCCGACCTGGACCAGACGCTGATCGACCTGCACCTCGATGACGTGCATGTGGTCACGAAGGGCGGCCGCCGCCCCGAGTACCGCGAGGAAGACGGCCAGCGCGTGATGAAGCAGGCCGAGATCACCGTGCGCGTGGGCCTGAACCGCGGCACGGCGACGACCACCGTCTGGACCTGCGATTTCTCGCACGAGTACGTGACGATCAACGCCGACTACCGCTCCTGATCAGGCCCGCGTGATCACCACCTCCAGGTAGTCGCTCGGCACCACCAGGCTGCCTGGCCCGGCGCGGTTCAGGCTGTTCAGCAGCGTCGTCAAGTCCTGGGCCAGCCGCTCGCCCTGCTCCGCCGGCAGGGCGGCAAAGGCCTTGTGCGTCGGGCCGTACCAGTCGCGGAAGACCTGGATGTAGTGGGCGGCCGAGCGGTAGCGGAAATTGAACTGCCGCGGCGTCACCACGATGCGGGCGGCGCGGTCGCCGAACAGCTGCTGCAGGTGCGACTCCACGCCCCACAGCGACGGCGGCTGCACGCCGGCCGGTGGCGGCAGGTAGCGGCCCAGCGTCTTGAAGACCTGGCCGATGAAGCCCTCGGGTGTCCAGTTCGCCAGGCCGATGCGGCCGCCCGGCCGGCAGACCCGGGCCAGCTCGGCCGCGGCCTGCGCCTGGTTGGGCGTGAACATCACGCCGAAGGTGGACAGCACCGCGTCGAAGCTGGCGTCCCCGAAGGGCAGGGCCTCGGCATCGGCCTGCTGGAAGTCCACCTGCAGGCGCTCCGCATGGGCGCGCTCGGCGCCGCGCTCCAGCAGGCTGGCCACGTAGTCGGTGGAGGTCACGTGCGCGCCGCGCCGTGCGGCGGCCAGCGTGGCATTGCCGTTGCCGGCGGCCACGTCCAGCACGCGCTCGTCCCAGCGCAGGTCGCAGGCCTCGGCCAGTTGCTCGCCGACGATCTGCAGCGTGGTGCCGATGACGGCGTAGTCGCCGCTGGCCCAGGCAGTCTGCTGGCGGGCCTTGAGGGCGGCGAGGTCGGTCGCGGGTGCATTCATGGTGCGTGGCTCCTTGAGGGTGGGTGGGCGCGGCAGTCACCGCGCTGGCCCGCACTGTGCGGCGCGGGGCCACCTGCCGTCCTGCCCGAGCGTCGCCGGGAACTGTCCGATCGTCCGCGCTTGGCTGTCGGGCGGAGAGCGCACAGAATGCGCCCTAACGTTCAATCGGAGCGGATAGTCATGAGCCTGATCGATGTGGCCGCGGCACTGGAACGGGTGAGGGCGGTGCTGCGGCGCCGGCCGGAGTCGGGCCTGCACGACGATGCGGCGGCGACGGCGCGCTGGGAGGGCGGCACGCGGGTCCTCGCCAGCCATGCCGGCGGCGCCCGGTTCGTCACCGACATGCCGACCGAGCTCGGTGGCAGCGGAGAGCATCCGACCCCGGGCTGGCTGTTCCGCGCCGGCATGTCCTCCTGCGCGGTGGTGTCCATCGTGTTCGCGGCGGCCGGCGAGGGGATCGAGCTGGCGGCGCTGGAAGTGAAGGCCACCAGCCGCTCCGATTCGCGCGGCATGTTCGGCCTGCCGGATGCCGAAGGGCGCCCGATCAGCGCGGGCCCGGGCGAGCTGCAGCTGCATGTGCGCATCGCCGCGCCCGGCGTGCCCGAGGCCCGGCTGCGGGCGCTGGTCGAGGCGGCGGTCGCCCGTTCGCCGATGCCGACGGCGGTGCGCAACGCCAATCCGCTGGCGCTGAATATCGACGTTAGCCCCGGCTGACGCGCCATGGACGCCCTCTCCGAGACCTTGCGCGTGGTGCGCCTGGTCGGCGCCATCTTCATCCAGACCCGCTTCACCGCGCCCTGGTGCTACCAGGCGCCGCGGGCCGACGCCGCCGCGCCGCTGCTGGAGCCCGGTGCCGAGCGCGTGGTCGTCTTCCACCTGATCACCGAGGGCGAGTGCTGGCTGGAGATGCCCGCCGCCCCGCCGCTGCGGCTGGTGGCCGGCGACGCCGTGCTGTTCCCGCAGGGCGACGCCCACCGCATGAGCGCCGAGCCCGGCGCGGCGCCGCCGGCCAACGTCAAGCTGGAGCGCCTGCTGGCCCGCCGTCCGCGCGAACTGGCCTACGGCGGTGGCGGGGCGACGACCCGCATCGTCTGCGGCTACATGGCCTGCGATGCGCGGCTGGCCCGGATGCTGCTGGCCGGGCTGCCGCCGGTGGTGCGGGTCAATGTGCGCGGCTCGGCCGCCGGCCTGTGGCTGGAGGCCTCGGTGCGCTATGCGCTGGCCGAGGCGCGCTCGCCCCGGCCCGGCGGCGAAGGCGTGCTGGCCAAGCTGGCCGAGGTGCTGTTCATCGAGGTGCTGCGCCTGTACATGAATGCCGAGGGCGAGGAGGGCCGCACCGGCTGGCTCACCGGCGTCGGCGACAAGATCGTCGGCCCGGCGCTGCGCTGCATGCACCAGCGGCCCGCCCATGCGTGGACGCTGGACGAGCTGGCCCGCGAGGCGGCCACCTCCCGCTCCGTGCTGGCCGAGCGCTTCCAGCGCCTCGTGGGCAGCTCGCCGATGCAGTACCTCACGCAATGGCGCATGCTGCTGGCGGCCAACCTGCTGCGCGGCAGTAACGCCCAACTTGCACGGATTGCCGAGGACGTCGGCTACCAGACCGACACCGCCTTCAGCCGGGCCTTCCGCCGGGAATACGGCGCGCCGCCGGCAGCCTGGAGACGGGCGGCTATGAACGGAACAGGCGCGAGTACTGTTCCTCGTGCTGCGCCGACAGGATCGCCAGCATCGGCGTGAAGGCCTGGCGGTCCTCGTCGCCCATCGCCAGCGCGGCGTCCACGCAACCCGGGATCGCCTCGGCCAGCGCCTCCAGGATGCGCTGGCCCGCGCTCTGGCCCAGCGGCACCGCCTTGACCGCGGCCGCCACCATGTTCTCCGCCCAGCCGAAGGCATGGGCCAGCATGGCCTCGCGCAGCGGCGCCCCGGTCTGGGCCGCGGCCAGCGCGAAGGAGATGGGCCAGCTCGGCGCCGGCTTCAGTGCGGCCAGTTGCGCCAGCCGCGGGTCGGCCTCGGCCTTGTTGCGCAGCCATTCGACCAGCGAGCGCCCCATCTGCTCGGCCTGCTGGCGCAGCTCGCGGCTTTCGCGGGTCTGCAGCACCCAGTCGTTCAGCACCTGGATGCGCTGAATGTCGCCGTCATGCCAGGCGCGGGTGGCCGCGGCGCAGGCGGGCAGGTCGGCGCGGGCCAGGCCCAGGCGCAGCTGGTCCAGCAGCCAGGCGCGGGCCTGCGCCTCGTCGACGACGCGGCCCGAGTCCACGGCCGCTTCCAGCCCTTCGGAATAGCTGAAGCCCCCGACCGGCAGCGCCGGCGAGGCCAGCTGCATCAGCTGCAGCCAGGCGGCAGGGCTCACCATCAGTGCTTGCAGCCGGGGCCGTGCACATGCGGCGCCGGTGCGGCGGTGACGGCGATGCCGATCGGCTTGCGCTGCGGCGCCGGGGCTTCATGCGGATGCGGATGGGCATGCGCGTGGCCATGGCCCTCGGCCGCATAGGCGCCGGCTTCCGGCTCGAAGGCGCTGCTTGCCTCGGTCACGATCAGGTGCATGTTCCCCAGCATCTCGGCCAGCACATGGTCCGGCTCCAGCAGCAGGCGGTCCGGCTGCAGCTCCAGCTGCACATGGCGGTTGCCCAGGTGGTAGGCGGCGCGCAGCAGGTCAAAAGGGCTGCCGTGCTCGGCGCAGGCGCGCACCTCCAGCACCGGCTGCGGCGCGGCCTCGACGACGACCATCGAGCCGTCCTCGACGACGAGCAGCACGTCGCCGCCGCGCACGGCGGTGCCGCGCGGCAGGAACACGCCGATGCGGCGGCCCTGGCTGTCGGTCAGGTCGAAGCGGCTCTTCTGGCGGACGTCCCAGTCCAGCGAGACGGTGGCGGCGCGCTTGAGCAGCACGGGCGCGAGGCCCCGGCCGCGCGGGACGAGTTTGTTGACGGTGAGCATCGTGGGCATGGGGCTTGCGAGTCGAAGCCCGCACTGTAGCGAATGAGGCGATGACCTTCGCGCAGCGAGGCTGCTTGAAGCTCTTCATGCAAGCCCAATCTTTGCCGGCTACATTCACCGGCTGGACCCGGAGGACATCATGAGCCGCAAAACCCCCATCGAGCGCTATCGCAACATCGGCATCTCCGCCCACATCGACGCGGGCAAGACGACGACGACCGAGCGCATCCTCTTCTACACCGGCGTGAACCACAAGATCGGCGAGGTGCACGACGGCGCCGCGACGATGGACTGGATGGAGCAGGAGCAGGAACGCGGCATCACGATCACCTCCGCGGCCACCACCTGCTTCTGGAAGGGCATGGACATGTCCTACCCGGAGCACCGCTTCAACATCATCGACACCCCCGGGCACGTGGACTTCACCATTGAAGTCGAACGCTCGATGCGCGTGCTCGATGGCGCGGTGATGGTCTACGACTCGGTCGGCGGCGTGCAGCCGCAGAGCGAGACCGTCTGGCGCCAAGCCAACAAGTACAAGGTGCCGCGCCTGGCCTTCGTCAACAAGATGGACCGCATCGGCGCCGATTTCTTCCGCGTGCGCCAGATGATGGTGGACCGGCTGCGCGCCAACCCGGTGCCGGTGGTGCTGCCGATCGGGGCCGAGGACCAGTTCAAGGGCGTGGTCGACCTGCTGAAGATGAAGGCCATCTACTGGGACGAAGCCTCCCAGGGCATGAAGTTCAGCTACGAGGAGATCCCGGCCGAGCTGCAGGCCTCCGCCGCCGAATGGCGCGAGAAGATGGTCGAGGCCGCCGCCGAGGCCAACGAGGAACTGATGCACAAGTACCTCGAGGAGGGCGACCTGCCCGAGGCCGACATCGTCAACGGCATCCGCCTGCGCACGATCGCCTGCGAGATCCAGCCGATGCTCTGCGGCACGGCCTTCAAGAACAAGGGCGTGCAGCGCATGCTGGACGCGGTGATCGACTTCCTGCCCTCGCCGGTGGACATCCCGCCGGTGCCCGGCCATGACGAGGACGACAAGGAAGTCGTCCGCCATGCCGACGACAAGGAGAAGTTCTCCGCACTGGCCTTCAAGCTGATGACCGACCCGTATGTCGGCCAACTGACCTTCGTGCGCGTGTACTCGGGCGTGCTGCTCTCGGGCGCCACCGTCTACAACCCGATCCGCGGCAAGAAGGAGCGCATCGGCCGCATCCTGCAGATGCACGCCAACCAGCGCGAGGAGATCAAGGAAATCCTGGCCGGCGACATCGCTGCCTGCGTGGGCCTGCGCGAGGTGACCACCGGCGAGACCCTGTGCGACCCGGACGCCGTGATCACGCTGGAGAAGATGATCTTCCCCGAGCCGGTGATCTCGCAGGCCGTGGAGCCCAAGACCAAGGCCGACCAGGAGAAGATGGGCATCGCGCTGGGCCGCCTGGCTGCCGAGGACCCGTCCTTCCGCCTGCGCACCGACGAGGAATCCGGCCAGACCATCATCTCCGGCATGGGCGAGCTGCACCTGGAGATCATCGTCGACCGGATGAAGCGCGAGTTCGGCGTGGAGGCCAATGTCGGCAAGCCGCAGGTGGCCTACCGCGAGACCATCCGCAAGACCGCGGCCGACGTCGAAGGCAAGTTCGTTCGCCAGTCCGGTGGCAAGGGCCAGTACGGCCACGTGGTGCTGACGGTGGAGCCGCAGGAGGCCGGCAAGGGCTTCGAGTTCGTGGACGCGATCAAGGGCGGCGTGGTGCCGCGCGAGTTCATCCCGGCGGTGGAGAAGGGCATCATCGACACGCTGCCCAACGGCGTGCTGGCCGGCTTCCCGGTGGTGGACGTGAAGGTCACGCTGACCTTCGGTTCCTACCACGAGGTCGACTCGAACGAGAACGCCTTCAAGATGGCCGCCTCGATGGGCTTCAAGGACGCCTGCCGCAAGGCCAGCCCAGTGATCCTGGAGCCGATGATGGCCGTCGAGGTGGAGACGCCCGAGGACTACGCCGGCAACGTGATGGGCGACCTGTCCAGCCGCCGCGGCATGGTGCAGGGCATGGACGACATGATCGGCGGCGGCAAGATCATCAAGGCCGAGGTGCCGCTGAGCGAGATGTTCGGCTACTCGACGACGCTGCGTTCGATGTCGCAAGGCCGCGCCACCTACACGATGGAGTTCAAGCACTACAGCGAGGCGCCGAAGAACGTCGCCGACGCCATCGTCACGGCGCGCGCCGCGAAGTAGCAGCCTGGGCCGGCTAGCGTCCCATCCCGGCCACGATCAGGTCGACGCCCGCCAGGAAGTCGGCCCGGTCGTCATGGGCGGCCAGCTTCGCAGCCTGGGCATGGGTGAAGGGGAACGCCGTCGGGTCGAGCCGTGACCAGGCCTGGGCCACCTGGCCCAGGAACTCGGTGCGGCCGACGGTGCGTGCCTGGGCCGACAGCCGGTTCGCCGCGTTCTGCCCGCCCACGCCGATGATGTAGTGCAGCAGTGCCGAGGCGCCGGCCCATTGCCCCCGCGGTGCCACACCCAGCGCCTGCACCTGCTGGCCGATGCGCTCCAGCAGCCGCACCATCGGCAGCCGTCCGGCCGCCTGGACCAGCGCGGCGCCGATCCACGGGTGCCTGTCCATCGCGTCGAACATGCCCAGGGCCAGCGCCCTCAGCCGCTGCTGCGGCGTGCGCCCGGCGGTGCAGCCGGCCAGGGTCCGTTCGACCACCGCATCGCAGGCCGCGACCAGCAGTTCATCCTTGTTGGCGACATGCCAGTAGATCGCGCCGGGGCCGGTGGCCAGGCGCTCCGACAGCGCGCGGAAGGTGAGCCCGGCCTCGCCGTCGCCGTCCAGCAGCTCGATGGAGGCCTCGACGATGCGCTCGGGCGAGAGCGAATCCTCGCGGCGCCGGGCTGTGCCTGATTTCTTCGTGACCATCGCCGTATCTTGACATGACTGGAACGTTGCTCCAACATCATGGAATGACATTCCATGAAAATTCGGAAACCTCGGACAGGTCGGAGACGCCGATCGCCATCATCGGCGCCGGCCTGGGCGGGCTGATGCTTGCCCGTGTGCTGCATGTCCACGGCATCGCCGCCCTCGTCTTCGAGGCCGAGGCGGCGCCCGACAGCCGCGTCCAGGGCGGCATGCTCGACATCCATGCCGACAGCGGCCAGCTGGCGCTGAAGGCCGCGCGCCTGCACGACGACTTCCTGCCGCTGATCCACCCCGGCGGCCAGGCCGCGCGCGTGCTCGACCCTCACGGCCAGGTGCTGCTGGACCAGCCGGACGACGGCAGCGGCGGCCGGCCCGAGGTGCGCCGCGGCGAGCTGCGCGGCCTGCTGCTCGATTCCCTGCCCGCCGGCACCGTGCGCTGGGGCTGTAAGCTGGCCTCGGTCGAGCCGCTGGCGGGCGGCCGCCACGCGCTGCGCTTCGCCGACGGCACGGCGGTCAATTGCGCGCTGCTGGTCGGCGCCGACGGCGCCTGGTCCCGTGTGCGACCGCTGCTGTCGGCGGCCTGCCCGACCTATGCGGGCACCACCTTCATCGAGACCTGGCTGCACGATGCCGACCGGCTTCATCCGGACAGCGCCGCGGCCGTGGGCGGCGGTTCATTCTTCGCGATGCAGCCCGGCCAGGGCATCTTTGCCCACCGCGAGCCCGACGGCGTGCTGCACAGCTACGCAGCGCTGAACCGGCCGATCGACTGGATCCGCGAGCTGCAGGCCGCCGAGCCTGCCGCCGCGCGGGCGCGCGTCGCCGCCGAGTTCCGGGGCTGGGCGCCGGCGCTGACCGCGCTGGTCACTGCGGGCGGGGCGGCGCCCGTCTTCCGCCCGCTCCACACGCTGCCGGCCGATCACCGCTGGCCGCGCGTGCCCGGCGTGACGCTGATCGGCGATGCGGCGCACCTGATGCCGCCGGCTGGCGACGGAGCCAACCTCGCGATGGTCGACGGCGCCGAACTGGCGCTGGCCCTCGTCGCCCATCCCGGCGATGCGGAGGCGGCGCTGGCCGCCCACGAGCAGGCGATGTTCTCCCGCAGTGCGCGGGCCGCGATGGGCGCCGCCGAGGTCATCGACGCCTGCCTGGGCCCGGCTGCGCCAGGCAGCCTGGTCGAGTTCCTGCGCGGCGCGGCGAGCTGAGCGCTCTCAGGCAACCAACCGTTCGGGCTGAAGCCTGTCGAAGCCCTGGGGCGTGCAGGTCGGCCCTTCGACAGGCTCAGGACAGGCCCTTCGACAGGCTCAGGGCGAACGGAAGTTTCGGCGCGCCGGACCGGGGTGCTCAGAAGTCCACGGCCTTCGTGTGCAGGCCGCGCGCCACCAGCGTGGCATTGACCAGCTGCGCCTCGATGCGGCTGGAGAAGGGCCAGACGGCGGCCCGCCAGCCTTCGGGCGATTCGAACAGCTGGGCCTGCATGTCGGCCGCCTTGGGCTGCAGCGGCAGCACCAGCTCGCGCATCTTCTCCAGCGTGGCCTGGGCCTCCGCCTTGTTGCGCGTGGGCGGCGCGACCAGCGCGACGACCGCCGCACCCTTGGCGGCGGCTTCCCGGATATCGGGGCGCACCGTGTCGATCGGCAGCGCCGGCGCCGCCGAGGCCGCCGCGGCGCGTGGCCCCGCGGGAGCGGGTTCCCGTGCCGGCGTCGGTGCCGATGCCGCGGCCTGCAGCGGT
>NZ_LYVQ01000030.1 GCF_001984095.1 Pelomonas sp. KK5
TTGATCAGCGAAGCCCGCTACTGTAGCACAGCTTTTTTGGCCGTCACAAGACTTTCGCAAACTTTCTGTCCGGGGCTTCAATCATCAGCCAGCCAGGGCTGCCCGAAGACCCGCTCTCGCACACGCCTGACGAAGGGCAGAAGGCTCAGCAGCACCAGGGCTACCGTGATCAGCAGCAGCGACAGGGCGACCGGCCGCTCAAGGAAGACACGCCAGTCTCCTGAACTGAGTTGCAGCGCGTGACGCAGGTGGCCCTCCATATGAGGTCCAAGGATGAAGGCCAGCGCGAACGGCGCGGCCTGGCAACTGAGCTTGCGAAAGACATAGCCCGCCAGCGCGGCCCCGCCCATCACAGCGACACTGAAGCCGGGGTAGGCATCAGGGCCACCAGCCGCCGCGCCCGCGCAGCAGGCCACCAGCAGCGGGGCAGAGATCCACCGGTGCCCCGGCCCCTGCCGCTCCCGGCCCGGGATCAGACGCAGGTGTCCGAGCACCGTCAGCACGAGACAGCCGACCCACATCGACGCACACAGGCCCCAGAAGATCTGCGGCTGCCCGGTCAGAAGCAGCGGCCCGCTCGGTTCGCCCTTGATGGCCATCGCCGCAAACAGCAAGGCCATCACGGCATTGATGGGTGCGCCGAGCATCAGCATCGGAATGAAGGCCGTGTGGCTGCCCGCGTGTCCGGCAGCCACGCTTGCCAGTTCACCGCAACGCGCACGCTCGTCATCACCGCGCAGGCGCGTCTCGACTCCCCGGCCCAGGGCCGCTGCCAGACGCGCACCCGCGCCGGGCAGCAGGCCCAGCACCAGCCCGGCCAGCAGGCCTCGTGCCGAGGCCACGGCGGCAGAACGACGCGGCAGTTCGGTCACTGGCGGTGTCTCCCCCGCGGCGGGCATCGGCGGCGGATTCGCTGCGTCCACCGGTATCCGCTTGTCGATCAGTTCTGCGCCGGCGAACAGTCCGATCATCAAGGGCACCAACGGGACGCCCTGCCCGATCTGCGGAAGTCCGGCCGCGAAGAGGCCTCCAGCCCCGGCTCGCTGAGCCAGTTGCGCCACCAGCAGGCCCAGTACCGCCATCGCCAGCGAGACAAGCACGGAGCCGGGCCCCAGCACAGTGGCGCCCACGAGGACGAAGACCATCAACGCGAAGTCGTCGGCCGCCCCAAGGTCGAAGGCCAGGGCCGCCAGGGGCTGCGCGAACAGTGCGAGAGCCAGCGTGCCCACGGCGCCGGCCGCGCCCGCGAGCAGGGGCGCGAATTGCGCCCGGCCCCGAAAGCCGAGCGCAGGCCGATGCGCCAGCGTCTGCCCCCAGGCCGAGCCATAGGCCACCGCCGCCAGCATCGCCAGCGCCGACAGCGCGTCCATGGCGGGCACGAGCGGCAGCAACAAGGCCAGCACCGACATCGGCGAGAGCCGGCGGCGCTGCCCCGCCAGCAGGCCCAGCAGGCAGCCGCACAGCAAGGCCAGCAGTTGCCTTGCGCCCAGCGCGGCGTGAAAACCAAGAGACAGCTTGCTCAACAGATCCATGCCGGTGCCGCGAACAGGAGGAGATCAGGGCGCCGGGGCCAGCGGCACCCACGCCACCAGCAGGCCGGTCAGCAAGGTCGCAAGCACCATGCCGCCCAGCAGCGCGCGCCAGTCGTCGACGCCGGCTGCCAAAAGCGCGAACAGCATCGCGCCCGGCACGGCTGCGGTCAGGCCCAGCCTCGGCAGGCCATAGCCGAAGGCGGCGATGGCGGCCATGCTCATCAGCAGGGGACGCCAGGCGATCCGGGCGATCGGGTTGCCCCGCTCGGACTCGATGGCCAGCGCCTTGAACAGCAGCAGGCCACCCAGGAGCGCCAGCAGCAGGCCAAGGCCGAAGGGCAGCAGCCCTGGCCCCGGCTCGGCGGCGTCACCGAAATCACGACCGGTGGCAAGCCAGGCGAATGCGAGGCCGATCAGGACGAACAGCAGGCCGGACCAGAAGTCCCGTTGGCTCTTGAGCTTCATCGACGCCGACTCAGGCTTCCCATTGCGGTGTGTTGCGCAGGACTTCCTCCAGCGTCGTCACGCCCTCGGCCACCTTCATCGCGCCCGCCAGGCGCAGCGGACGCAGCCCTTCCTGCGCGGCCTGGCGGCGCAGCGCGGCCAGGTCCGGCACCGGATGCAGGTGCTTCTTGACCGCCTCGTTGACGCTCATCAGCTCGTACAGGCCCGCACGGCCGCGGTAGCCGGTGTTGCGGCACTCAAGGCAGCCGACCGGCTTGTAGGGCTTCACGCCGCCGTTCATCCGCCAGTGCTTGAGCATGTCGTTGAGCGACTCACGGGTCACGTTCGGATCCGGCTGCTTGCACTGGTTGCACAGCGTGCGCACCAGGCGCTGCGCGAGCACGCCGATGACGGTGGCGCTGATCAGGTAGGAGGGCACGCCCAGGTCGGTCAGCCGGGTGATGGCCGCGGCCGCGTCGTTGGTGTGCAGGGTGCTGAAGACCAGATGCCCGGTCAGCGCCGCCTGGATCGCCATCTCGGCCGTGGCCAGGTCGCGGATCTCGCCGACCATGATGATGTCCGGGTCCTGCCGCATCAGCGCCCTCAGGCCTTCGGCGAAACCGAACTCCAGCGCCGGCTGGGCCTGGGTCTGGTTGAAGGCCGGCTCGATCATCTCGATCGGGTCTTCGATCGTGCAGACATTGACCTCGTCGGTGGCCAGGCGCTTGAGCGTGGAGTACAGCGTCGTCGTCTTGCCGCTGCCGGTGGGCCCGGTCACCAGGATGATGCCGTGGGCCTGCGTCACCAGCCGCTCCCAGCGCTCGCTGTCGTGCGGGGAGAAGCCCAGCATGCTGAGATCCTTGACCGCCGTGTCCGGGTCGAAGATCCGCATCACCATCTTCTCGCCGAACGCGGTAGGCAGCGTGGACAGCCGCATCTCCACCTCGTCGCCGGCCGGGTTGCGCGTCTTGATGCGCCCGTCCAGCGGACGCCGGCGCTCGACCACGTCCATGCGCCCCAGCAGCTTGATGCGCGAGATCATCGCGGCCATCACCGTGGCCGGCAGCTGGTAGACGGTGTGCAGGACACCGTCGATGCGGAAGCGGATCACGCCCATCTCGCGGCGCGGCTCCAGGTGGATGTCGGACGCGCGCTGGTCGAAGGCGTACTGCCACAGCCAGTCGACCACCTGCACCACCGCCTGGTCGTTGGCATCGAGCTGCTTGTTCGTCTTGCCGAGCTCGACCAGTTGCTCGAAGCTCGCCACCTGCGTGGCTTCGCCCTGCTTGGCCGCGGCGCGCACCGTCTTGGCCAGCGTGAAGAACTCGGTCGTATAGCGGGCAATGTCCAGCGGGTTGGAGATGACCAGCCGGATCGTCTTGCGGGTGTGCGACTCGATCTGCGCAACCCAGCCGGTATCGAAAGGCTCGGAGGTGGCGATGGTCACCTCGTTCAGCCCGATCAGCACGGGCAGGCAGCGCTTGGCCTCGGCATAGCCGCCCGACATGATCTCGGCCACGCGGCCCACGTCCACCTTCAGCGGGTCGATGCGCAGGAAAGGCAGGCCGGCGCGCTTGGCCAGCCAGTCGGACAGCGAGTCCACGTCCAGCGCCTTGCTCGTGCCGGCGCGCACCAGGCCGGCATGGCCCAGGCGCACCAGCGGATGCAGGGAACTGTCACCGGAGGAGAAGCGCTGCTCGGTGCGCTGGGCCTGGGTCTCGTCGATCAGCCCGTCCTCGCGCAGCCAGCGCAGCAGCAGCCGCCAGTCCAGGCGCCCTTCCGGCTTGGGCCCGGCCGCCGCGGGCTTGGGCAAGACTGTGGTGTTCATGGCTCAGGCGTGCAACTGGTTGACGATGCTCAGCGGCAGCGGCCTCACCAGGCGCAACCACTTGCGCGCCGGCAGGCCATGCCCCCCATACAGCGCCTCGATATTAGCCGCTCGACGCTCCAGTTCCTCCCGCTCGGGAACCCGCACGCCTCGTGCCGCGACCACCACCGTATTGCCCTCCTTGGTGGGCGCCAGGCTCCACACCTGGTCTGATCCGAACACCCGCGCGATGCGCAGCGCGCTGCGCGCGAAGCTGGCGTCACGGCCGAACAGGTTGACCGTCATCAGCCCGCCCTCGGCGAGCAGCGCGCGGCAGCCCGCATAGAAGTTTTCGTCGTCCAGCACGGGGGACGCGGCCTCGTGGTCGTAGAGATCGACGTTGAGCACCTGGGCCTGCTGAGGCTCGGCGTTAGCGACCCATTCCGCGGCGTCGGCGTTCACCACCGTCAGCAGGCGGTCGTTCTCCGGCAGGTGGAACCAGGCCCGGCATGCGGCGATCACGGTGGGGTTGATCTCCACCGCGGTGGTCTGCATGCGCAACACCTTGTGACAAAAACGCGTGATCGCGGCGGCACCCAAGCCCAGTTGGATCGCGTGACCGGCGCTCAATTCGGCAGCGTCGCGCCACAGCATCCAGGCCATCATGCGCTGGATGTACTCCAGCTCCAGCTGCTGGGGTTTCCTGATGCGCATCGCGCCCTGCACCCAGATCGAGTCGAGGTGCAGGAAGCGCACGCCGTCGTACTCCGACAGCGTGGCGGGCGCCCAGCCCTGGCGCTTCACAGGCTTTGCGTCGCGGCCCATGCGCGGGTCTCCTTGAGCATGCGGTCCAGTTCGGCACGATCCATCAGGCGGCCATGGCTCATCACCGCGCGGATCTTGCGGGTGGCGGCGATGTCCTGCAGCGGGTCAGCGTCCAGCACCAGGATGTCCGCGGCCTTGCCCTCGGCCAGGTCGCCGTAGGGGGCCTGCTTGCCCAGGAAGCGCGGACCGGCCAGCACCGAGGCAGCCAGCGCCTGCTGCGGCGTCAGGCCGTAGCGCACGTACAGCGCCAGTTCCTCATGCAGCGACTGGCCCGGATAGTCGAAGGAGTTGAGCCAGCCGGCGTCCGTGCCGGCAATGATGGTCACGCCCTCCTGCGCCAGCACCGGCAGCAGCGAGGCGGCCTTCTCGACGTTGGCATGCCGGTAGGCGATGGCCGCCGGCCCGTCCTGCGCGGCGCGCTGCACGCGCCAGTCGTAGGTAGCGCGGAACTTGGGGCTCAGGTAGCTCAGGAACTCGTCGTGGGCATGGTCGTCCTGGTCCAGGTAGGCGGTGGCGCGCAGCACCGACAGCGTCGGCACCACGGCCGTCCCCGCCGCCGCGAGCTTGCGATAGGTGGCGCGGGCGGTGGCTTCGTCGAACTCGGCCAGGCTCTGCTCGGCCGCCGCGCGGCCCGTCATCTGGCCCGCCTTCACGGCGGCGGCCAGTTCGGCCTCGTGCGGGCTGCCGGCGCGCACCACATAACTGAGATGCTCGACGGTGCCCAGGCCGGCCTCCGCCGCCTCGGCCAGCGTGACCGCCGCAGGCAGATGAGCCGAGGTGCGCAGGCCGCGCTGGCGCGCCTGCTGCAGGGCCTCGATGAAGATCTCCGGCTTCAGGGTGTTGTCCGTGATCTTGACGAAGTCCGCATGGCGGGCCTGCAGCCCGTCGAGGGCCTGCGTGACCTCCTGCGGTGTGCCCACTTCGATGGTGCCCTTCCACAGCGGCTTGTAGCCCTCCAGCTTGGCGCCGGACATGAAGATCGTCGGGCCCTGCATGCGGCCGGCGGCGATGTCGTCGCGCCACTGGAAGACCGTGTCGGTCAGGTCGCCCGCGCAGTCGCGCACCGTCGTCACGCCGTGGGCCAGGTACAGCGGCAGCAGGTGGCGGTTGTCCTCCACCAGCTCGGCGCCGCCGAGATGGATGTGGTTGTCCCACAGGCCCGGCATCACGAAACGGCCACGGACATCGACGACGCGGCGCGGCTTGTAGCGCGCGAGCTGCCGGTCGTCGACGATGGCGACGATGCGGTCGCCGCGCGTCAGCACATTCATGCCGGATCGGGTGCGTCCCTGCTCCACCTGGACCAGGGTGCCACCCTTGAGCAGCAGGTCCACCTCGATGGGCTTTGCCGCCTGCGCCACGGCAGCCGTCGTGAGGGCCGCCAGCAGGGCCAGCGCTTTCAGTTTCATCGTCATCATCTTCTTCATCGTCATTCAGTGTCGCTGAGCTGCCGCCAGGCCTCGAGCTTCGTGGCGTAGGGCAGCGTGTAGGCGGGGCTGGAGGACGGCAGGGCCAGGATGCGCAGGCGGCCGGCCGCATCGCCCAGCTGGCGCAGGCCGATGCGGTGCGCCGTGCCGCCGTTGAAGGCGATCGTGCGCAGTGCCGGCAGTTGTTCGATCAGCGCCCGCAGGTCGCTGGCGCGCGGGTCGCGGATATTGCTGTCCAGGCTGCCCTCGCGCTCCGTCTCGGTGATCACGTCCCACAGGCCGACCCCGTGCGCGGCCAGCAGGGCCAGGCGCGTCGCGTAGTCCGCCTGCGCCAGCGGCAGCCCCAGGGCCTCGCCGGTCAGCGGCCAGAACTGGTTGCGCGGGTGGCCGTAGTACTGGGCCGCACGCAATGAAGCGATACCGGGAAAACTGCCCAGGATCAGCAGCCTCGTGGTCCTCGAAACATGGGGGTCCAAGCCTTGCAGCCGCACGGAGGGGCTTGCGATGATGCGTGGCGCGCTGATACCGGCGCCGCCATCCGAGTCGTCTTCTTCAATCACAGGGACCGATTATGAACACTGAAGCGATCTGGCTTTTCCTGAGCACGCAGGGCGTGGACTTCGGCCTCAAAGTCCTCGGCGCGCTGGTCGCCTGGATCGTCGGCCGCTGGCTGATCTCCATCACCGTCAGGATCTTCACCGGCGCCCTGGAGCGCGGCAAGAAGATCGACGCCACGCTGTCCAACTACCTGCGCTCGATCCTCAGCGTCACGCTGACCATCATCCTGGCACTGGCGGTGCTAGGCATCTTCGGCGTGCAGACCACCTCCTTCGCCGCGCTGCTGGCGGGCGCGGGCCTGGCGATCGGCACCGCCTGGGGCGGCCTGCTGACCCACTTCGCCGCCGGCGTCTTCATGCAGGTGCTCCGGCCCTTCAAGGTGGGCGATTTCGTGCAGGTCGGCGGCGTCACCGGGACGGTGCAGGAGATCGGCCTGTTCGGCACCACCATCATCACCGGCGACTCGGTGCAGACCATCGTCGGCAACAACAAGATCTTCTCCGACACGATCCAGAACTTCTCCGCCCTGCCCTCCCGCCGGGTCGACTGCACGGCCAAGGTCGCCAACAGCGTGGATCCGCTGGACGCCATCGCGCGGCTGAAGGCGGCCGTCGCGCAGATCCCGAATGTCGTGGCCGCGCCCGCGCCGGATGTCGAGATCCTCAGCTTCACGCCCGAGGGCCCGCTGCTGGCCGTGCGCCCCTATGCGCACACCGACCACTACTGGCAGGTCTATTTCGACACGCATCGCGCCATCGTCGCCACCTTCGGCGCGGCCGGCTATCCGGTGCCCGAGACGCCGGTCGCGCCGCGCAACCGCTGAAGCAGCCGAAGGCCATGAACGACCTCCTGCGCCAGTTCCTCCAGGCGGCCGTGCAACTGGCCGTCTATGCGGCCGTGTTCGTGCCGCTGGAGCGCTTCTTCGCCCTGCGCCAGGAGCGGGTGCTGCGCAAGGAGTTCTGGAACGACCTCGGCTACTACTTCCTCAACGGCCTGGGCCTGTCGGCGCTGCTGACGATTCCCGTGACCGGCCTGGCCCTGCTGGCCAACAGGCTCGTGCCGCAAGCGGTTGTGCAGGCCGCGGTGAGCCTGCCCTTCTGGCTGAGCCTGCCGCTGGCCATCGTCATCGGCGACATCGGCGCCTACTGGGGCCATCGGCTCAGCCACAAGCTGCTCTGGCTCTGGCGCTTCCACGTGGTCCACCACAGCCCGACCCATGTGGACTGGCTGGTCAACACCCGCGCCCATCCGATCGACCTGGTCTTCACCCGGCTGATGGGCCTGGCGCCGCTGTTCGCGCTGGGCCTGGCCCAGGCCCGCGGGGGTCAGGGCTTGCCTGCGCTGCTCTCGCTGTTCATGGGCCTGTGGAGCTTCGTCATCCATGCCAATGTGCGCTGGCGCTTCGGCTGGCTGGAGTACCTGATCGCCACACCAGCCTTTCACCACTGGCACCACACCAACGACGAGCACCGCGACCGCAACTTCGCCGCGATCTTCCCCTTCATCGACATGATGTTCGGCACCTTCTGGCTGCCGAAGCACTTTCCGCCGGTCTATGGCGTGGACAAGCCGCCGGTGGACAGCTTCGTCGGGCAGTTGGTCGATCCGCTGCTGCCGATGCGGCGACCGGCTGCACCGATCAAGGAAACCTGAGCGCCGCCCGGGTATTCGCGGTGGTGGTCGCCGCCGTCTGTTCCAGCGTCCAGCCCCGCAGCGCAGCGAGTTCGCCCGCGATGCGCGGCAGTTCCGCCGGCTCGTTGCGCATCGTCGCGCCGGCCGCCCTTTCCTCGGCCGTCTTGTAAAGCCATTGCGGCGGGATGTCCGGCGCATCGGTCTCCAGCACCAGCGCCTCGGGCGGCAACTCGGCCGCCAGGCGGCGGATGTTCAGCGAGCGATCGAAAGTCAGCGTACCGCCGAAACCGAGCTTGAAGCCCAGCTTGACGAACTCGTCCGCCTGCTGGCGGCTGCCGTTGAAGGCGTGGGCGATGCCGCCGCGCACCGGGATGCGCCGCAGGCCGGCCAGCAACTGATCGGCGCTCTTGCGCACGTGCACGATCACCGGCAGCTCGAAGCGGCGCGCCAGCTTCAGCTGCTCCAGATAGAAGTGCCGCTGGCGCGCGTCGTCGATGCCGTCGACGAAGTAGTCCAGCCCGATCTCGCCGATGCCCACCAGCCGGGGATCCATCGCATGCTGCTCCAGCTGTCGCGCCAGCAGGTCCAGGTCACCGTCCTCGGCCTTCATCACGAACAGCGGATGGATACCCAGGGCGTAGACAAAGCCGTGACGGTGCGCCAGCTCGCGCACGCTGTCGAAGTCGAAGGCGCCGACGGCCGGGATCACGATCTGCGTCACGCCGGCTGCCCGGGCCCGCGCCACCACCGCATCCCGGTCCGCATCGAACTCGGGCGCGTCGAGATGGCAGTGGCTATCGGAAAACGACGGTGCGCTTGCCATTCATCAGCACCCGGTGTTCGGCATGCCACTGGATCGCGCGGGCCAGCGTCACGCACTCCACATCGCGCCCGATCGACACCAGCTGTTCCGGCGGCAGGCTGTGGTCGATGCGCGCCACTTCCTGCTCGATGATCGGGCCCTCGTCGAGGTCCGAGGTCACGTAGTGCGCCGTGGCGCCGATCAGCTTGACGCCGCGCTCGTACGCCTGGTGGTAAGGCTTTGCGCCCTTGAAGCTGGGCAGGAAGCTGTGGTGGATGTTGATCGCCCGTCCGCTCAGGTAACGGCATAGTTCAGGAGACAGGATCTGCATGTAGCGGGCCAGCACGACCAGCTCGATGCGGTTCTCCTCGATCACCTCGATGATCTTCTTCTCCTGCGCCGCCTTCTGCTCGGCCGTGGCGGCCAGCAGCGGGAAGTGGTGGAAGGGAATGTTGTGCGAGGCAGCCAGCTGGTAGAAGTCGCGGTGGTTGCTGACGATGGCCGGGATCTCGATAGGGAGGTGCCCGGTCTGCACGCGGAACAGCAGATCGTTCAGGCAGTGGCCCAGCTTGGAGACCAGCAGCAGCACCCGCGTCTTCGCGGCGCCGTCCACCAGCTCCCAGTCCATCTGCAGCTGCGCGGCCAGCGGCGCGAAGCCCTCACGCATCGCCGCCAGCGCGGCGCCGCTCTCGAACTCGATGCGCATGAAGAAGCGGCTGTGGTCCGGGTCGCCGTGCTGGGCCGAGGTGAGGATGTTGCCGCCCTGCTCCAGCAGGAAGCCGGTGACGGCGTGGACGATGCCGGCCCGGTCGGGGCAGCTGAGCTTGAGGATGAAACGTTGGGTCATGGTTCAGTTCAATTGGACATGGCCGCCGACCAGTTGCAGCTGCGTGCCGCACTGGCTGGCGAGCGTCTGGTCATGCGTGACCATCACGAAGGCTGTGCCCTGCTCGCTGGCGCGCTCCAGCATCAGCTCGAACACCGCCTGGGCGGTGCTGCGGTCGAGGTTGCCGGTGGGCTCGTCGGCCAGCACGCAGGCGGGCTTGGCCACCAGCGCGCGGGCGATCGCCACCCGCTGGCGCTCGCCGCCGGAGAGTTCCGCCGGCCGGTGCTTCACTCGCCCGCCCAGGCCCACGCGCGCCAGCATGGCCGCGGCCTGCTCGCGCGCCTGCTCCTGCGGCATGCGGCGGATGCGCAGCGGCATGGCCACGTTGTCCAGCGCGCTGAATTCCGGCAGCAGGTGGTGGAACTGGTAGACGAAGCCCAGGTGCTCGTTGCGCCAGGCGCCGAGCTGCTGCTCGTTCATCTCCGCCAGGCGCCGGCCCATCAGCGTGACGTTGCCGCCGCTGGGCTTGTCCAGCCCGCCAAGCAGATGCAGCAGTGTGGACTTGCCGGAGCCGGAGGCGCCGACGATGGCCAGCGTCTGCCCGCGCTGCACGGCGATGTCCACGCCGGTGAGCACCTGCACGTCCAGCTCGCCCTCGTGGAAGCGGCGCGACAGCCCCTCGCCCTTCAACACGAAATCATTCATAACGGAGAGCTTCAGCGGGTTGCACGCGGCTGGCGCGCCAGCTCGGGTAGATGGTGGAGATGAAGGCCAGCAGCAGCGAGATCAGCGTGATCGGGATGATGTCGCCGCGCTGCGGGTCGCTGGGCATGTGGCTGATCAGGTAGACGCTGGCCGGCAGCAGGCTGGCATGCAGCACATGCTCGATGAAGGGCACGATCACATCGATGTTGTAGGCCACCAGCAGGCCGAACAGCACGCCGGCGAAGGTGCCGATGATGCCCGCCGTCGCGCCCTGCACCATGAAGATGCCCAGGATCGAGCGCGGCGTGGCGCCCAGCGTGCGCAGGATGGCGATATCCGCCTGCTTGTCGGTCACCGTCATCACCAGCGTGGAGACCAGGTTGAAGGCGGCCACCGCGACGATCAGCGTCAGGATGATGCCCATCATCCGCTTCTCCACCTGCACGGCGTCGAACCAGTTGGCATTGGTGCGGGTCCAGTCGCGCACCATGATGTCCGGCCCCATCGCGCGGGCCAGCTCGCCGGCCACCTCGCGGGCGGCGTTCACGTCGGCCAGCTTCAGCTGCACGCCGCTCGGCCCACCGGTGCGGAACAGCTTGGCCGCGTCCTCGATGGCGATCAGCGCCAGGCCGCTGTCGTACTCGTAGTGGCCAGCCGAGAAGGTGCCGACCACGGTGAACTGCTTGAGCCGCGGCGTCACGCCGGCCGGCGTCACGTCGCCGCTGGGTGCCACCAAGGTGATCTTGTCGCCCTCGCGCACGCCGAGGGACCGGGCCAGTTCGATGCCCAGCACGATGCCCCAGCCGCCGGGCTGCAGCTTCGCCAGCGGGCCGTCCTTCAGCTGCGCGGCCAGCGGCGTGACCGTGGCCTCGTCGGCCGGCGAGATGCCGCGGATGATGGCGCCGCGCATCTCGTCGCCGCGCGCGATCAGCGCCTGTGCCGCGACGAAAGGCGCCGCGCCGACGACCGCCGGGTTCTGGCGCGCCTTCGCCGCGGTGGCCTGCCAGTCCGGCAGCGCCTGGCCGTCATAGGACAGCAGTTCCACGTGAGCGACGACCGACAGCATGCGCTCGCGCACCTCGCGCTGGAAGCCGTTCATCACCGACAGCACGATGATCAATGCCGCCACGCCCAGCGCGATGCCGAGCACCGACACGCCGGAGATGAAGGAAATGAAACGGTTGCGGCGCCCGCCGCGCCCGGCGCGGGTGTAACGCCAGCCGATCTGCAATTCATAGGGCCAGTTCATGGCCTGGGATGCTAACCGAGCGCTTCCACTCACTCTCTCAGGGCAGTTGGTGGGCGCGGGCTTCATCCGGCGGCAGGTAGCGCAGGAACAGGCGCAGCATCGTGCCGTCGCGGCGGATGCCGTCGAGCAGGCCCTGCCAGTAGCGGGCGTCGCCGGCATTGAAGTTGGCGCGCGACAGCAGCAGCCCCGCCACGATGGGCTCGCTGCCCGGCGCCCAGTCCAGCACGCGCAGGCTGGCCATCGCGTCGCCGCCCAGCTGGAAGCGATAGACCATCGGCGAGGCCAGCACGCCGGCGACCCGGCCCCGACGCAGCATGTCGAACTCGATCAGGCTGTCGTTGACGGTGTCGAGCCGCCCCTGCCGGGCCAGCTCGGCGATGAAATCGTCGTAGGCGTGCCCGTGCCTGAAGCCCCGCACGGTGGCCCAGCGCAGCGTCGGCGCGGCGAGGAAGCCGGCCATGTCGTCGACCCCGTCGGGCAGGGAGTCCTCGCGGACCAGCACCATGTTGCGGCCCTGCTCGTAAGGCAGGAACCAGCCGATGGCCGAGCGCTCAGGCGAGGGGATCACCGAGAGCGCCATGTCGATCCGGCCGTTCTGGAGCTCCACCCATGTCCTCGCCCGCGGGTAGACCTCGCCGACGATGCGGCAGCCGCTGCGCCTGCGCAGTTCGGCCAGCAGGTCGGCCTCCAGCCCGGTGCCACCGTGGAAGTAGTGGCCGAACTCCAGGTGGGCGGCTCGCAAGGGCCTTGCCGGGCAAGCCGCCGACGAGACCGCCGGGGCCAGTGCCAGCAGCGCCGCCAGCAGGCAGGAGAAGAACGCTCGCATCGGCCCCTATCCGCTCATATAAGTGATTACTTCAGCAGTGCACCGGCATGGATTTGCATCGCGTGTTCCCGCAGAATCGGCAAATGGCGTGCCGCCGTCTCCTCCTGCTGCTGATCAGCGCCCTGCTTGCGGTGGCAACCGATGCCGACGCGCAACTGCGCATCACCGGCTCGGACACCATGTCCTCCCGCGTCGCGATGGCCGTGCTCGACAAGGCCTACGCCCGGCTCGGCATCAGGGTCGAGTTCACGCTGGTGCCGCTGCGCCGCTCGCTGCTGATGGCCAACAAGGGCGAGTCCGACGGCGACCTGATGCGCACCGAGCAGGCCTTGCAGGAGTTCGACCAGCTGCTGCCGATCAAGGTGCCGGTGCAGCGCATCGTGTTCTTCGCCTACCAGCGCGGCAGGGACTGCCCTGCGCACCTGGACCCCGCGGGCCTGCACTTCTCCTACCTGCGCGGCGTGCGGGTGATCGAGATGACCCTGCCGGCCTCCTCGCTGGTGGCGGCCAGCGACAGCCGCGAGGCGCTGCGCAGCCTGCAGAAGGGCCATGTCGACGCAATGCTGGTCGACCCGCTGGAGGCCGAGACCCTGCTGGGCCCCGGTGGCATGGCGGGCATCTGCAAGGTGGCCGAGCCGTTGATCGAGCGCGACCTGTTCCATTCGCTGAACCGCCGGCACGCGCAGCTCGCCGTGCGCGTCGAGAAGGCGCTGGCCGAGATGGCGGCCAGGGGCGAGATCGCCAGGATCTGGGCCGAGCAGAACAAGCTGCTCGCGGCCAGCCCCGCCAAGGCTCAGTGAGCCTCGTCCCAGTTGGCGCCCACGCCCACTTCCGCCAGCAGCGGCACCTTCAGCGCCGCCACGCCAGCCATCAGGCGCGGCACCTCGGCCTTGACCCAGTCCAGCTCGGCCTCGGGCACCTCGAACACCAGTTCGTCGTGCACCTGCATGACGATGCGGGTGCCCATGCCGGCCCGGTCCAGCTCCGCCTGCACCGCCAGCATCGCCAGCTTGATCAGGTCGGAGGCCGTGCCCTGCATCGGCGCGTTGATCGCCTGGCGCTCGGCTGCGGCCTTGCGCGGGCCGTTGCCGCCGTTGATCTCGGGCAGGTGGATGCGGCGGCCGAACAGGGTCTCCACATAGCCGTGCTCACGGGCGAAGAGCTTGGTGCGCTCCATGTAGTCGCGCACGGCGGCGAAGCGGGTGAAGTAGCGGTCGATGTAGTCCTTGGCCGCCTTCTGCTCGATGCCCAGGCTCGACGCCAGGCCGAAAGCGCCCATGCCGTAGATCAGGCCGAAGTTGATGGTCTTGGCATAACGCCGATGTTCGGCTGACACCTCGCCTACCGCCACGTTGAACACCTCGGAGGCGGTGGCGCGGTGGATGTCGATGCCATCGGCGAAGGCCTTCAGCATGCCCGGATCCTCGCTGATGTCGGCCATGATGCGCAGCTCGATCTGCGAGTAGTCGGCGCTGACCACCACATGCCCCGGCGGCGCCACGAAGGCCTCGCGCACGCGCCGGCCCTCGGCGGTGCGGATCGGGATGTTCTGCAGGTTGGGGTCGTTGCTGGAGAGCCGCCCGGTTACCGCCACCGCCTGCGCATAGTTGGTGTGCACGCGGCCGGTCTGCTTGTTGACCTGCAGCGGCAGCTTGTCGGTGTAGGTGCTCTTGAGCTTGGCAAGGCCCCGGTGCTCGAGGATCTTGGCCGGCAGCGGGTAGTCCTCGGCCAGCTTGGCGAGCACTTCCTCGTCGGTGGAGCGGGCGCCGGTGGCGGTCTTCTTGATCGCCGGCAGGCCCAGCTTGTCGAACAGGATCTCGCCCAGTTGCTTGGGGCTGCCCATGTTGAAGGGCTGGCCGGCGATCGTGTAGGCCTCCTGCTCCAGCGCGACCAGGCGCTGCGCCAGTTCGTGGCTCTGCGCCTGCAGCCGCGCGCCGTCGATCAGCACGCCGTTGCGCTCGATGCGGGCCAGCAGGTCGCTGACCGGCATCTCGATGTCCTGGTAGACCTTCAGCAGGCCCGGTGCGGCCTCGATGCGCGGCCACAGGATCTGGTGCACCTGCAGGCACATGTCCGAATCCTCGGCCGAATAGTGCGCGGCCTTGGCCACGTCCACCTGCGCGAACGGGATCTGGTGCACGCCCTTGCCGCACAGGTCCTCGTAGCTGACGCCGGCGCGGCCCAGCAGCCGCTCGCCCAGGGCGCCCAGGCCGTGGTTGCGCCAGGACTCCAGCACATAGCTCTGCAGCATCGTGTCGTGGCGCACGCCGCGCAGCGCGATGCCGTGGTTGGCCAGCACATGGGTGTCGTACTTCAGGTTCTGGCCGACCTTGGGCTTGCTGGCATCCTCCAGCCAGGGCTTGAGCTTCGCCAGCACCTCGGCGATGGGCAACTGCTCCGGCGCGTCCGGGCCGTTGTGGCGCAGCGGGATGTAGGCGGCCTCGCCGGCCCGCACCGAAAAGGAGATGCCGACGATCTGCGCCTGCATCGGCTCCAGCGAGTCGGTCTCGGTGTCGAGTGCCGTCAGCTCGGACCCGTTCAAACGATCCAGCCAGACGTCGAAGTGGGCCCAGTCCAGGATCGTGTCGTAGCGGTGCTCGACGTTGGTGGCCGCGGGTACCGGCGCGTCGGTGAACAGGTTCTCGTTGACCGGTTCCGGAGCCTTGGGGCTGAGTTCCTTCAGCCAGGTCTTGAAGCCCATGCGGGCGTAGAACTCGCGCAGGCCGTCGAGGTCCACATCCTTCAGCGCCAGCGCATCCAGCGCCGGCCAGTTCTCGACATGGCCGGCCAGATCGCAGTCGCAGCGGATCGTCACCAGCTTGCGGCCCATCGGCAGCCAGTCCAGCGCCTTGCGCAGGTTCTCGCCGGCCACGCCCTTGATCTTGTCGGCATTGGCGATCACGCCGTCCAGCGAGCCGTGCTCGGCGATCCACTTGGCAGCAGTCTTGGGGCCGACCTTCTCGACGCCGGGGACGTTGTCCACCGTATCGCCCATCAAGGTCAGGTAATCGATGATCCGCTCCGGCGGTACGCCGAACTTGGCCGTTACGCCCTCGATGTCCAGCGACTCGTTGCTCATCGTGTTCATCAGCGTCACGTCGGCGGTGACCAGCTGCGCCATGTCCTTGTCGCCGGTGGAGACGATGACGCGGTGGCCGGCCTCGGCGGCCACCCGCGCCAGCGTGCCGATGGCGTCGTCCGCCTCGATGCCGGGCACCTCCAGGATCGGCCAGCCCAGCAGCCTCACCACCGCGTGGATCGGCTCGATCTGCTCGCGCAGTGCGTCGGGCATCGGCGCGCGCTGGGCCTTGTACTCCGGGTACCAGTCGTCGCGGAAGGTCTTGCCCTTGGCGTCGAACACGCACACCGCGTGGGCCGCGCCGACCTGCTCGCGCAGCTTCTTCATCATCGCCACCATGCCGTGCAGCGCACCGGTGGGCACGCCCTCGGGGCCGCGCAGGTCGGGCAGCGCGTGGTAGGCGCGGTACAGATAGCTGGATCCGTCGACCAGCAGCAGGATGGGTTTCGTCGCTTCGCTCATGCGGGTCATTGTCGCCGCGCCGCGGCCCTAGAATGGCCGGATCATGCTTCGCCTCACCGCTCTCCTGACCTCCCTGCTGATCACCGGCCTCGCCCACGCGGCCGATGAGAAGCCGGCCACACCGCCACCCGTCAAGCCCGGCTGGACCGTGCTGCCGGACGAGGTGCCCGACGGCAAGGTCGACGAGCTGGTGAACGAGGATGACCACGTCCGGGTCGAGGAACTGCGGGTGCGCGGGCAGACCAAGCGGATCAAGGTCCACTTCAAGAACAAGCTGATCCCCGACTACGAGATCCTGATCAGCGACGCGAAGTTCGAACCGCCGCGCGGCCTGCGCGGCGATGGCGCCGGTGACCGCGGCACCCGCGTCTGGTCCCTCCTCGACTACTGACCCCTGCCCTTTTCGCGGGGCCACACCCCCGCCTGCAGTCGCCATGGCCGTATTCACCGAAGTCACGCCCGCCCAGGCGCAATCCCTGCTGGACCGCCTGCACCTGGGCAAGCTGATGGCCCTGCGCGGCATCAGCGCCGGCATCGAGAACACCAACTACTTCGTCACCAGCGCCACGCCGCGCCACGGCGGCGAGTTCGTGCTGACCGTGTTCGAGCGCCTGAGCTTCGAGCAACTGCCCTTCTACCTGCAGCTGATGAAGCACCTGGCCTCGCACGGCGTGCCGGTGCCCGATCCGCAGGCCGATGACCGAGGCGAGATCCTCTTCGAGGTGGCCGGCAAGCCGGCCGCGCTGGTCAACAAGCTGCGCGGCGGCCACCAGCTGGCGCCCGACGTCTTCCATTGCGAACAGGTCGGCACGCGGCTGGCGATGCTGCACCTGGCCGGCCAGGACTTCCCGATGCACCAGCCCAACCTGCGCGGCCTGGCCTGGTGGGGGGAGACGGTGCCGCAGGTGCTCCCTTTCATGGAGGCCGCGCCGGCCGCGCTGCTGCAGGCCGAGCTGGACTACCAGCAGCAGCTGGCCGTGTCCCAGACCTATGCCGAACTGCCCCGCGGGCCGATCCATGCCGACCTGTTTCGCGACAACGTGATGTTCGAGGGCCTGCCCGGCCGCGAGCAGCTCAGCGGCTTCTTCGACTTCTACTTCGGCTGCGTGGACACCTGGCTGTTCGACCTCTGCGTGTGCCTGAACGACTGGTGCATCGACCTGGCCAGCGGCCGGCTCGACGAGACGCGCGCCGCCGCCTTCGTGCGCAGCTACGAATCGGTGCGCCCGCTCACCGGCGGCGAGCACCGCCTGCTGCCCGCGCTGCTGCGCGCGGCCGCGCTGCGCTTCTGGATCAGCCGCCTGTGGGACTTCCACCTGCCACGCGAGGCCAGCGTTCTGAAGCCCCACGACCCCGGCCATTTCGAACGCGTGCTGCGCGAGCGCATCGCGCACCCCTGGCACGCCCTTGCCTGAATCCCCTTTCCGATGAGCAGCAGTCCTCCGCCCCGCAGCACGATGCTCCTGCATCTGCAGACCGTCCCGGCCCGCAACGGCACGCTGTGGATCCGCCACGGCTTCGCGATCTTCCGCCGCAAGCCGCTGACGCTGATCGGCCTGCTCTGCGCCTTCCAGTTGGTGGCCTGCCTGATGCTGCTGGTGCCGGTGATCGGCGTGGTGGCGCTGCTGGTCTCGCTGCCGCTGCTGTCGCTGGGCTTCATGCTGGCCACCCATGCGGTGCTGCAGCAGCAGACGCCCAATGTCGGCGTCTTCCTCGCCCCGTTGAAGCTGACGCCTCAGCGCCGCAAGTCCCAGCTGCTGCTGGGCGCCAGCTACGCGGCCGCCACCTTCGCCGCCGCGCTGCTGGCCCTGTGGGTGGACGGCGGCAGCATGGCCGAACTGCAACGCCTGACCCTCGAGGGCGCGCCGCCCGAGCAGGTCGCCGCGGCCGCCTCCGAGGGCCATGTGCTGATGGGCGGCCTGACGCTGATGGGCCTGGCCGTGCTGATCGCCGTGCCCTTCTGGCACGCGCCGGCGCTGATCCACTGGGGCGGCCAGGGCGTGATGCAGGCGCTGTTCTCCAGCACGCTGGGCGTGTGGCGCAACAAGGGCGCCTTCTTGGTCAACGGCCTGACCTGGGCCGCGCTGGTGATGGGCACCGGCATGCTCTGCAGCCTGCTGGGGGCGGTGCTGCAGCTCGGGCCGCAGCTGCTGCCCATGCTGGTGCTGCTGCCGATGCTGCTGGGCTCCACCGTGTTCTACAGCTCGCTGTACTTCACCTTCGTGGACTGCTTCATGCTGGCCCCGCCGAAGGATCTGCCCGGCGAGGCGTGAAGGTTTCGTAAAGAACTCTCAAGGATTGTCATCGTCTAGCCATATCGGATGACTAGATTGGCGGGCTGCCATACGCAACCTGACCAGAAGATGACTTCTCAACAAAATCCTAGCCGCCGCCAGGCCCTCAAGTTCCTCGGCCTGCCTTTTGCCCTGCCCATGGCGGGCCTGAGCACCACGGCGCTCAGCGGCTGCTTCGGCGGCGGTGACGACGCCACCTACGTCTCCTCCAGCTTCAGCGCGATGACCGCGCCCTCGCTGAGCAACGCCGCCGCGATGGCCACCACGACGGTGGCCTCGACGATGGACGTCAAGCTCAGCGACGGCAGCACCGTCCACTACGCGCTGGCCTACCAGCCCTTCTTCATGACCGGCGACATGGTGCCGGACGGCAAGGGCGGCACCGTCCTAGCCGGCGGTTATGTGGACATCAAGAACCAGCCGATCATGGACAGCTCGGTGGCCGGCAAGACGCGCCAGTTCTACTCCGACTCGCCGGACGGCACCTCGCTGCTGAGCGTGGCCAACGCCACCGTCACCGGCGTCAAGGGCAAGGCGGTGTTCGCCGTCGTGCAGTTCGAGTACACCACCCGCGACCAGGCCGGCAACAGCACCTACGGCACCCTGCCCTCGCCGATCGCCGTGCTGACGCTGGACCAGGACCCCGCCACCGGCAAGCTGAGCCTGGTCAAGTACCACAACGTGGACACCTCGGCCGCCCACGGCCTGTGGATCACCTGCGGCGCCAGCCTCTCGCCCTGGGGCACCCACCTGTCCAGCGAGGAGTACGAGCCGGACGCCTTCTCGATCGCCGGCAACGCCCAGTTCAAGGCCTATAGCAAGAACGTGTTCGGCGACGAGACGACCGCCAACCCGTACCACTACGGCCACCTGCCCGAGGTGACGGTCAACCCCGACGGCACCGGCACGATCAAGAAGCACTACTGCCTGGGCCGCATCTCGCACGAGCTGATCCAGGTGATGCCCGACAAGCGCACCGCGCTGATGGGCGACGACTACACCAACGGCGGCCTGTTCATGTTCGTCGCCGACAAGGAGGCCGACCTCTCCGCCGGCACCCTCTATGTCGCGAAGTACGGCACCGGCTTCTCGCTGGACCCGGCCGCCGCCGGCGCATCGATCACCTGGATCAACCTCGGCCACGCCACCAGCGCCGAGATCGAGGCCCTGGCCAACACGACCAAGCCGACCGACATCATGACGGTGGCCACCACCGACCCGGCCGACGCCAGCTTCACCAAGATGATGCTGGACGGCAAGGCCTCCTGGGCCAAGCTGAAGCCCGGCATGGAGAAGGCCGCCGCCTTCCTGGAAACCCACCGCTACGCCAACCTGATGGGCGCCAGCATGGGCTTCACCAAGCTGGAAGGCACGACCGTCAACGCCAAGGACAAGATCGCCTACTCGGCGCTGCAGAACATCCAGACCTCGATGGTCAAGAACAACGCCGCCTGGGTCGCCAGCAGCAATATCGGCGTGGACAAGGCCCTGATCGCCGGCGGCGTAATGGCCCACACGCTGGCCAGCGGCCAGAAGGACACGGCCGGTGCCGCGATCAACAGCGAATGGGTGCCCACCGTCACCAAGGCGCTGCTGATGGGCGAGGACATCGCCGCCGACGCGCTGGGCAACCTGGCCAACCCCGACAAGATCGCCAACCCCGACAACCTGAAGTTCTCGGAGACGCTGCGCACGCTGTTCATCGGCGAGGACAGCGGCTCGCACGTCAACAACTTCGTCTGGGCCTACAACGTCGACACGAAGACACTGACCCGCCTGGTTTCGATGCCCGCGGGCGCCGAGGCGACGGGCCTGTCCGTCGTCGACGACCTGAACGGCTGGACCTACATCACCAGCAACTTCCAGCACGCCGGCGACTGGAGCTCCTCGCTCCACTCGAAGGTGCAGGCCACGCTGGATCCGCTGGTGCGGGCGAACTACAAGGACCGCTTCGGCGCGGCGGTGGGCTACCTCACCGGCGACGTCAAGGCGATCAAGCTCAACGAATAAGCCGACTCAATCGATCGGCGTCAGCTTCGCCACGGAGAGTGCCAGCCACTTCATCCCGTGGCGGCCGAAGTTGACCTGGGCGCGGGCGTCCTGCCCGCTGCCCTCCAGCGTCACCAGCACGCCTTCGCCGAACTTGGTGTGGAACACGCCCTTGCCGACGCGCAGGCCGCCGTGCTCGTTGTCCACCTTCTTCACCATGGACTGCGGCACCGGCGCCGAGACATAACTCGGCTTGGCGAAACCTTCGGTTTTCTCGACGCGCCCCGCGCCGACCATGCCCTTCAGGCCTGACCCACGCTCCCAGGCGCTCTGGTACTCGCGCGCAAAGCCCGAGCCGAAGCCCTGGTTGCGCGGCGTCAGCCACTTCAGCGCGGCCTCCGGCAACTCGTCGAAGAAGCGGCTCTTGACGTTGTAGCGGGTCTGGCCGTGCAGCATGCGCGTCTGGCTGAAGCACAGGTACAGGCGCTGCCTGGCCCGGGTGATGGCCACATACATCAGCCGGCGTTCCTCCTCCAGCCCGTCGCCGTCGGACAGCGAGTTCTCGTGCGGGAACAGCCCCTCCTCCAGGCCGGTGATGAAGACCGCGTCGAACTCGAGGCCCTTGGCCGAGTGGACGGTCATCAGCTGCACCGCGTCCTGGCCCGCCTGGGCCTGGTTGTCGCCGGCTTCCAATGAGGCGTGGGTCAGGAAGGCGGCCAGCGGGGACATGATCTCGCCGGTCTCGGCATCGGGTGTCGCGGTCTGCGCGGCGGCCACGGCGCGAGGCAGGCCTTCCGACAACGCGCCCGGCGACAGCTCGTCCACCGGCAGCGCCACCGCATCCTTGCCGAAGCCCTCCTGCGTGACGAAGGCCTCGGCCGCGTTGATCAGTTCACCGAGGTTCTCCAGCCGCTCGGCGCCGTCCTTGTCGTTGCGGTAGAACTCGTTGAGCCCCGAGGTCTCCAGCACCTGCTCGATGATCTCGCGCAGCGTCATGCCGACCGTCAGGTTGCGGGTACTGTCGATCAGGTTGTTGAAGGCCAGCAGGTTGCTGCCGGCCTTGCCGGCCACCGCGCCGACGCTCTGGTAGAGGCTGCGGCCCGAGGATCGCGCCGCGTCCTGCAGCAGCTCGATCGCCCGCGCGCCGATGCCGCGGGTCGGGAAGTTCACGACCCGCAGGAAGCTGGTGTCGTCGTTCGGGTTCTCCAGCAGCCGCAGGTAACTCAGGGCATGCTTCACTTCCGCCCGCTCGAAGAAGCGCAGGCCGCCGTAAACGCGGTAGGGAATGCCTGCGTTGAACAGCGCCGACTCGATCACGCGGGACTGCGCATTGCTGCGATAGAGCACCGCGATCTCCTTGCGGTCGATACCGCTGCGGTGCATGGCCTGGGCTTCCTCGATCAGCCACTGCGCCTCCGCGAAATCGCTGGTGGCCTCGAACACCCGCACCGGCTCGCCAGGCCCGGCCTCGGTACGCAGTTCCTTGCCCAGGCGCTTGCTGTTGCGGCTGATCAGCTCGTTGGCCGAATCGAGGATGTTGCCGAAGCTGCGGTAGTTCTGCTCCAGCTTGATGACCCGCTTGACGCGGTACTCGCGCTCGAAGTCGGCCATGTTGCCGACCCGCGCGCCGCGGAAGGCGTAGATGCTCTGGTCATCGTCGCCCACCGCCAGCACCGACTGGCCCTGCTGCCCTGGCGGCGCGAACATCTTCAGCCAGGCGTACTGCAGCTTGTTGGTGTCCTGGAACTCGTCCACCAGCAGGTGGTGGAAACGATGCTGGTAGTGCTCCCGCACGGCGGCGTTGTCGCGCATCAGCTCGTAGCTGCGCAGCATCAGCTCGGCGAAGTCCACGACGCCCTCGCGGGCGCACTGGTCCTCGTAGGCCTGGTAGATCTGGGCCAGCGTGCGGGTCTGGGCGTCGTGCTGCTCGATGTCGCCGGGGCGCAGCCCGTCTTCCTTGGACCCGGCGATGAACCAGGACACCTGCTTGGGCACGAAGCGCTCCTCGTCCAGCTTCATCGCCTTGATCACGCGCTTGATCGCCGAGACGGAATCGGATGCGTCCAGGATCTGGAAGCCCTGCGGCAGGCCGGCCAGCTTCCAGTGCGCACGCAGGAAGCGGTTGCACAGGCCGTGGAAGGTGCCGATCCACATGCCGCGCACGTTGTAGGGCAGCATCGTCGTCAGCCGCGTCAGCATCTCCTTGGCGGCCTTGTTGGTGAAGGTCACCGCCATCAGCCCGCCCGGCGAGACCTGGCCGGTCTGCAGCAGCCAGGCGATGCGGGTGGTCAGCACGCGGGTCTTGCCGGAACCGGCGCCGGCCAGGATCAGGGCCGGCTCGGCCGGCGCGGTGACGGCGGCGTACTGCTCGGGGTTCAGGTTCTTCAGCAGGCCGCTTTGTTGCTCGTGCTGCACATCATGGGAATTCATCCAGTCATTCTAAGATCCGGCCCATGACGACACCTTGTCCCTGCGGCCTGCCATCGAGCTACGAGTCCTGCTGCGGCCGCTGGCACGCCGCCTTCGCCGCCGGCCAGGGCCTGCAGGCCCCGACCGCCGAAGCCCTGATGCGCTCCCGCTACAGCGCCTTTGTCCTGGACCTAACGGGTTACCTGCTCGCCACCTGGCACCCGAGCCAGCGCCCGCAAGACCTGGCCCCCAATGAGCCCGCCCTGAAATGGCTGGGCCTGGAAGTGAAAAGGCATGTGCCGCTGGATGCGGAACATGCCTTGGTGGAGTTCGTGGCGCGATGCAAGCTCGGCGGCCGCGCCAGCCGCATGCATGAAACCAGCCGCTTCGTCCGCGAGGACGGGGCCTGGTATTACGTCAGCGCAGTGATCAGCGACGGGCCGGGCTAGACACCAGGCGCACGCCGCTCGATGCACGGCGGCCGAGACGCTTCAGCCAGGCCACGCTGGTGGCCAGTGGCGAGCGGTATCCGACATGAACGATCTTGGGCATGGTCGACTCCTGTGGGGGGCGATGGCGACATGGTGCCGCGCTGATGTGACGGATTGTTGAAGGGTCACGTTCTGCTGTCATCCCCTCCCGAGGGGGAAGCTCGGGTATCCAGGGCATTTCTCACGGCGCATCGGGGGCGCCACCGCAGTTTGGGTAACACTTCACAAGGACGATGTTGCACATCCTCTACATCGACGACAGGCTCGTCGCCATCGACAAACCGCCGGGCCTGCTGGTCCATCGCACGGCGCTGGATGCGCACGAGGAAGCCTTCGCGCTGCAGTTGCTGCGCGACCAGCTGGGCCGGCCGGTCTGGCCGGTGCATCGGCTCGACAAGGGCACCTCCGGCGTGCTGCTGTTCGCGCTCGATGCCGAAGCGGCGAGCATCGTCGGCATGCAGTTCGAGCAGGGCCTGACGAGGAAGCGCTACCAGGCGCTGGTGCGCGGCTGGCCGGCTGCCAACGAAGGCCGCATCGACCATCCGCTGGCGCGCGACCCCGAGCGTCCCTCGGCCGGCCAGACGCTGCTGCCGGCGCGCACCGACTGGCGCTGCATCGCTCGCCTCGAATGGCCGCTGTCCGTCGACCCGCGCTTCGCCACCAGCCGCTTCGCGCTGCTGGAAGCCGCGCCGCAGACCGGCCGGCGTCACCAGATCCGTCGCCACTTCAAGCACATCGCCCATCCGATCGTCGGCGACGCCACCCATGGCAAGGGGCCACTGAACCGCGCCGTGGCGGGCCACCTCGGCCTGCAGCGGCTGTGGCTGCACGCACTGGAATTGCAGCTCGCCCACCCCGACGCTGACCGGCTGCTGACCATCCAGGCGCCACCTGGCACGGAATGGAACACCTTGGCGGCCCCTTCCACATAACTCATTACGTCGGCTGACCGCGCGCCGAAATTCCGCGGCATCGCCACGCACAATCCGCCAACCCGAGACGCCGTGAGGCGGCACTCAACCCGGCAAGACGCGCTTTTCCCTTCCTTCATTCACCCGAGGAGGTTTCATGGCAAGTCGTACGGCGTTCTCCGCCCTGCTGCGCACGGGCTTCGGCCTGCTGCTCTCGATCCTCGCCCTCGGCGCCGCGGCGCATGAGGACAAGGACAAGGACCGGCTGCCCGACTGGGTCGGCGCCAACGACTGGCCGATGTTCGGCCAGAACATCCACAACACCGCCCACGCCCGTCCCGGCTCCCTGCAGGACGTGGCCAAGCTCAAGCGCAAATGGGTGTTCACGGCCGGCGGCGAGATCTCGGCGCGCGCGGCCGTCGTCGACGACCGCGCCTACTTCCCCGACTGGGCCGGCAACCTCTGGGCCGTCGACACCAAGACCGGCAAGGCGGTCTGGGGCCACCAGCTTTCCGACTACGGCCTGCCGGCCAACACCCATGCGCGCACCAGCCCGGCGGTGGACGACGGCGTCGTCTACATCGGCACGCAGGAAGGTGCCTGGCTGCTGGCGATCGACGCGGCCAAGGGCAAGCTGCTGTGGAAGACGCAGTTGGAGACGCCGGCCAACGATCCGGCGGCGATGATCACCGCATCGCCGGCCATCGTCGGCGAGTTGCTCTACACCGGGGTGGCATCCAACGGCGAAGGCCTCGCCAGCTTCGCGCCCGGCTATGTGTGCTGCAGCGGGCGCGGCAGCGTGGTGGCGGTGACCGTGAAGGGCAAGAACGCCGGCAAGATCCTCTGGAAGACCTACACGACCCCGGTCGGCTACAGCGGCGCCGGCGTGTGGAGCAGCAACTTCGCGGTGGACCTGCTGCGCGGCACCGTCTACGCCAGCACGGGCAACAACTACAGCACGCCGACCGCCCCGGCCTACCAGAGCTGCATCGCGGCCGGCGGCACCCAGGCCTCCTGCGCCTCGCCCGACAACCATGTGGATTCCATCCTGGCGCTGAACATGCTGACCGGCAAGATCCGCTGGGCGAAGAAGTTCGTCACCTGGAACCAGCCCGGCTTCGCCAAGGACGGCAGCGACGACTGGAACGTCGACTGCTTCACCTTCCTGAACGGCAACTGCCCGCCCGGCGCCGGCCCCGACTACGACTTCGCCTCCGCGCCCAACCTGATCCACTACCGCGACAAGCATGGCCGGCCCAGGACCCTGCTGGGCGCCGGCCAGAAGAGCGGCATCTACTACGCGCTGGATCCGGACGACGGCACGGAGCTCTGGCGCACCCAGGTCGGCCCCGGCTCCTCGCTGGGTGGCATGGAGTGGGGCTCGGCCAGCGACGGCAAGCGCATCTACGTCTCCATCGCCAACTTCTACGGCATCCCGACGCAGTTCGGCGGCGGCGGCTCCTGGGCCGCGCTGGAGCCGGAGACCGGCAAGATCATCTGGCAGGTGGGCGACCCGAACGGCGCGATCGCGATCGGTCCGCTGACGGTGGCGGACGGCGTGGTGTTCGTGTCCTCGATGGCCAGCAAGGTCGATGCGCCCACCATGCTCGCGCTGGACGCGGCCAGCGGCCAGACGCTGTGGACCTATGCGGCCGGCTCCTCGGTCAATGCCGGCGCGTCCGTCGTCGACGGCGTCGTCTACTGGGGCTCGGGCTACGCCCACCTGGGCATCCCCGGCTTCACGACCAACAACCAGTTCTTCGCATTCTCTAAGAATGGCAAATAGGCGCGAGGTTCTGGCGCTGGCCGCACTGGCGGCACAGGCGCCCTGGCTGGCGCACGCCGACGAGGCGCCGCCGCCGCTGCAAGTCGAGGCGCTCGGCACGGGCCTGTACCTGATCCGCGGCGGCGGCGGCAACTCGCTGCTGCGGCTCAGCGCGAACGGGCTGGTGCTGGTCAACGGCAAGTCGGCCGGCAGCTACCGGCCGCTGATGTCGCAGATCCGCAAGATCAACAAGCTGTCGGACATGCCGCTGCGCGCGTTGATCCTCACCGATGCCGATGCGCCGCAGGCCGCCAACTGCGCCCAGTTCGCCGCCGCCAGGGTGGTCGTGCTGGCGCAGGCCAATGCGGCGCAGCGGCTGGCCGACAGCGGCCCCGGCCTGGTCACCTTCGAGCGCGGCTACAGCCTGCACGTGGGCGGTGTGGCGGTCGAGCTGCGGCACTTCGGGCCGGCGCGCACCGAGGCGGACACCGTCGTCCACTTCCCGGACAAGCAGGTGCTGGCCGTCGGCGATCTCTACCTGCCCGACGACGCGCCGCTGCAGCCCGGCGCCAGCCTCGCCGGCTGGCGTGAAGCGCTCGCGCAGATGCTGGCGATGAAGGCCGAGCTGTTCGTGCCCAACCAGGGCCCGCCGGTCGGCCGCGCCGAACTGCAGGCCTTCGGCCAGCGGCTCGCTCAGCCGAACTTGAGCGCGTAGATCGGCGGCAGGTTCAGCGCCACCGGCGCCCAGTCGTCGCCGCCGTTGTCGCTGGCCCAGAGGTTGCCGGTGGTGCTGCCCATCAGCAGGCGCTCGCCGCTGTCGTCGACGACCAGGCCGTGCCGGTAGATCAGGTCGTAGCAATGCTGCTGAGGCAAGCCGTTACGAAGCACCTCGAAGGTCTTGCCGCCGTCGCGGGTGCGGGTCACGCACAGCGCCCCGTCGACCGGCACGCGGCGCTCGTCCTTGACCGCCGGCGCGAACCAGGCGGTGTCGCCATCGGCCGGGTGCGCCGCCACCGCGAAGCCGAAGCTGGCCGGCCGGGCCTTGCATTCCTGCCAGCTCGCACCGTTGTCGGCCGAGCGCCAGATGCCGCAGTGGTGCTGGGTCCAGAGCACGTCCGGCTCGCCGGCGCAGCGGGCGATCAGGTGCGGGTCCTGGATGTTCTGCTCGGTCTGGCGCTCGGGCGGCATGAAGTCGGCGTTCATGCCGGCGGCGCGCAGCTCCCAGTTCGCGGCGCCGTCGGTGGTGCGCCAGGCGCCGCCGCAGGAGATGCCCAGCAGCATCTCGTCGGCCTTGTCCGGATGCGGGCAGATCGAATGGATGCCCGGCGCGTCGTAACCGCCGCCGAACCATTCGAGCCGCTCGGGCCGGTTCCATAACGCCTCATTCAAGCGCCATGAAGCGCCGCCGTCGTCGCTGCGGAACAGGCCGCCGGGGATGGTGCCGGCCCAGATCGAATCGCCGGCCCCGCGTTCGAGCGACCAGACCTGCTGGAGCTTCCACGGCGGGCCTTCGGCGCCTTCCGGCTGGGCGGGAAAGCTCGGCACCGCGACCTCGGCCCAGGTCTTGCCGCCATCGTCGGAGGCATGCAGCTTGGTGCCGAAGTGGCCCAGGTTCAGCGCGGCCAGCATCCGCGCGCCCGCCTTCGCCGGCAGCACCATGCTGACCGGCTCGGCCAGGAAGCTGACATTGGCGATGCGCCAGCCGGCACCGTCGTGCTGCAGCTCGAACAGGCCCTTGCGCGTCGCGGCCCATGCTGTCGTGTTGCTCGTCGTCATGATCGTTCAGCCTCCTGATAGCGCCTGAAGGACGTGGAGCTGGCTGTCCGGCCGCAGCGGGTCGTTCAGCAGCTTCAGCTCGCGCATGCGCCGGCCGTCCACGAAGACGACCACATTGGCCCGCAGATGGCCCTGGTCGTCCAGCACATAGCCGCGCAGGCGCGGGTTGACGGCGAACGCGGCTTCCAGCGCCTCGCGCACCGTCTGTGCAGACGACGTTTCGACCTCCGGGATTTCGACAAAGCGGCGCAGCTGCGGCGTGAAGGTGATGCGGGGCATGATGGGCCGATTCTGTTCAGCACGCGCCGAAATGGCCAGTGCGGAAAGCCAGGACAATCCGCGCCCATGAATCCCGGAATCGTCTACGCCTTCCTCGCCTACGTCGTCTGGGGCCTGTTCCCGCTCTACTTCAAGCAGATCGGCGCGGTGCCGGCGCTGGAGATCATCGCGCACCGCACCGTCTGGTCGCTGGTGCTGGTGCTCGCGCTGCTGGCGGTGCTGCGTCGCCGGGCCTGGATGGACTGGCTCAGGCCCGTGCTGCGCCAGCCGCGGGTGATCGGCGCCTTCGCCGCGTCCGCGCTGTTCCTGGCGACGAACTGGCTGGTCTATGTCTGGGCGGTCCAGCATGGCCATGTGCTCGATGCGAGCCTCGGCTATTTCATCAACCCGCTGGTGAATGTGGCGCTGGGCTTCTTCTTCCTGCACGAGCGGCCGCGGCCCGTGCAGTGGCTGGCCGTGGCGCTGGCGGCGGCGGGCGTGCTGTGGCTGGCGCTGCAGGCCGGCCATGCGCCGTGGATCGCGCTGGTGCTGGCCGGCAGCTTCGGCATCTACGGCCTGCTGCGCAAGATCGCGCCGCTGGCCGCGCTGGAGGGGCTGACGATGGAGACGCTGGTGCTCGTGCCCTTCGCCATCGTGGCGCTGGCGGTGTGGAGCTGGCAGGGGCACAGCGCCTTCGTCAGCGGCGACGCGGTGCAGTTCGGCTGGCTGCTGCTGGCCGGGCCGCTGACGGCCGGCGCGCTGCTGCTGTTCGCCGCCGGCGCACGCCGCATCCCGTTGGCCACGCTGGGGCTGGTGCAGTACGTCTCGCCGAGCCTCCAGTTCGGCCTGGGCGTGTGGCTCTACCACGAGCCGGTGGATGCCTCACGGCTCACCGGCTTCGTGCTGATCTGGGCCGCGCTGGCGGTCTACAGCCTGGAGGGGCTGTGGCGCGGTACTTCCATGCCCGCGGCGAAGGCCACGTGACCCGGCTGTTCCGGGCCGAGCGCCGGGCCGCCCCAAGCCGGCCCACATGCGAGTGCCCGCGGCTCGATGCCGCGGGCACTCGCGTCCCCTCGGGGGACCGACCAGGTGCGCCCGCGTCCAGCGCGGCGCGACTGGGCGAGGGGCCTCAGTTACGGATGATGTGATCGAAAGCGCTGAGGGCCGCCTTCGCGCCGTCACCGGCAGCGATGATGATCTGCTTGAACGGCACCGTCGTCGCATCGCCGGCGGCGAACACGCCCGGCACCGAGGTCTGGCCGCGCGCGTCGACGACGATCTCGCCGTGCTTGGACAGTTCCACCGTGCCCTTCAGCCACTCGGTGTTGGGCACCAGGCCGATCTGCACGAACACGCCTTCCAGCTCGACGTGGTGGCTCTCGCCGGTCACGCGGTCCTTGTAGCTCAGCCCGTTCAGCTTGGACCCGTCGCCGGTCAGCTCGGTCGTCTGCGCGTTCTTGTGGATCACCACGTTGGGCAGGCTCTCCAGCTTGCGGATCAGCACCGCATCGGCGCGCAGCTCCGGCGCGAACTCGACCAGCGTCACATGGGCCACGAGGCCGGCCAGGTCGATCGCCGCCTCGACGCCGGAGTTGCCGCCGCCGATCACCGCCACGCGCTTGCCCTTGAACAGCGGGCCGTCGCAGTGCGGGCAGTAGGCCACGCCCTTGTTCTTGTACTGCTCCTCGCCGGGCACGTTGACATTGCGCCAGCGGGCGCCGGTGGTGATGACGATGGTCTTGCTCTTCAGCGAGCCGCCGTTGGCCAGCTGCAGCTCCACATAACCGCCTGGCTGAGCGGCAGGGATGATCTTCTCCGCCCGCTGCAGGTTCATCGTGTCCACGCCGTAGTGCTTGACGTGCTGCTCCAGCGCGGTGGCGAACTTCGGGCCGTCGGTCTCCAGCACCGAGATGTAGTTCTCGATCGCCATCGTGTCGTTGACCTGGCCGCCGAAGCGCTCGGCCGCGATGCCGGTGCGGATGCCCTTGCGGGCGGCATACACGGCAGCCGCGGCGCCGGCGGGGCCGCCGCCGACGATCAGCACGTCGAACGGATCCTTGGCCGAGAGCTTGGCGGCGTCCTTCGTCGCCGCGCCGCTGTCGAGCTTGGCGACGATCTCTTCCACCGTCATCCGGCCCGAAGCGAACATCTGGCCGTTCAGGAACACGGCCGGCACGGCCATGATCTCGCGGGCATTGACCTCGTCCTGGAACAGGCCGCCGTCGATGACCACCGACTTGACCTTCGGGTTCAGCACCGACATCAGCGACAGCGCCTGCACGACGTCCGGGCAGTTGTGGCAGGACAGGGACATGTAGACCTCGAACAGGTAATCCCCGTCCAGCGCCTTCACGCGGTCGATGGTGTCCTGTTCGATCTTGGGCGGATGGCCGCCGGTCCACAGCAGCGCCAGCACCAGCGAGGTGAACTCGTGGCCCAGCGGGATGGCGGCGAAGCGCAGGCTTTGCTCGGTGCCCGTGCGCTGCAGGCTGAACGACGGACGGCGGGCGTCCTGGCCATCAGTGCGCAGCGAGATCAGCGGCGACATCGGCGCGATCTCGTCCAGCAGTTCCTTCAGTTCACGCGAGGATTGGCCGTCGTCGAGCGAAGCCACGATCTCGAAGGGCAGCTTGACCCGGTCGAGATAGGCGGCGAGTTGGGACTTCAGGTTGTCGTCGAGCATGGCGTTCTCCGTTCTCAGGTTCAGGGGGCGTGGCCGGTCCAGCCACCCTGAGAACGCCGCGGCTTGCTCGGCGCTCTCAGCGTAGCTTGATCGCTTCGCTGGGGTCCGCAAGCCCGGGCGGGCTTGCGGGTCTGATCTGCATCACGCAGTCAGTGGAAAAGGCAAGTTATTAGATCTTGCCGACCAGGTCCAGCGAGGGAGCGATGGTCTTGGCGCCTTCGTTCCACTTGGCCGGGCAGACTTCGCCGGGGTGGGCGGCCGTGTACTGGGCGGCCTTCAGCTTGCGCAGCGTTTCCTTGACGTCGCGGGCGATCTCGTTGGAGTGCACTTCGGCCGTCTTGATCACGCCTTCCGGGTTGATCACGAAGGTGCCGCGCAGGGCCAGGCCTTCTTCGGGGATGTGCACGCCGAAGGCGTTGGTCAGCGTGTGGGTCGGGTCGCCGACCAGCGGGAACTTGGCCTTGCCGACGGCCGGCGAGGTCTCGTGCCAGACCTTGTGCGAGAAGTGCGTGTCGGTCGTGACGATGTAGACCTCGGCGCCCAGCTTCTGGAACTCGGCGTAGTTATCGGCCGCGTCCTCGACTTCGGTCGGGCAGTTGAAGGTGAAGGCGGCCGGCATGAAGATCAGGACGGACCACTTGCCCTTCAGGCTCTCGTCGCTGACGGAGATGAACTTGCCGTTGTGGAAGGCTTCGGTCTTGAAGGGCTGGACTTGGGTGTTGATCAGCGACATGTGCATCTACCTCTTGGGGGTTGGTGGGAACGAGATGAATCATATCGAAGCCCACCCATTCGTAGATTTGATTAATCAAATCAGGGTCATTGTCATGACCTATCGAACGTCACAATGCTGTCGAAATAACCCGTTAGGCCAGCGTCACTGTTCAAGTGCAATCAACGATTCGACGGTCTGGCGGCGGCGGATCAGTCGGTCTGTGCTGCCGTCGACCAGCACTTCGGGCGCCAGCGGGCGGCTGTTGTAGTTGCTGGACATGGACGCACCGTAGGCGCCGGTGTCGTGGATGACGAGCAGGTCGCCCACCTGGGCCGGCGGCAGTTGGCGCGGCGCGACGACGCCGCCGTCCTCCTGCGTGAACACGTCACCCGACTCGCACAGCGGGCCCGCGACAACGGTGGGCCGCGGCGTGCCACCGGCGCCGATCACGCTCATGCCGTGGAAGCTCCCGTACATGGCCGGCCGCATCAGTTCGTTGAAGCCGGTGTCCACCAGCACGAAGTGGTTGGCGCCGGCATCCTTGGTCGCCCTCACCTCGCCCAGCAGCACGCCGGACTCGGCCACCAGGAAGCGGCCGGGTTCGATCTCCAGCTTCAGCGCGTGGCCGACCACGGCCTCCGCCTCCTTGCGTGCCGCGTCCCAGAGGCCGAAGTAGTGGGCGGTGTCGATCACCGCGCCGCCGTCCTGGTAGGGAATGGACAGGCCGCCGCCGGCCGAGATCGCATGCAGGTCGTGGCCCGCCGCCTTGGCCTGGCGCACCAGGTCCACCATCGCCCCGCAGACCTGGCTCAGGTGGCCGTAGTCCACGCCGGAGCCGATGTGCATGTGCAGGCCGGCGAGGGTCAGGCCTTGCGCCTTGATGACGTCCAGCGCGGCGCCGAGATCCGTGTGCCAGATGCCGTGCTTGCTGTGCTCGCCGCCGGTGTTGGTCTTGTTGCTGTGGCCGTGGCCGAAGCCGGGGTTGATGCGCAGCCAGACCGGGTGGCCCTTGGAGGCTGAACCGAGCTGGCGCAGCATGTCGATGGAACCGGCATTGACCGGCACGCGGTGCTCGACGACGGTCGCCAGCGTCTCGTGGTCCATCAGGTCGGCCGTGAAGACGATGTCCTCGCCACCCGGCGCGAAGCCCGCGGCAATGGCACGCAGGATCTCGCCGCGCGACACCGAGTCGACCTTGACACCCTGCTCCCGCATCAGCCGCAGGATGTGGGTGTTGGAACAGGCCTTCTGCGCGAAGCGGACCACGTCGAAGGACTTCAGCTGCGCGATGCGGGCGCGGATCGTGTCGGCGTCGTAGGCCCACAGCGGCGTGCCGTACTGCTTCGCCAGCGACTGCAGGCGGGCGTGGGTGAAGGTGATCGGTGCGTTGGCGACGGACATGGCTGTGGGCTCTGAGTGAAGGCGCCAGCATGCGCCTTCTTCGTCATTCATTCAAATGCTTTGCTTTGGCCGACTGATTCAATTCTGATATGGTCTGCAGCCATGGCCCAGGACATCACCCATCGCCACATCGAGGTCTTCCGCGCGGTGATGACCGCCGGCAGCGTCACCGAGGCCGCCGGCCTGCTGCACAGCTCGCAGCCGACGATCAGCCGCGAGCTCGCGCGGATGGAATACCTGCTCGGCTACCCGCTGTTCGAGCGCCTGCGCGGCCGGCTGAAGCCCACCGCCCGCGCACTGGCGCTGTTCGACGAGGTGCAGCGCAGCTACCAGGGGCTGGACCGCATCGCCAACCGCGCGGCCCAGCTCGGCCGGGCCGAGAGCGCCGAGCTGAGCGTGCTGTGCCTGCCCGCACTGAGCCACGCGCTGCTGCCCGGCGCCTGCGAGGCCTTCCTGGCGCGGCATGCCGGCGCCCAGCTGTCGATCACGCCGCAGGAATCGCCGCTGCTGGAGGAATGGATGAGCGCCCAGCGCTTCGACCTGGGCCTGAGCGAGCAGGCGCAGCCGGCGGCCGGCACGACGCTGGTGCCCTTGCTGGCGCTGGACGAGGTCTGCGTGCTGCCGGCCGGCCACGCGCTGCTGAAGAAGAAGGTGCTGAAGCCGGCCGACTTCGAGGGCCAGGACTTCATCAGCCTGTCGCCGGACGACCCCTACCGGATTCAGCTCGACGCGCTCTTTGACGCTAACGGCGTGGCTCGACGGCAGCGCATCGAGACCCACAGCGCGGTGGCCGTCTGCGCGATGGTGCAGCGCGGCTTGGGCCTGGCGATCGTCAATCCGCTGACCGCGCTGGCCTGCGCCGGCACCGGGCTGCAGCTGCGGCGCTTTGGCGCGTCCGTGCCCTTCAAGGTCGGCGCGCTGCTGCCCCAGTACCGGCCGGCCCAGCCACTGGCGATGGCGCTGGTCGACTGCCTCAAGAAAGAAGCCGCTCGTATCGAGCGGCTTCTTGCAAGCACCTTGAGAGCCTAGAGGCGGCTATTGCTTATTGGTTGGCCGCCGTGCGCACCAGCGCCGGCCGCGCGCCGAAGCGCTTGAGGATGCTCTGCTCGATGCCCGCCGCATCCAGCCCGCACATCGCCATCAGCTTGCCCTGGTCGCCATGCTCGACGAACTCGTCCGGCAGGCCCAGCTGCAGCACCGGCGTCGTGATGCCCGCCGCCTGCAGCGATTCGAGCACCGCGGAACCCGCGCCGCCCATGATGCAGGCGTCTTCGACCGTCACGATCGCCTCGTGCGTGCGCGCCAGCTCGGCCACCAGCTCGTGGTCCAGCGGCTTGGCGAAGCGCATGTTGGCGACCGTGGCATCGAGCTGCTCGGCCGCGGCCAGCGCCGGGTAGAGCACCGTGCCGAAGGACAGGATCGCGATGCGCGAGCCGCTGCGGCGGATCTCGCCCCTGCCCCAGGGCAGCGCGTTCAGGGCCTTCTCGATGGCGATGCCGGCGCCGGCGCCACGCGGGTAGCGCACCGTCACCGGGCCGTCGTGCCGGAAGGCGGTCGTCAGCGCCTGGCGGCATTCGTTCTCGTCGGCCGGCGTCAGCACCGACATGTTCGGAATGCAGCGGGTGAAGGCGATGTCGAAGTTGCCGGCATGCGTGGCGCCGTCGGCGCCGACGATGCCCGCGCGGTCCAGCGCGAACACCACCGGCAGGTTCTGGATCGCCACGTCGTGGACCATCTGGTCGTAGGCGCGCTGCAGGAAGGTCGAGTAGATCGCCACCACCGGCTTCAGCCCTTCGCAGGCCATGCCGGCGGCGAAGGTGACCGAATGCTGCTCGGCGATGCCGACGTCGTGGTAGCGGGTCGGGAAGCGCTTGTGGAATTCCACCATGCCCGAGCCCTCGCGCATCGCCGGCGTGATGCCCACGAGGCGCTGGTCCTGCTCGGCCATGTCGCACAGCCACTCGCCGAAGACCTGGGTGAAGGTGGTCTTGGCCGGCGCCGTCGACTTGACGAAGCCCACGGCCGGGTCGAACTTGCCGGCGGCCGCGTGGTACTTGACCGGGTCGGCCTCGGCCAGCTTGTAGCCGGCACCCTTCTTGGTGACGATGTGCAGGAACTGCGGGCCCTTCTTGCCGCGCAGGTTCTCCAGCGTCGGGATCAGCGACTCCAGGTCGTGGCCGTCGATCGGGCCCACGTAGTTGAAGCCGAACTCCTCGAAGATCGTGCCCGGCACGACCATGCCCTTGGTGTGCTCCTCGAAGCGCCGGGCGAATTCGTACAGCGGCGTGTTCTTCAGCACCGACTTCGCGCCCTCGCGGGCCGAGGCGTAGAAGCTGCCGCTCATCAGCCGCGCCAGGTACTTGTTCAGCGCGCCGACCGGCGGGCTGATCGACATGTCGTTGTCGTTCAGGATCACCAGCAGGTCGCCCAGCAGGCCGCCGTGCGGCACGCCGGCGTTGTTCAGCGCTTCGAAGGCCTGGCCGGCGGTCATCGAGCCGTCGCCGATGATGGCCACGGCCTTGCGGTCCTCGCCCTTGAGCTTGGCGGCCATGGCCATGCCGTGGGCGGCCGAGATCGAGGTGGACGAATGGCCGACGCCGAAGGTGTCGTACTCGCTTTCCTCGCGGCGCGGGAAGCCGCTGATGCCGCCGAGCTGGCGCAGCGTGCACATCTGCTCGCGGCGGCCGGTCAGCACCTTGTGCGGATAGGTCTGGTGGCCCACGTCCCACACCAGCCGGTCATGCGGCGTGTTGTAGACGTAGTGCAGTGCCACGGTCAGCTCGACCGTGCCCAGGTTGGAGCCCAGGTGGCCGCCGGTCTTGGCGACGCTGTCCAGCACATAACTGCGAAGTTCGCCGGCAAGGCGCGGCAGCTCCGTCCGCGGCAGGCGGCGAAGGTCGGCCGGGGTGTTGATGGTTTCCAGCAGTGGATAGCTCATCGTGTCTCGGTTCAGTGGTGGCGCTCGACCACCATGTCGGCCAGCTGGCGCAGCCAGGTGGTGTTGGCCAGGCCGCTGGCGCTCAGCGCGGCATGGGCCTCGTCGCACAGCTGCAGCGCCAGGCGCCGGGCGGGCTCCAGGCCCAGCACGCTGACGTAGGTGGGCTTGTTGGCGTCCTGGTCCTTGCCGGCGGTCTTGCCCAGCACGGCGGAATCCTGGGTCACGTCGAGGATGTCGTCCACCACCTGGAAGGCCAGGCCCAGCGCGGCGCCGTAGTCGCTCAGGCCCTGGGCGGCGCGCGCATCGATGCGGCCGCAGGCGGCGCCCATCATCACGCTGGCCTGCAGCAGCACGCCGGTCTTGCGGCGGTGCATGTCGCGCAGCGTGGCCTCGTCCAGCGGCAGGCCCACGCTGGCCAGGTCGATCGCCTGGCCGCCGGCCATGCCGTCGTAGCCGGCCGAGCGGGCCAGCAGGCGGCACAACTGGGCCTGCAGCGCGGGCTCCACGCCTTCGTCGGGCGTCAGCACGTCGAAGGCCAGCGCCTGCATCGCATCGCCGGCCAGCATGGCCTTGGCCTCGCCGTAGGCCACGTGCGTGGTCGGCTTGCCGCGGCGCAACACGTCGTCATCCATGCAGGGCATGTCGTCGTGGACCAGCGAATAGGCGTGGATCAGTTCGACCGAACAGGCGGCGCGCATGGCGGCCTCGTCATGGCCCTCGACGGCCTCGCAGGCCGCCATCACCAGCAGCGGCCGCAGCCGCTTGCCGCCGCCGAGCACCGCATAGCGCATCGCCTCGCCCAGCCCGGCCGGCGCGCTGGCAGGCACGAAACCATCCAGCGCCAGCTCGAAGGCATGCAGGCGACGCTGCATCCATTGCTCGAAAACACCCGCATCCACGCTCAGGACTCTCCCCATGACTTCAATCCATCGCCTTCGAGAACCTTGACTTGTTGTTCTACGGCCTCGAGACGAGCCCGGCAGAACCCCAACAGTTCCGCCCCGCGCTTGTAGCTTTGCAGCAGCTGGTCCAGCGGCAGCTGCTGGCCTTCCATGGCCGCAACCAGGCGTTCCAGTTCCCCGAGGGCTTCCTCGTAGGTGGCGGGCGTCGCGTCGGGCGACGGCGCTGCGGGTGCGGATGTTCGGCTCATACTTCAAACGTCGAAACTTCGATTGTAGTCAGCACCAAGCGGGGGCCTGTCGGCCATCCGCCACGGGTGCGCGGGCGCCTGCTAACGCACGAAATCGGCGCATTGCGGGCCTTGGGTACAATCCGCCCCCTGCCCGCGCGAGCGGCGCATCCTTTTTTGACAAACAAACCCGCGCAGGCGCCGAAGCCGCACCAAGGCTGGCCCGGCCGGGGGGTTGACATTGGTTTCTCGAAAGAGCCCGTCTGGATCATGTCCGACCTGAGCAGCAACAGCATCCTGAACCCCGCGCTGATCCGACAGCAAACCCCGCAGCCCACCCAGTTGCCCGTCACGTCGTATTTCGACGATGCCCTGTTTCGCCGCGAGCAGGAACTGATCTTCCAGCACGGTCCCCGTTACCTGGGCCACTCGCTTGCGGTCCCCGAAGTCGGCGACTACTACGCGCTGCCGCAGGAGGGCGAGGGCCGCACGCTGGTGCGCACGCCCGAGGGCATCGAGCTGATCTCCAACGTCTGCCGCCACCGCCAGGCGCTGATGCTGCGTGGCCGCGGCCAGGTCGGCAACGCGAAGACCAACATCGTCTGCCCGCTGCACCGCTGGACCTACAACCTCAAGGGCGAACTGGTCGGCGCCCCGCACTTCAAGCAGGACCCCTGCCTGCACCTGAATCGTTACAAGGTGCGCGAATGGAACGGCCTGCTGTTCGAGGACAACGGCCACGACGTCGCCGCGCACCTGCAGTCGCTGGGCCCGCGCGGCTCACTGGACTTTGACGGTTATGTGCTGGACAAGGTGCAGATTCACGAGTGCGACTACAACTGGAAGACCTTCATCGAGGTCTACCTCGAGGACTACCACGTCGGCCCCTTCCACCCGGGCCTGGGCCAGTTCGTCACCTGCGAGGACCTGAGCTGGGAGTTCGGCCGCCACCACTCGGTGCAGACGGTGGGCGTGAACCGCGAGCTGGAGCGCCCCGGCTCGGCCGTGTACCAGCGCTGGCACGATGAGCTGCTGAAGTTCCGCGGCGGCCGTCCGCCCGAGCAGGGCGCGATCTGGCTGACCTACTACCCGCACATCATGGTCGAGTGGTATCCGCATGTGCTGGTGGTCTCCACGCTGTTCCCCAAGGGCCCGCAGAAGACCACCAACATCGTCGAGTTCTACTACCCCGAGGAGATCGCCGCCTTCGAGCGCGACTTCGTCGAGGCCCACCAGGCCGCCTATATGGAGACCTGCAAGGAAGACGACGAGATCGCCGAGCGCATGGACGCCGGCCGCCGCGCGCTGATGGAGCGCGGGGACAATGAGGTCGGCCCGTACCAGAGCCCGATGGAGGACGGCATGCTGCACTTCCACGAGTGGTATCGCCGCGAAATGAACTTCCGGGGTTGAACACGTGCCGCCTGCGTTGCTGATGATCGCGGCGACGCTGCTGTTCTCGCTGATGGGTGTCTGCGTCAAGCTGGCGTCCGACATCTACAGCGCCGGCGAGATCGTCATGTACCGCGGCCTGATCGGGATGGCGATGCTGGGCACGATGTGCCGCATGAGCGGCGTGCCGCTGCGCACGCCGGTGCCGGCGATGCACTTCTGGCGCAGCCTGTCGGGCGTGGCCGCGCTGTCGCTGTGGTTCTACTCGATCAGCCGCCTGCCGCTGGCGACCGCGATGACGCTGAACTACATGTCCAGCATCTGGATGGCGATGTTCCTGCTGGGCGGCGCGGTGCTGGTGGCCGGCGCCCGGCGCGTGGACGGCAAGCTGGTCGCCTCGGTGCTGGTGGGCTTCCTCGG